>JBGSQL010000084.1:0-23873 GCA_041738105.1 Rhodobacter sp. | reverse complement strand
CCCTGCGGTGCGCATCACCGGCGGCGCCGTGCGGCTGGGCGCGACCGATCTTGCCGCGCTGCCCGAGGTGCGGATGCGCGCCGTGCGCGGCGACCGGATCGCAATGATCTTTCAGGAACCGATGACCTCGCTCAACCCGGTGCTGACCATCGGGCTGCAACTGACCGAGGCGATCCGCGCCCACACCACCATGACCCGGGCCGAGGCCCGCACGCAGGCGCTGGCGGCGCTGCGCGCTGTGCGCCTGTCACAACCCGAAAAGCGGCTCGACCAGTATCCGCATGAATTGTCGGGCGGAATGCGCCAGCGCGTGATGATCGCCATGGCACTTGCCTTGCGCCCCGAGGTGCTGATTGCGGATGAACCGACAACCGCGCTTGACGTGACCGTGCAGCGCGAGGTGCTGGACCTGCTGCGCGACCTGCAAGCCGAACTTGGCACCGCGATCATCCTGATCACGCATGACATGGGGGTGGTGGCCGAAATGGCCGACCGCGTGATCGTCATGCGCGAAGGCCGCATGATCGAGCAAGGCCCCGTCGCCGCGATCTTCGCCACCCCGCAGGCCGCCTACACCCGCGACCTTCTCGCCGCCGTGCCCCGCATGGGCACCGGCCAAACCCTAAGATCCGGTAAACAAAAATCGGGAAATCGTTTTGAAACAACGGCCCCCCAAGCGTTACACCTGTGCGACATTGCCCCGCCCGACACCATTGCCCGGCTTCAGGATGTCCAGGTCCGCTTCGATCTGAAGGGCGGCCTGCTCGGCCGCACCACCCACCGCGTCCACGCCGTCGAACACGTCAGCTTTGAAATCCGGCGCGGTGAAACCTTCGCCCTCGTCGGCGAATCCGGCTGCGGAAAATCGACGATCGCCCGCGCCATGGTCGGCCTCACCCCCCATCAGGGCCGCATCGAGATCGCCGGCCAGTCCCTGGCCGATCTCGACACCGACGGCCGCAAGGCGCTGCGCCGCCGCGTCCAGATCGTGTTCCAGGATCCGATGGCGGCGCTCAATCCACGCCTCCCCGTCGGCGACCTGATCGCCGAACCGCTTGCCATCCACCGCATCGGCACCCCGGCCGACCAGCGCGCCCGCGCCGCCGATCTAATGACCCGCGTCGGCCTCTCCCCCGACCAGATGACCCGCTACCCGCACGAGTTCTCCGGCGGCCAGCGCCAGCGCATCTGCATCGCCCGCGCCCTCGCCCTGCAACCCGACCTGATCATCGCCGACGAATCCGTCTCGGCCCTCGATGTCTCCGTCCAGGCCCGCGTGCTGGCCCTGCTGCAGGCCCTCCAGCAAGAGTTCGGCATCGCCTACCTCTTCATCAGCCACGACATGGCCGTGGTCGAGAACATCTCCGATCGTGTCGCCGTCATGTATCTCGGCCAGATCGTCGAGATGGGCACGCGGGCGCAGATCTTCGGCAACCCGCAGCATCCCTACACACGCCGCCTGATCGACGCCGTGCCCATCCCCGACCCCGCCCACGTCCGCCCCCCCGGCGTCCGTCTTGCCGGCGATGTCCCCAGCCCGGTCCACAAGATCGGCAGCCACCCTCCCCGGCTGATCCTGCAGGACGTCGGACAGGGCCACCTCGTCGCGCCCTCCGCCTGAACCGGGACCGCGCCCGAGACGGCCGGCCGTCACCCCTTGCCGCCCAACGCCTGAATGAAGCGCGAGAAAAGCTCGCCTTGCGAGCTGATGCGCAGCTTTGAATAGACATTCCTGCGATGAATGCTGACCGTGCCCGGACGGATCGCAAGCAACCGGCCGATCGCCTCGGCCGAGTGCCCCTTCAACGTGAATTCCACCACCTGCCGTTCCCGGGGCGTCAGCAAGTCCCCCCCGAAGGTCTGGAACGACCGCTCGATCTGCCCATGCAGCCGCGTCTCGCGGGCGCCGCCGCGTGCTTGCCCGATGTTTTCCGCCAGACTTGCCCAATGCTTCCGCGAGGCAGCCTGAACGATCTTAAGGATCGACTCGAGCGCCCGGATCTCGCGCCTCGAAAAAGGCCGCTCCTCACGCATCAGCGAGGTCACGACAACCGACCCGTCCGGCAGATCCGTAAAAATCCCGATCTCCTCGGCCAGCCCGGTCTGGACGTAGTAGTTGCGAAAATACTCGCCCTGATAGAAGCGATCCGGGGCCAGATCTCGCATCCGATAGATACCGGGCGGTACCGGCTGCATCGCCGCCAGATAGAACGGATCCAGCAGATAGGGCCCGTCCTGATAATCGGTGACGAAAACCTTGCGCTTTTCCAGCGGAAAGTCGTCGTGCAGATCAACAGGCCGCGCCGCGCCGCGATACCCGAAGATCACGGTGTAATTGTACGAGGTCACGGCCCGCAGCACTGCCGCAAGGGCCGCAGGAAACGCTGGCGAGCCAAGCGCCCCGATCACCTGTGCAATCAGATCGAGTCTTTGGTCGCTACCCTGCGTCAAGTGGCTTGCCGCTCCTCTATGCAAAACGTGGTATATACAGCTTGTCGGTGCTTTTCTACGATTTGCGGTAACGGCAGGTATAGGTGCCGGACCGTTCGACAGGACTCGATGGACCAGACCCAGATCAATCCCAGGCTGGCAGAGCCGATTGCGGAATTGCGCGGCACCTCCAAGAGGTTTGGCGACGTGCTGGCCGCAGACAATCTGGATCTGTCGATCCGGCGTGGCGAGTTCCTGTCCTTCCTCGGCCCTTCGGGCTGTGGCAAGACGACCGCGCTTCGGATGCTTGCAGGCTTCGAGACGCCCACCTCGGGCGAAGTTCTGCTGGACGGCCAGATGGTCAACGCGCTGCCGGCGCATCGCCGCCCCGTCAACATGGTGTTCCAGCACTATGCCCTGTTCCCACATCTGACGGTGCGCGACAACATCGCCTATGGGCTGCGCCAGCAAAGACCCAAACAGCCTGCGGATCAGATCGCCCGGCAGGTCGAGCAGGCGCTGGAAACCGTCCGGTTGCCAGGCTTCGGCGCAAGGCGGATCTGGGAGATGTCCGGTGGCCAGCAACAGCGCGTGGCGCTCGCGCGCGCGCTGATCAACCAGCCAAAGCTGCTGCTGCTGGACGAACCGCTGGCAGCACTCGACCGGAAACTGCGCCGTGACATGCAGATCGAGTTGCAGACCTTGCAGCGCCAGTTGGGGATCACCTTCGTGCTGGTCACGCACGATCAGGAAGAAGCGCTGTCGATGAGCGATCGGATCTGCATCCTGCAGAACGGCCGGATCGTTCAGGTTGGCGCGCCCTCCGATCTCTACGACCGGCCGCGCAACCGCTATGTCGCGGATTTCGTCGGCAAGATGAACTTCTTCGATGGCACGGTCGGCCCCGTCTCGGGCGGCTTCGGCGTTGTCGACACACCATCAGGCCTGCGCCTGCCGGGTCGGGCGCAGGGGCCGCTTGCGGTTGGCGGCAAGGTTTCGGTCGGACTTCGGCCAGAACAGATCGCCCTGCGCCGGACCGCCGCGCAGAACGACCATGATATCCAGGTGCCCGTGCAGGTGATCAACAGGATCTTCCTGGGCGAGCATACGGAATACCTCGTGCGCAATGAGGCGCTGGGCGACTTTCTGGTTCTGGTCGCCCGCCAGGCCGAGGCGCTGGAAGGCGGCTACCAACCTGGAGATACGACGACCGCGACCTGGCAGGGCAAGGCCGCGCTGCTGCTTGAAAACGATTGAAAGTGACGGAAACCGGAAACCGATCAAACCAAAGGGGAGTATGAAAATGGCCGACAAGTTTGACTTCATGTCTCGCAAGACCTTCATCGAGGAACTCATGCGTTATCGCAAGGGATCGGTCACGCGCCGCCACTTCCTTGGCGTGACCGGCCTTGGCACCGCAACGGCCGTCCTAGGGGCGGCGATGCCGGGCCTGCTGCCACGGCGCGCCATGGCGCAAGAGGCGATTGGCGATCGCGTGATCCTGTCCAGCTGGCCCAACTATCACGACCCGGCCAATTTCGACGCCTTCACCGAAGCGACGGGTGCGTCGGTTCAGTTGAACGTCTTCGGCTCGAACGAAGAGATGCTGGCCAAGTTGCAGGCCGGGGGCACCGGATGGGATGTCTTCGTGCCGACGAACTACACGATCACGACCTATGTCGCCGAAAACCTGATCGAACCGCTCGATCTGTCGCGGATCCCGAGCTATGACGCCGGGTCCTTCGATCAGCGATTTGCCGGCCCCGGAACGGTCGATGGCACGGTCTATGCCGTGCCGAAGAACTGGGGCACGACCGGCTTTGCGGTGAACAACACGCATACGGACGGCAAGCCGCTGACCACCTGGAAGGAATTCTGGGACCGGACGATGACAGATTTCTCGGGCCGCACGATGGTGCATGACTATCAGCTGACAACGATCGGCAATGCCCTGAAATACTACGGCTATTCGTTCAACTCGATCGACCCGGCGGAACTGGCCGAGGCCGAAAAGTTGCTGCTGGCGGCCAAGCCGCACCTCTTTGCGATCTCGTCCGACTACCAGCCCTCGATGCGCTCGGGCGATGCCTGGATGACGATCTGCTGGACTGGCGACGGCAAGCAGATGAACCGCGACATGCCCGAGATCGAGTACATCCTGGGCAAGGAAGGCGGCGAGCTGTGGAGCGACTTCTACGCCATTCCCAAAGGCGCCCCGCACATGGACGCGGCCTATGCGCTGATCAACTTCCTGCTCGATCCGCCAGTGAATGCCAAGGAAAGCCTGTTCCATGGCTATCCGGTCGCCGACGCGCGGGTGAATGCGCTGTTGCCACCAGAGGTTCTGAGCGATCCGATCCTCTATCCGGCGGCAGAGCTGCTGAACGCGCTGGAGTTCGGCGCGGCAGTCACGCTGACCGATCCGAACCGCGCCGAGTTGATGGCGCGCTTCAAGTCGGCCTGAGGCGGAACGGAGCGGATCGGATGCGACCACAGGTCAAGACCTGGCTTTTCATAGCGCCGGCAGCAGCATGGTTTCTGGCCATGCTGGTGCTGCCGCTGGTGGTCGTTTTCGTCTTCAGCTTTGGCGAGCGGGGGCCGGCCGGCGGCTATGCCCCCGCGTTCACCTTCGACAACTACCTCAACTTGGGCGCTCGATGGGCGGCGTTTCGCAACACCCTGACGCTGGCACCCGTGGGCACACTGCTTTGTGCGGCCATCGCCTATCCACTCGCCTATTTCCTGGCGATCCGGGCCAGCGCACAGTGGCGCACGCTGCTGTTGATCCTGGTGATCGTGCCGTTCTGGACCTCGATCCTGATCCGCAGCTACGCTTGGATCTTCATCCTTGGGGGCAAGGGGCTGCCCGCGCTCATCGCGGCGATGGGGCTGGGCGAGATCCAGTTGATCAACACGCCCTTCGCCGTGCTGACAGGGATCGTCTACGGCTATCTGCCGCTGATGGTGTTTCCGATCTATGTCAGTCTGGAACGGCTGGACAAGCGCCTGCTCGAAGCGTCTGGCGATCTGGGCTGCCCACCCTGGCGCACCTTTCTGAATGTCACCCTGCCGCTGTCGATGCCGGGTGTGGCAACGGGCTGCATGCTGGTCTTCATCCTGCTGATGGGCGAGTTCCTGATCCCGGCCATGCTGGGGGGCGGCAAGGTGTTTTTCGTTGGAAACGCCCTTGTGGATCTGTTCCTGCAATCGCGCAACTGGGCCTTCGGATCGGCCGTGGCGGTAACGCTTGTCGCCATCATGCTGGTGACGGTGACACTCTACATGCGCCTGACGCGTCGCTGGGCGGGGGCCCGCGATGACGTTTCGCTGATGTGAGGGCGTGATGCGGATCTACGCAGCAGTGGTCTTTCTGTTCCTTTACTTCCCGATCGGGATCATCGCGCTTTTCAGCTTCAACGCAGGGCGCCATGCCAGCCAGTTCCAGGGCTTTTCCGTGCAATGGTATGGCAAGGCCCTCGCCAACCCCTTTGTCATGGAAGCGTTGCAGACAAGCCTTGTCGTGGCCTTCACCTCGGCGCTGCTTGCCAGCCTGTTCGGCACCATGGCGGCGCTTGCGCTGCAATCGGTCCGGGGGCGGGTGCGCACGGCTATCGACGCGCTGATCTACATCGCCGTCATGGTGCCGGGCATCGTCATCGGCATCGCCACACTGATCGCGCTTGTGACGGTTTTCGGCTGGTTGAACCCTGTGCTCGATGCGATCTGGCCGCTGGCGGGGGCTGCGCCGCAATTGTCGCTCGGCCATGGTTCGCTTGTCGCGGCGCATGGGCTGTTCTCGATGGCGCTGGTCATCATCATCCTGCGCGCCCGCCTTGCCGGGATGGATCGCAGCCTGATCGAGGCTTCTGCGGATCTCTATGCCACGCCTTTCGGCACCTTTCGCCAGATCACCTTGCCGCAGATCCTGCCGGGGATCGTCGCGGGCTTTCTGCTCAGCTTCACGTTCAGCTTCGACGACTTCATCATCGCCTTTTTCGTCGCCGGATCACAGACCACGCTGCCGATCTACGTCTTTTCGTCTATCCGGCGTGGCGTGACGCCCGAGATCAACGCGATCGGCACGATGGTGCTTGCCGTCTCTCTGGTGCTGCTGATCACGGCGCAGGGCATCTTGCAACGCAACCGCCGCGCCGCGCGCTGAACCATCGAGGGGATCCATGCAAATGCTGCTGGACAAGCGCGTGGCCTTCGTGACCGGCGCGGGATCGGGGATCGGGCGGGCGGGGGCCCATGCCATGGCGCGCGCAGGCGCGCTGGTGGTGGTGACGGATAAAGAGGCCGATCGCGCCGCGCAGGTCGCCGCCGAAATCCGGGACGCGGGCGGGTGCGCCGAGGATCGGCAACTCGACGTTCAGGACGCAACGGCCCTGAGCGCCGCGATCGACCAGACCGCCGCGCGCCATGGACGGATCGACATCCTGCATTCGCACGCGGGCCTTCAGGTGGCCGGCGCGCTGGAAGACATCACGCCCGAACAGATGGAGGCGTCCTGGCGGCTGAACGTGCTGGCGCATTTCGTGGCGGCCCGTGCCGCGATGCCGCACATGCGCAAGGCGGGTCGAGGCTCGATCATCGTGACGGCCTCGAACTCGGGCGTCCAGTTCGACCGGGGCATGATCGCCTACACCACCACGAAGCACGCCGTCATTGCGATGACGCGCCAGATGGCGGCGGATTATGCGCGCTACAATGTGCGTTGCAACGTGCTTTGCCCCGGCTTCGTGGATACCGCCTTCAATGCGGGCTTCGAGCATCAGATGGGCGGTCGGCCGGGGCTGGAGGCCTATGTGCGCACCCAGATCCCGATGGGCCGATGGGGCACGCCGGACGAGATCGCGGCAAGCATCGTGTACCTTGCGTCAGATCAGTCCAGCTTCCTGACCGGCCATGCCCTTGTGATCGACGGCGGGGAAAGCCTGTAACCCGGCCTTGGGCGCCCCCCTGACCCCGGCCGTCGCTCAGGGCGCACAAACATAGGTTCCGGGTGCGTCCGCAACCCCCGGGTAGCCGGCCGCGGGATTGCCAAGCGGTGGCGGCGCAATCTGCGCACCCGCATTGTCACCCAGCCAGTCGGCCCAGTCCGGCCACCAGGACCCCGGCACGACGGGTACCGACGCCGCCCAGTCTTCCGGGCTGGAATGGATGCTGGCGGTCGTGTGCAACAGGATACGCCGCCCGGCACGCGGGTTGCCGGGGGCTGCGACGATCCCGGTATTGTGACCGCCCGAGACAAGGGCGAAGGTGGCATCCCCGTGCAACAGGTAGGTCAGCTTGAAAACCGATTTCCACGGCGCGATGTGATCACGCTCGGTTGCAACGGCAAAGACCGGCACCCGGATATCGGCCAGAAAGACCGTGCGCCCTGCCGCAACAAACCGTCCCAGCGCCAAGTCGTTCTCGATGAAAAGGCGGCGCAGATAATCGGCGTGCATCCGGTACGGCATACGCGTCGCATCCGCGCTCCAGGCCCCCATCGCCGTCGTTTCAGGCGGCATGCCCAACAGATAGCGCCGCACATTGCGCGACCAGATCAGGTCGCGCGAGCGCAGCAGGTTGAACGCCCCCGCCATCTGCCGCTGATCGAGATAGCCCGTCTCCCACATCATGTCTTCCAGAAGCGCAACCTGCGCCTCTGATGTGAACAATGACAGCTCGCCCGCCTCCGAGAAATCGACCTGCGCTGCAAGCATCGACAGGGTTGCGATGCGGTCATCGCCGTCGCGCGCCATCGCCGCCGCCGCGATGGCAAGCAGCGTGCCGCCCAGACAATAGCCGACAGCGTTGACCTTGGGCACGCCGGTGATTGCGCACACCGCATCCAGCGCCGCCATCACGCCGCTTTGCAGATAATCGTCGAACCCCAGATCGCGATCGCTGGCGTCCGGGTTCTTCCATGAAATGCAGAAAACCGTGAACCCCTGCGCGACCAACCACCGGATCAGCGAGTCTTCCGGCGTCAGATCAAGGATGTAGTAGCGCATGATCCACGCCGGAACGATCAGCAGCGGAACGGCCCCAACCGTCGGGGTGGCGGGGGCATACTGGATCAGTTCGATCAGGTGATTGCGCAGCACCACCTTGCCCGGCGTCAACGCAACGCCCTCGCCCGGACAAAACGCGGCAGGGATCTTGTGGTGCCGGCCCTCCAGCAACCGGGTCATGTCCGCGACCCAGTTCACGTATCCCCGAACCAGGTTCGCCCCCCCTTCCTGCACGGTTCGGTCGAGCAGTTCGGGGTTGGTCGCCAGGGCGTTCGAGGGCGAGACCATGTCAAGGATCTGGCGGCTGAAGAACTCGACCAGACGCTGGTTTTGCGTGGCGACGCCGGGGATTTCCATCGCTGCGTCGTGCCACCATTGCTGCTGAAGCAGGAACGACTGGTGCAGCAGGTTATAGGGAAACCGCTGCCACTGCGGCGCCGAAAACCGGTCGTCCTGAGGCAGCGGCACAACGGCTTTGGCCCCCGGCCCCAGTCCGGTGGTGGCTTGCATCATTTCCGATCCCAGGCGTTGCCACTTCTGCCCGGCCTTCCAGGCAAGTTCCAGCTGTTTGCCGGGCGAAATGGCCAGGTGTGCGGCCCAGTCAGCCCAGGCCCCCGCAAGCGCAATTGCCGACAGCCCACCTGACAGGGCCCCCAGGCGCGCATGCACCCGTCGATCCAGTCGCCGACACGCATCCTCGGTCAGTTGCGCAGGCGGCACATCAGTCGCCATGGGCATCGTGTCGGCCTTTGCCGCCGGGACGGCGCCGGCGGTCTTGCCGGTCTCAGGCCGTTTCAAGTGGGCCGGATCCGCGATCCGCTCTGCCCGGCTCACCCCTTTGCGACCTTCATCTTTCCGGCCAGTGCCTTGCTTTCCTCTGACAGATCCCCGATCACGGTCTCGACCGTTTCCGCAACAGTCGCCGTCAACTTGCCGGATTCGTTTGAGTAATCCGTCATGGCCTTCTGCCAGAAATCGGACCACTGCTGCAACGCGGTGCTTGGATCCTTGTTTTTCCCAAGCTCTGCGAACAGCGCGCGATCCTTCTCGACCCTGTTTTTCAGGAACTCGAGCATTTCTACGTTCTGTCGCAGCATGCAATCAACCATCTTGCCCTGCAACTGGCTGATCATCTGCATCATGTCCACCATCGGCATCGGAACGCCCTGATCGGTCAGATCGGGAAAGGCGAAGCGGGGGGATTTCTGGCTGTTTCCTTCGGCGCTCATGACACTTCCTTTTCATGTTCGGGGCCGGACTGGCCGCCACAAAGAGGCAAGGCTTGCGATCCTTGCCATGACCCGCTTATTGATGACCCAAGTCCGCAACCGCCGCATTGATCCCCGTCAACAGGCCTGATCGGAACGCGTCGGGCCAAAAAAGTCGGCCAAAAAAGACTGGCGCCGTGATCCAGATCAAGCCCACCTGGGCAAAGGATCGCTAGACTTGCACTCGAGGGAGGACCGGCCATGGATCTGACTTTCCTTCTGGACTGGCTGGACGAGGGGCAACTCGCAGCCCTTTTCGGTCTGTTGACCGGGATCGTCTTTGGCGTGGCGGCGCAGCGTTCGGCGTTCTGTCTGCGCGCGGCGACTGTCGAGTTTGCGCGGGGCCATCTGGGGCCCAAGGTGGCCGTCTGGCTTCTCAGTTTCTCGACGGCCCTGATCTGGGTACAGGCGGCGCAGCTTTCCGGCCTGTTTCGCAGTTCCGACGCGCGGATGATGGCGGTCACCGGATCGTGGTCCGGTGCGGTCATTGGCGGGCTGCTGTTCGGTGTGGGCATGGTTCTTGCGCGGGGCTGTTCGGGGCGTCTCTTGGTCCTTGCCGCGACGGGGAACCTGCGGTCGGTCATTGCGGGGCTGATCTTTGCCGTTGTCGCGCAAATGGCGCTGCATGGCTGGCTTGCACCCTTGCGCCAGGCGCTGGCGGCGCTCTGGGTGACGCCGGGCGGAACCAACGTCGATCTTCTGGCCGCCCTCTCGCTGCCAGAAAGCGCCGGGATCGGCATGGGGCTTGCGATCGCGGCGCTCGCGCTGGGGCTGGCCCGTCGCAACCGGATCGGCTGGCGCACGGTCGTCCATGCCTCGGGCGTGGGGTTCGCGGTGGCGCTGGGTTGGGTGCTGACCTTCAGCCTTGCGCAATCCGCCTTTGATCCGGTCACGGTGTCGTCGGTCACCTTCTCGGGACCGTCGGCCAATATGCTGATGTTTTTCCTGACGCCCGATGCCGAACTTGGCTTTGACATCGGCCTGATCCCCGGCGTCTTCATCGGGGCCTTGCTGTCGGCAGCGCTGGCGGGCGAGTTGCGCTTTCAAGGCTTCGAGGGCGAAGGGCAGATGCGCCGCTCGATGACCGGCGCGGCCCTGATGGGCTTTGGCGCCATGCTGGCGGGAGGTTGCGCCATCGGTGCCGGGGTCACGGGCGGCTCGATCTTTGTCGCGACAGCTTGGGTCGCGCTGTTCTGCATGTGGATCGGTGCGGTTGTCACCGACGCGCTTGTGGATCAGGCGCCGCGGGCGGCGACCGCCTGACCGGAATCAGCGGTTCAAGCGCAGTCTCTCGACAAGGACCACGCCCGCCTCATGCCGCGTCCTCGACGAAACGATACGCGCCATCGGCCCGCTCTGCCCGCCCGATCCCGCCACCCGGCAGGTGAAAGCCGATCAGGTGCAGATCGTCCGATGTGATCGCATCAAGCAGCCGGACCCGAGTCGCCGCCGCCATCGCGCCATCCTGATCCGACCCCGACGCCCAATCGGGCCGCTCGAACGCCACGTGATGATTGCCAAGGGCGTCGCCCACGATCATCGCCCCCTGGGATCCCTGTCGCACCTCATAGGCCATGTGCCCGGGCGTGTGTCCCGGTGTCAGACGGGCCGCCACCCCCGGCAAGATCTCGTCGCCATCCTCGATCAGACGCATCCGGTCCGCCATCACGCCAAGCCGCCGCGCGGCCCCCACGGCAAAGGCCGTGCGCGCGTCACCGATGCTGTCCACCGTCGCCGGATCGGTCCAGTAGGCGAACTCGGCGCGGCCCATCAGATGTTCGGCATTGGCAAAGAGCGGCTCGTCGAACTCGTCCAGCACGCCCCACAGATGATCCGGGTGACCATGCGTGAACACCACATGCGTCACCTCGTCAAAGCCGATCCCGACGACCTCGAACGCCTCGGCCAGTTTTCCGGCGGTGGGCTGAAAATCCGGACCCGCCCCGGCGTCGAACAGAACCACGTTCGTCCCGTCCCGCAGCAGGGTGACGTTGCAGGGCGGCGTCAACTGATCGGTCGGCAGGTTGTAGCGGGCCATTATCTGCGCCATCTCGTCTTGCGGCATCCCGCCCAGGATGAAATCGCCAGGCAGGACAAGATTGCCATCCGACAGCGTATCAATCTGCACCGGCCCCATAGCCAGCGTCGATCCCGCCCAAAGCCTTGCCGGGATCAGCAGGGCGCCAGCGGCCACAGTGGCAGTCATCAGTATCTGTCGGCGGGTCAGCATCGCGCACCTGTTGTTGGAAAGATTCGTGGAAAAGGGCGCGGGCGCCGCACAGCGCCCGCGCAGTCGGGAGGAACAGGTCAGCCGAACATGTCGGCGGTGATCCCGGCATACCAACCAAGGGATTCCTCGAAGGTCGCCTTGCGCAGCGCCGCATCTTCGCCGGTGTCACTGATGAAGCTGTGGACGCTGGCGATCTTCTCGGGCGTCGGCTCGTACGAGGCGCCAACCTTCACCCCGTCGTCCGGGGCCAGCAGCGACCAGCAGGTGTTGGAGTATTTCGCGGGGAACACCTTTGATCCCAGCAATTCGCCCCGGATCGCCATGGCTGCCACCTTGGCCTGGCTGTTCGCCGCAAAGGCGGATTTCGGCATGTCGCCCTGCGCGGCGCTGTCGCCCAGAACAAAGATGTTCTCGTCCGCCCGTGCGCGCATGTTCGCCGGATCGACCGGGGCCCAGCCGCTGTCATCCGTCACGCCGGCGATGGCGGCAATCTGGCCGGCAATCTGACCGGGGATCACGTTGCACACATCGACCTTCTGCGCCTCGCCCTCGACCACGACCTCCATCGTGTCGACGCGCACCTCGACATCGCCGCCCCCGAACTCCGGGTTGATCCACTCGATCATGCCGTTGTAATACCGGCCCCAGCCCTCTTCGAAGAGCGCCTGCTTGGAGAACTTGTCCTTCGGATCGAACACCAGGATCTTGGCGGTCGGGTTGCTCTGCGAAAGCACATGCGCAACCATCGAGACCCGTTCATAGGGCCCCGGCGGGCAGCGGTAGGGGTTCGGCGGCGCCACCATCGCAAAGGTTCCGCCCTGCGGCATCGACTCGATCATGGATTTCAGCAATTGCGTCTGCGGTCCGGCCTTGTAGGCGTGGGGCATGACTTCGGCCGCATCAAGGCTCCAGCCCGGAACCGACCCGTCCTTGAAGTCGATCCCCGGCGACAGGATCAGCCGGTCATAGGGCAGCACCTGCCCGCCGGCCAGGGTCACGGTCCGCGCCGCCTTGTCCACCGCCGTGGCCCTGTCGTGAACGACGGTCACACCGCCTGCGCCGATCCGGTCATAGCCGTGCTGAAGGCTTTCGAACGCACGGAAACCGCCGAGATAGAGGTTGGAAAAGAAGCAGGTCGTATAGACCGGATTCGCTTCGATCAGCGTCACGTCAAGCGCACCTTCGCTGTCCTTGGCCAGGTAACGCGCCGCCGTCACCCCCCCGGCCCCACCGCCAATGATCACGACACGCGGCTTGCCCTGACCCCACAAGGCGGGCGCGGCCAGCAGCGCACTGGTTGCAAACGTGCTGCCAAGAAACAGGCGTCTGTTGATGGTCATCTGGATCTCCTCCCGAGGATGATGGGGTGGCGCGGTTCCCGCGCTCTGGTCTTGGCTCTAGTCGAGCGTCGCAAAGTACGCGGCGAGGGCCGCGATCTCTTCGTTGGACAGCCGGCCCGCCATCATCTGCATCACCGGATGGGGGCGCAGTTTTTCCTTGTAGGCATGCATGGCGACAACGAAATCATCCGATGGCCATTGCGTGATCGAGGGGATGCCCCGGTCTGACCCGTCGCTCTGATGACAGGTGACGCATTCCGACGACAGGTAGGCGCCATACTCGGGGTCGCCCTCGATCGCCAGGATCTCGGGCGCAAGATCGGGCAGCGTCCTGACCGCCGTCGGCTCGGCCTCGGGGATGTCGCGCGGCTTGTCGGACCATTCGCGCAGGAAGGCCAGCAAGGCCCACCTCGCCTCGTGGTCCTTCAAGCCGGGGTAGGTCATGCGTGTGCCAGAAACCAGCGCCCTGGGGTTTTCGAGATAGGGATCAAGGGTTTCCAGTGTCCAGGTCAGGCCATCACCACTCATCCGGTGCATCCCTTTCGAATAGGGAAACCCTTCCACCACCCCGGCACGACGCCCGAAGATCCCGTTCAACTGTGGCCCGATCTTGTTGACCGCGCCGATCCCGATCTGATGGCACCCGGAGCACTGGCTCAGGAACACCTCTTCGCCGCGCCGCGCATCCCCGATCTCTTCGGCGGCCGCCGGCCCTGACACGCCAACCAGCGCCACCAGGATCAGCAAGGCGCGGCCGCGTCGCATCGTCAGGGTCCCAGCGTCGCGAGATAGGCGATCACCGCGGCCCGGTCGTCTTCCTTCTTCAGCCCGGCGAACGACATCTTCGTGCCCTTCATGAAGGCCTTGGGGTTTTCCAGGAACACCTCAAGCGAGGCGGCATCCCAGACCAGCCCAGCTTCGGCCATCGTCAGAAGCGGCTTGGAATACTTGAACCCCTCGACCTCGCCCGCCGCACGACCAACAATCCCGTTCAGAACAGGGCCCGTTCCGTTCTTCGCCCCCGCACCGACCTTGTGGCAGGCACTGCATTTCTTGAAGACGGCTTCGCCTGCTGCAATCAGCGCCGGATCGGCAGCCTCGATTGCCACATCCTCCGCAGCGGCCTCGGTCATGGGCGCTTCGGCCTCGGTCGGTTCTGCCGCGGCCTCGACCACCTCGGCCGCTGCCCCGTCATCCGTGGTGTCATTGGGTGTCACATCAAGGATCGTCGCGTGCATCGTGATCTCGACCGACGGCTTGCAGTTCTCCATGCAAGGCTCGCGCACGAACAACGGCAGTTCCACCGCATCGCGATCGTCCACAACAAACCCGTCGGCGTTCGGCAGCACGACGTCGAGGAAGTTTTCCTTCGACAGCACAAAGTCCTCGTCGACCAGATCGTTGTTGTACAGCATGTAGGCGACGATCGCGTAGACCTCGTCATCCGACAGCGATTGCGCGTTTCCGAACGGCATCGACCGGTTCACATAATCCCACGCGGTCGAAAGATGCGGCCAGAACGATCCGACGGTCTTCAACGGATCATCGTCCGCCAGCGTGCCCATACCGCCTGCCAGCTTGGGCCAGTTGCCCTGCCCCTCACCAAATTCGCCGTGGCACGACGCACAGTTCTCGGAAAACAACTCTTCCCCGGTCAGCACATCGCCCGATCCCTCGGGCAGGCCGGTGCCGTCGGGGCTGACGTCCAGATCCCAGGCCGCAATCTCTTCCGGCAAGGCGGCGCGCCCGATCCCCAGCCCTTCGGCCAGCACCGGCATGGCGCAGAATGTTCCCAGCGCGGTACCGATCACCAGATCACGAAACCTCGACATTCTCCGCCTCTCCGTTTTCCTTGATCCACCAGGTCTGGATGCAGTTGTTGTGATAGACCGAGTTCAGCCCGCGCACGGCCCGCAACTCGGCCTTTGTCGGCTGGACATAGCCGGTGCTGTCGATTGCGCGGGACTGCACCAGCATCTCGGATCCATCCCAGACGTGATCCAGATAGAACCTGTGCAACGCCTTGTTGTTGGCCTGTGGCACCAATCGCGCGGTCTTCCACGTCTTGCCGCCATCCACCGTCACATCAACCCGCGCGATGCTGCCGCGCCCCGACCAGGCCAGACCGGTGATCACCAGCGGTCCAGGCCCATGGGTGATCGGCGATTGCGGTGAAGGCGAGGTGACGACCGATTTCGCGTCCATCACCCAGGTCCACTTGCGGCTGGTGCCATCGGCCAGCGTGTCGGTGTATTTCGAGGTTTCCTCGCGGCTCTGGATGGCATTCGCGGTGACTTCGATCCGCCGAAGCCACTTCACCCACATGTTGCCTTCCCACCCCGGCACAACCAGGCGCACGGGATAGCCGTGCTCCTTGCGCAGGGCTTCGCCATTGGCCTTGAAGGCCACCAGCACATCGTCCAGCGCCTTCTCCATCGGGATTGAGCGCCCGTTCGATGACGCATCCGACCCCTCGACGAACACCCAGGTGCCCTCGGGCTTGACCCCGGCCTCGGCCAGCAGGGTGCGCAACGTGACGCCCGTGTATTCCATGTTGTGGATCATGCCATGGGTGAACTGCGCCCCGTTCAGCTGGCTGCCCGCCCATTCCATCCCCGTGTTCGCGGCACATTCGCAGAAATAGACGTGGCTTTCCCTCGGGAACCGCTCCAGATCGGCATAGGTAAAGATCAAGGGCCGTTCCACCAGGCCGTTGATCATCAGCCGATAGTCCTGCTTGCTCAACTCGATCGCGCCCGAATGGTGCCGCTCGAACGCGCAGCCCTGCGGGGTGATCGTGCCGTCAAGCGCATGGATCGGCGTGAAGTTGATCGAGCTGATCGGATCGGCGGTCAGCCAGGGCACATTGCGCCGCACAACATCCGCCTCGAACCGGATCGGCAAACCATAGGGCGTTGCGTCCACGCCCTCGCCCCAACCCTGCGCCCAGGATTGCACCTCGGTGATCAGCGGATCAGGGTCTGCCGCTCGCACCGCCTGGCCCGTCGCCAGCACGGCGCCGCCCGCCACCAGTCCAGACCGCAGGAACCCCCTGCGCGTCGTGCCGTCCTCGGGTTTGTCCACCATGACAAACGCTCCTTCGTCGTTCAGGTTCCGGCCACTGTGACCGATGTGTTGGGTTCAAGCGCGACTGTGCCGATCTTGCGGATGTGCGCCTCCAGCACGTCCCAGATCTGCGGCCCCTCGGTGCCCTCGTTGACCGAGGCCCAGCCGGCGACCGTATAGGTTGCGGCCGGGTCGATCGCGGCACCGGTTTTCGTCAGCACCAGATCGGTGATCCGGCTGCCGATCGGCTTCGAGATGTCGATGCGGTAGCCAAGTCCGCCCACCCGCACCATATCCCCGCCCTGCTGGTAGTAGGGGTCGGGATTGAACAGGTTGTCGGCCACATCCTCAAGGATCGTGTGGATGAACTCACCCGTCATCTCGGTCCGGTAGCAGGCGCCATAGGTCATCGAGGTCACATTGTGGATGTCTTCGCGGGTGATCGCATCGCCGGGCAGCAGCGACGGCCCCCAGCGCACGCCGGGACTCATCGCGATCTGCGCGTCCCGCTCGGACAGGATCGCCTCGCAGATCAGGTCATCCCAGGTGCCGTTGAAATTGCCCCGCCGATACAGCAAGCTTTCGGTCTGGCCGACCACCTCTTCAAGGTCGGCCTTGAACGGCGCGCGTTCGGCGTCGATCAGCGCCGTCATCTCGGGATCGGGTGCGATCACGTCCGAGAAGATCGGGATCAGCTTGTGCCGGAACCCCATCATTCGCCCGTCACGGACGTCGAGATCGACGCGCGAGACGAACTTGCCGTTCGACCCGCTGGCGATCAGGATCGTCGCACCGACCAGCACCGGCTCGGGAATGGCGTCATGGGTATGGCCGGTCAGAATCACGTCGATCCCCTTGACCCGCCCGGCCATCCTGCGATCCACGTCAAAGCCGTTGTGGCTGAGGCAGACAACCACATCGGCGCCGGCCGCGCGTACCTCGTCCACCATGGCCTGCATCCGCTCCTCACGGATGCCGAACGAGAATTCGGGGAACATCCAGCCCGGATTGGCAATCGGCATATAGGGGAATGCCTGGCCAATCACGGCAATCCGCACCCCACCCTTCTCGAACATCTTGTAGGGCTCGAAGGCCGGCTCATCCCATTCGGCGTCGAAAATGTTGGCGCCCAGGAACGGGAAGGGCAGTTGATCGACCAGCTCCTTCACCCGCTCGGTGCCAAGTGTCCATTCCCAGTGGCTCGTCATCGCCTCGGTGCCCAGCGCATTCATGACGTTCACCATGTCCTGCGCCTTGGTCAGGAACGAGGTCATCGAGCCGTGCCAGGTATCGCCGCCGTCCAGCAGGATGCTGTCAGGCCGGGCGGCCCGGATCGCCTTCACGACAGTTGCAACCCGGTCCATGCCGCCCATCCGGCCATAGGTCTTGCCCAGCGCCGCGAAATCCTCATGCGTCAGAGCATAGGCCTCGGGCGATCCCGGTGTCAGGTTGAACATCCGGATGAAATCGGCACCCGTCACATGCGGCGGCTTGCCCCGCGCGTCCCCGACACCCAGGTTGATCTCGGGTTCACGGAACCAGATCGGGCGCAGTTGCGCATGAATGTCGGTGATGTGGATCAGCGTGACGTTGCCGAAATCGTCGAACTGGAGCAACTGCTCTTGCGTCAAGGCTTGTTGCGCCGCCAGACGCGACCAGTTGCCAAGGCCCGACGCCCCGACGATGGCCGACGCAGCCACCGAAGCCTGCAGGAATTCGCGCCGCGTGATCATCCGTCTCTCCTTGACCGGCAGGCATGGCGATGCCGACCACAAGGCGTGGCAGGCCGCCCGGCCGGCGAGCTTGCATCTGTTTCGTCAGGCGCGCAGGGCAACCCCGCGCGCCGCAAGGCTCAGTGCCGAACCGACACGCCTTCGACCGACAGGCCGTTGCCGCGCGAGGCCACATACAGTTCCAGCGCCTTGAACTCGTCCGACCCCGGCTTGAACGTCTCGGCCCGCGTGTCACGCACACAGCCCACGAACCGCTGCTGTGCTGACAAGATGCCCGCATCCTTCAGACGGTAGGTCGGAAAGCCGTTGATCTGGCCCTGGCTCAGATGGTCGGCCCGGATCATCTTGCCGGTGTTGTCTTCATGGCAGTTGGCACAGGACATCTCGAGTTGCCCGAAGCGGGTGTAGTAGATTTCCTTGCCCTTCTCCCAGAACGGCGCCGCCGGACCATCAATCGCGACGTTCACGATCTCGCCGCGCGACTGCATCGAGATCAGCGCCATCGTGTCCTTCATCGGGTCCTTGGTCATGCCCCAGGCCTCGGCGCCCATCCGCGTTGTCCGGCAATCGTTGATGTAATCTTCCATCAGCATCAGCTTGCCGGTCTTCGCATCAACCCGTGGCAGAACGGCCCGCAGCCCCGCCATGCTTTCCGGCCCCTCGTGGCAAGTCGCGCAGGCCTTGCCTTCCGTGCCCTCCACCGCGTTCCAGCGATCCAGACCGCGATCGACAAACACCATGCCGGGGTTGTCGAAATCGTCCATCTGCAGCGCGCGGGTCTCATCCTCGCGGAAATGCCAGCCCGAATAGATCGTATCGAGCACCCCCTCCAGATGTGCCGGCGCAGGTGCAACGGTAATCAGCTTCAGATCGCCTTCGATGATCAATTCATCATCGACCGGATCCGCCAGCGCGGCCCCCGCGAAAGCAAGACCCAAGGCCATGGTCGCGGCCAGTGATGTAAGAGCGCGGCCTGTCATGATCTCTCCTCCCCGAGTTTTCTGCAGTTCCGTTCAGGCAATGGTAATCGGCTTCGTGTCTTCGTAGATCGCGCCGTCGTCATCGTACCAGGTGAACTTGAAGTCACCGGCCGCATCGACCTTGGCATCGAACTCGAAGTAGGGGTTCGTCGAAACTGCCGGTTCGATGGTGACGTCAATGACGTTCACGCCATTGAAATCACAGGTGAACCGGTTGATGATCGACCGCGGGATCAGGTTGCCTTCCTTATCCTTGCGCTGACCGGACTCCATCTGGTGGCTGATCAGGCTCTTGATCGTGATCACCTCGCCCGCAGCGGCGGATTTCGGCACTTTCACGCGTGGCTTTGCGTCTTTCGCCATGTCTTTGTCTCCTGCTTCTGTGTCTCAGCCGCCGCAGCCGCCGATGGTCACTTTCACCGTCGCGCTGGTCTGCACGATGCTGCCATCCGCCATCTTGGCCATCGCGATCACGTCCTGCGTCTTGGCAAGCCGGATCCGGGTCGCGGCGCGCTGCGATCCCGCCGCCGGGCCAAAGGTGAAGGTCGCAACCGCAGGCTCGGGGTTGCCCGTTGCCAGCAGCATGATCGCCACCGCACCGGGCGCATCGACCTCGACTGGCACGGTATTGCCGTTCTCGGCGATCTCGGGGGCGGTCAGCGTGATGCCACCCGTTCCTGCCGCAGCGCCGCCGCCAAAGGCCGCCGTCAGTTCCTCGACCGTTGCCGCGGCCGACAGTCCGGGAAGGGCCGCGGCCGCTAGGCCACCCAAGCCCACCCAGATTGCGTTTCGTCTTGTAAGGGTCATGTTGGTCTCCTGTGCGCGAAAGAGCGTCGAGATCACTCTTTGAGAGTCATGAGATACGCCACGATATCCTCGATCTGCTGGGCAGTCAGGATCGGCGGCAGATCCGCGCTGGGCGCCTTGCCGGTGTAGGCATCGCCTGGCCGGATGAAGCCTTCCGTCTTGTAGAACGCCGGCATGAAAGAGCCTTCAAAGGTCATCTTGGAATTGGCAACGATGCCGCGCAATTGCGCCTCGGTCCAACGATCGGCTGCACCATCTAGGGCCGGGCCGATCGTTCCTTGAAACTGGATATCGGGCATCGTCCCGATCGCGTGGCAGGCGACACAGTTGCCCAGCGCCGCCGTCGTCATCACCACCTGCCCGGACGCGGCATCGCCCGGTGCGTCCGCCAAGGGGGTGGTGATCGCCCCCTCTTCATAAGTCACGGCTGACGGGGCTGTCTCGCTTGCAGCTGTCTGGGCCACACCCATCAGCATCGCAGCAGCCATCAGAACCTGGCGCGCCATCTTCAGTCCTCCCTCGTCTCTCCCGACTCGAACGATAGCGCCAGCATACCGTGGCACGCAATAAAAAACATATGTATCCGTGAATATTCCTATGTGCCGTTGTGAATCAGGAGGATGGCGTCAGTTTTTCAGGTTGATCCGGTCGGCCAGGTACTTCTGAAAGTGATCGCCGTTCTCGTATCCGTGGTCGCGAACCCAGGTGAAAAGAGCGGCCGTCGTCTCTTTTCCGAACGCCCCCGGCAAGGTTGCGACGGCGGCATCGGCGGCGGTTTCCCCCTCGCCCACCTCCTCCGGAAGAAAGATCAGCGTCGGGGTAAACATCACCCCCCAGCGCGCCGCCATCTCCTTTTCGGGCAAGATCGTGCCATCGAAATCGGTCACATCGACATCGCCGAACAGGTTCATCTGCACGACAAAGTAGGTTTCCCGAATCAGCGCGTCGATCTCGGGATCGGGAAAGACCTTTTCGTGCATCTCGGTGCAATAGATGCAGCCGCGCTGTTCAACCGTGATCAGCAGGCGCTTGCCCTCGGCATTTGCCTCGGCCAGATCCTCGCGCAGATCCTTGAACGTGTCGCGCAGCCAGTCAGGCTTGTGCAGCCCATCATCCCCAAGTTCTGCACCCAGCACGGGCAAGGCAATCAGACAGGCTGCGGCAAAGGACAAAAGGCGATACATGGTTTCCTCCCATCAGGTCATTTCAAGGTGGTCGTCCAGTCAAAGTTCCGGATCATCCAGTCGGCGATCAGGTTGACGGAATTGGTGATGATCAGCACGCCGAACAGGATCAGCATGATCCCCATCGCCTTCTCGACATGGCCCAGAAGCCGGCGGTGCCTGCCAACCCAGGCCAGGAACGGCTGCGCGAACAGCGCCGCCAACACAAAGGGAAAGGTCATCGCAAGGCCATAGACCAGCAGCAACGCACCGCCGCGCCAGACCTCGCCCATGCCGCTTGCAACCATCAGGATCGCGGCCAACGCTGGGCCAACGCAGGGCGTCCAGCCAAAGCCGAAGGCCAGACCCATCACATAGGCCCCGATCAGGGTCGTCGGTTGCGCCTTGGCCTCCAACCGCGCCTCGCGATAGAGGAACGGGATCCGAACAAGTCCCAGGAAATGGATCCCGAACAGGATCAGGATGCCACCCGCAACCCAGGACAGCGGTTCGCGCCATTGCACAAACGCCCGCCCAAGCGCGGTGGCCCCCATGCCAAGCAGGACGAAAATGCTGGTCACGCCCAAAGCAAAGACAGCGGCCTGCACCACAAGACGGCGCTGCGCGCCCGGCGCCACGCCGCCGGTATCGCGCAACTCGTGCATCGAGATCCCGGCCAGATAGCACAGGTAAAACGGCACCATCGGCAAGATGCAGGGCGACAGGAACGACAAGAGCCCCGCCAGCGCCGCGCCGCCAAACGTCACGTCCAGCATCTGCATCCTCCGCGCGCACGGGAACCTTGCCAAAGCGACAAGGAATATATTAATATTCCTATACCAAAATGAAGGCGTCAAGCATGGCGATGCCCCATTTCCACATTCTGGCCGTCGCCCTTTCGGGGGCGGCGCTCTTGTGGGGTGTGCCTGCCGTCGGCGCCGATGCGCAGATGCAACTCGTCATGGTCGAGCAGCCCGGCTGCGTCTACTGCCAGGCTTGGGATCGAGAGATTGCGCCAAAGTATGCCCTGACCGATGAGGGCAAGGCCGCACCGCTGCGGCGCATCCAGCTGCACGCGCCAGTACCCGACGGCTTGCATCTCGACCGGCCGGCAACCTTCACACCGACCTTCATCCTGGTGCAGGACGGGTCCGAACTTGCGCGGATCGAAGGCTATCCCGGCGAGGATTTCTTCTGGGGCCTGCTCGCGCAGATGATCGCGGACGGCACGGCGGCGCCAGCGCCGGACTGACCGGGGCGGGCGCGCCACAGATACCACCGGCGAGATCTGCACCCGTCGGTTCTGCTTGTGGTCCGGCCGCCGCAGAGGGCATGAAGGGCCACGTCATGAAAGTTGGAACGATGCCCTTGGGCGACCCAGAAGGACGGATGCCGGAAGATGGCGACGCGATCGATGCCCTGGTCGAGCGCGCGGCCGACGCGGCAAACTTCCTCAAGGCCTTGGGCCATGATGGCCGGCTGATGATCCTGTGCCACCTGTCTTCGGGCCCGAAAAGCGTCACCGCGCTTGAAAACCTGCTGTCCTCGCGTCAGGCTGTGGTCAGCCAGCAACTCGCGCGGCTCAGGTTCGAGGGGCTGGTCAGCGCCCGCAGGGAAGGACAGGCAATCTACTATTCAATTCTCGATCCCAAGGTGCGCGACACGATCAGCTTGCTGGCAAGACTTTTCTGCGACCCGGCGAAAGACCGGGACTGACAGCCACCCGCCGCGCGTCTTGGCGTGGCAGGTTGAAATGGGGGGAGGACGGGTGATGGAGGATCTGCCGTTTGGCGCCATGGCGGCGCTGGTCGGGCTTGTCGGCGGGATCGTGCTGGGCCTTGCCGCCCGGCTTGGCAACTTCTGCACGCTGGGCGCACTCGAGTCGGCCGTCTATGGCAAGGATCAGACCCGGCTGCGGCTTTGGGGTATCGTGCTTGGCGTTGCGATCCTGGGCACGCAGGTCGGCGCCGCGACCGGCCTGATCGACCTCGGCAGCAGCTTTTATCACGCGATTGCCTGGAACCCGCTGGCCTCGATCTTCGGTGGCCTCGTCTTCGGATATGGCATGGCGATGGCCGGCAACTGCGGTTTTGGCGCGCTGGTGCGGTTCGGCGGTGGCGACCTGCGCTCGCTCGTCGTGGTCGTGGTCATGGGGATCTTCGGCTTCGTCGCCCTCTCGGGGCCACTCGGGCCGCTGCGCCTTGCGCTTTTCCCCCAACCGCAGGCGAACGGGCCACAAGGCATCCTGCACGACATCTCGTCGACAACCGGCCTGCCGGGCATCGCCGCGACGGTGCTGATCGCGGGCGCCTTTCTTGCCTGGGCGCTGTCGTATCAGCCGCTTCGCACCTCGCCCCGCACGATCGCCTGGGGTGTGGCGGCGGGCGCGGCTGTGGTCTGGTGTTTTGCTGGCACCACCTGGGTCAGCGATCTCAGCCTGGGCGCGGTCGGCGTCGAGGGCCCGTCCTTCACCGCCCCCATCGGCCGCACGCTGATCTTCCTGATGACCTCGACGGCGGGGGGCATCACCTTTTCGGTGGGCGCGGTGGCGGGTGTCATGATCGGTGCGCTGATCGGATCGCTCCGCCGTGGCCTTTTCCGGTGGGAGGCCTGCGAGGATCCGCGCGAACTGGGCCGCCAGGTGGGCGGTGCAATCCTGATGGGTGTCGGCGGCGTCGTCGCGATGGGCTGCTCGATCGGCCAGGGCGTCAGCGCGTTCGCGACCCTCGCCTGGTCCGGCCCGGTCACCCTTGCGGCCATCGCCGCCGGTGCAGTTTTCGGCCTGCGCCAGTTGATCGGTGGCTTCCAGCCGGAATGACGCCCGCCCGCCGGCCCCGTCAGCCCGAGGCCGCAA
>JBGSQL010000368.1:0-10170 GCA_041738105.1 Rhodobacter sp. | reverse complement strand
CTGCATCCGGGCAGGCCAGTCCGCGCGGGTGACTGCGGCGCTACAGGCCTCGGCGTCGAAACCGAGATGGCGGAGCGCGGCGAGAGCGGCGCCGGCGTTCTGGATCTGGTGCGGGCCGGGCAGGTTGGGCAGCGGCAGATCGAGCAGGCCCGTCTCATCCTGATAGATCAGGCGGCCGCGATCTTCGGCGGCGTGCCAATGCTGGCCGTGGGCGAGAAGGGGGGCGCCCACACGGGCGGCGATGGCCTCGATCACGGCAAGGCCCTCGTCGGTCTGGGGGCCGACGATGCAGGGAACGCCGCGCTTGAGGATGCCGGCCTTTTCGGCGGCGATCAGGGCCACGGTATCGCCGAGGTACTGCTGATGGTCGAGCGAGATGGGTGTAAGGATCGTCAACGCGGGCCGGTCGATCACGTTGGTGGCGTCGAGCCGGCCGCCGAGGCCAACCTCGAGCAGGGTCCATTCGGCGGGGGTGCGGGCGAAGGCAAGGAATGCAGCACAGGTGGTGATTTCAAAGAAGGTGATGGGCGCGGGGCCGTTCGCCGTGACGCATTCGTCGAGGAGTGCGGCGAGATCCGGTTCCGAGATCAGTTCACCGGCAAGGCGGATGCGTTCGTGGAAGCGGGCGAGATGCGGCGAGGTGTAGGCGTGAACCCGGGCGCCCGCCTGTTCCAGCCCGGCACGGATCATGGCCTGGGTCGAGCCTTTGCCGTTGGTCCCTGCAAGGTGGATCACTGGGGGCAGCGTGCGTTCGGGATGACCCAGCTTTTCCAGAAGGGTGTGCACACGGTCCAGCGTCAGGTCGATGACCTTTGGATGCAGGGTCATCATCCGTTCCAGAAGGACGTCGGAGGTCTGGGTCACTTGGCGGCGGCGGGTTCGGGCGCGCTGGAAACCGGAGCCGGGGCGGGAAGATCGCCTTTGACTGCAGGGGGTTGACCGATCAGCAGGCGGGTAATCGTGATCAACTCGTCGCGCATTGCCTTGCGGTGGGTGACGCGGTCAAGCATTCCGTGGTCCAGCAGGTATTCGGCGCGCTGGAAGCCTTCGGGCAGTTTCTCGCGGATGGTCTGCTCGATCACGCGGGGACCGGCAAAGCAGATCAGCGCGTTTGGTTCGGCGATCTGGATGTCGCCCAGCATTGCGTAGGATGCGGTCACGCCGCCCGTGGTGGGGTGGGTCAGCACGACGATGTAGGGCAGGCCCGCCTCTTTCAGCATCTGCACGGCGACGGTGGTGCGGGGCATCTGCATCAGCGACAGGATCCCCTCTTGCATGCGGGCGCCGCCGGCGGCCGAGAACAGGATCAGCGGGCGTTTCTTCGCCACCGCGCGCTGCGCGGCGGCAATGATGGCATTGCCGACATACATCCCCATGGAGCCCGCCATGAACGCGAAATCCTGAGCTGCGGCAACGACTTGGGTGCGGCCAATCTCGCCTTCGGCCACCAGCATCGCCTCTTTCTCGCCGGTGGCTTTCTGCGCGGCTTTCAACCGTTCGGGATACTTCTTCTGGTCGCGGAACTGCAGCGGATCGGGGACGGGTTCGGGCACCTTCACCTCGGTAAAGATGCCACCGTCGAACAGGGCGGAGAAACGGTCACGCGGGCTGATCGCCATGTGGTGATCGCAGCTAGTGCAGACGTTCAGGTTGTCGGTCAACTCGCGGTGGAACAGCATGGTTCCGCATTCGGGGCACTTCGTCCACAGGTTCTCGGGCACCTCGCGCCGGGAAAACAGCGAGTTGATCTTGGGGCGGACGTAGTTCGAGATCCAGTTCATCGCGGAGATGGCCTTGTGGTCGCGGATGCAGGTTTCGGAGATATGCCGGGCAGGGTTGAAATGCAATCGGCGGGGTCTGGAAAGCGTCTGGAAAGCGTCTGGCATCCGTATGTAGACAAAAAGGGTCGGAAACCTGTGGGAACGCGGCGCGCTGCGGCGCTTGCCGCGTCCGCGCTGATCGGGCGCGGTGCCGGCGACAGAGGCCCTGGCCTTTCGCCTTGCCCGTCCCGCGCGCGCCCTTTATTCCCTTGAAGCAACCAGACCCCCGGGAGGATACCCATGAAGACCAACCAGCGTTTCGACAAATCCAAATTGCCCAGCCGTCATGTGACCGAGGGCCCGTCGCGCGCGCCACATCGCAGCTATTTCTACGCCATGGGGATCACCGAGGACGAGATTCACCAACCCTGGGTCGGCGTTGCAACCTGCTGGAACGAGGCCGCGCCGTGCAACATCGCGCTGAACCGGCAGGCGCAGGCGGTGAAGATGGGTGTCAAGAAGGGCGGCGGCACGCCGCGCGAGTTCACCACGATCACCGTGACCGACGGGATCGCGATGGGGCACGAGGGGATGCGATCCTCGCTGGCCTCGCGCGATGCCATCGCCGATACGGTCGAGTTGACGATGCGCGGGCATTGCTATGACGCGCTGGTGGGGTTGGCGGGCTGCGACAAGAGCCTGCCGGGGATGATGATGGCGATGGTGCGGCTGAACGTGCCGTCGGTGTTCATCTATGGCGGCTCGATCCTGCCGGGCAGGCTGAATGGCCGCGACGTGGTGGTGCAGGACGTGTTCGAGGCGGTGGGCAAGTATCAGGCGGGCACCATGAGCGATGCCGAACTGGACATCCTGGAACGGGTTGCCTGCCCCTCGGCGGGCGCCTGTGGCGGACAGTACACCGCGAACACCATGGCCTGTGTCAGCGAGGCGATCGGGTTGGCGCTGCTGAACTCTTCCGGTGCGCCTGCGCCTTATGAGAGCCGGGATCAGTATGGCGACGCCTCGGGCGTGGCGGTGATGAACCTGATCGAAAAGAACATCCGGGCGCGTGATATCGTGACACGCAAGAGCCTGGAAAACGCCGCGCGCGTCGTGGCCTGCACCGGTGGGTCGACCAATGGCGGGCTGCACCTGCCGGCCATCGCGCATGAGGCCGGCATTGATTTTGATCTGTTCGATGTCTGCGACATCTTCCGCGATACACCTTACTTCGTCTCGCTGCGCCCCGGCGGCGAGTTCGTTGCCAAGGACATGTATGAGGTCGGCGGTGTGCCGGTGGTGATGAAGGAGCTGCGCAAGGCGGGGTTGCTGCATGACGAGTGCATTACCGCGTCGGGGCGCGCACTGGGCGAAGAACTGGACCTGATCACGCGCGAGGCGGACGGGCGCGTGATCTATCCGATCGAGACACCGATCTCTAAAACCGGGGGCGTGGTGGGGCTGAAGGGCAATATCTGCCCCGACGGAGCCATCGTGAAGGTGGCCGGCATGAGCGAGGCCGAACAGGTCTTCAAGGGCCCGGCGCGGGTGTTCGAGAGCGAGGAGGACGCCTTTGAGGCGGTGCAGAACCGCACCTACCGCGAGGGCGACGTGATCGTGATCCGCAATGAGGGCCCCGCCGGTGGGCCGGGGATGCGCGAGATGCTGGCCACGACGGCGGCGCTTTCAGGCCAGGGCATGGGCAAGAAGGTGGCGCTGATCACTGACGGACGGTTCAGCGGTGCAACGCGGGGCTTTTGCGTGGGCCACGTCGGGCCCGAGGCCGCGCATGGCGGCCCGATCGCGCTGCTGCGGGATGGCGACATGATCACGCTGAACGCGCTGACCGGAGAGCTGTCGGTGGACGTGTCGGATGCCGAACTGGCCGCACGCAAGGCCGATTGGAAAGGCCCGCGCGAGACGCAATACGCCTCGGGCGCGCTTTACAAGTACGCAAAGCTGGTTGGTGGCGCGCGCTGGGGGGCGGTGACGCATCCGGGCGCCAAGGCCGAGCGGCATATCTACATGGATCAGTAGCCGGTGGGTCTTCAGCGGAACGGACTGCACTGCGTCTGGCGGTGACAAACTGAGCGGTGCGCTGCCCCCATGGCGGCGCCCGCAAGCGGTGGGGGAGTTGACACAGCACCCGGGTGCCGATCCTCTTGGTTCGGATGATCGGAGAGGAAACGCGCGTGACCAGCTACAGGAATTCCGAGCCTACCCCCCCGATCATGGAAGGCGCGCCGCCGCCGCCGGAATGGCGTCTGCCGCGCCTCGACTGGGACCGACCGCCGTGGAACCGCTGGGCCTTCCAGCGGGTGCGCGAGATCCTGCCCACGGCACCGATCCGGCGCGGTGCGCAGGTGTCGGCCCTGCCCGAAACGGCGGGGCGGCTGGATGATCTGGTGTACGAGGGGCCAACCGGGCGCACCACCTTTGGGGCGATGCTGGACGCCACATACACCGACGCCATGTTCGTCTGGAAGGACGGACGCATCCTGCATGAAAGCTATCACAACGGGATGGACCGCCGGTCGGTCCACCTGTTGCAGTCGGTGTCGAAATCGTTGACGGCTACGGCGGCGGCCAGCCTGTTCGAGGCGGGCCTGATCGACCCGCTGGCGCCGGTGACGGACGCGTTGCCGGACCTTGCGGCAACGGCCTGGCGTGGCGCGACGTTCCAGCAGGTGCTGGACATGACCTCGGGCGTGCGTTTTGTCGAAACCTATGAGGCGCGGGACAGCGATATCGGCAAGATGGACTACGCCGCCGGCTGGAAGCCTGCCCCAGAGGGGGTGGACACATCGGATTGGCCTGGCTGCATCTGGGACCAGATCCTGGGGCTGACGGTGGCCGAGGCCGCGCATGGCGCGCGTTTTGCCTATCGGTCGATCGAGACGGATGTGCTTGCCCATGCGATGGAACGGGTGACAGGCCAGCGCCTGCCACAGATCCTGTCCGAGCGGTTGTGGCAACCGCTGGGCTGCGAAGAGGATGCCAGCATCACCGTCGATGCGGCAGGCTATGGCCTGGCCTGCGGCGGGATCAGCGCCAGCCTGCGTGACATGGCGCGGTTCGGCCTTGCCCTGCTGAACGTCGGCAAGGTGGAGGGGCGCCAGGTGATCCCTGCGGCCTGGGTTCAGGACGTGCGCCATGGCAAGCATGGCCTTTTCGACGACGAGGGGCGCGCGCGGTTTCCGAAGGGCAGCTATCGCAACCAGTTCTGGATCGAGGACAGCACCTTGGGGCGGCACTATTGCCTGGGTGTGTTCGGCCAGATGGTTCTTGTCGCGCCAGACACCGGGATGGTGGCGGTCAAGCTGTCAACCTGGCCCGAGTTTCTCAGCCCCGAGATGACGGCACAAACGCTTGCCGCCCTGCGTGCGGTCGAAACAGGGCGTTGATCGGTGCAAGGGATCAGGCCACAGCAGGGTTTTCAACTTCTGGTAGGGCTTTGGGGTAGAACCTTGGCCAGAATGACGCAATAACTCGAATCGTTGCGCCCTGCGAAACAGTGGCATGGAACAGGCGAGGCATGACAAAACCGATCGACAGCACGGCAGGCGGCACGTTCGGGCGGCGCTGGGGGCGGTTCTGGGACAGGTTCTGGCATCGGGGCGCGCTTCGCCGGTGGGATCGTCTGGCCGCGCGGGCCGACGGAATGGATCTGGATGACCTGCGGATGTTGCGGGGACGGGCCTGGGGGATGCGCCGCCACCTCGATCGGGTGCTGCATGTGGCCGAGGGTCGGCTCGCGCTGCCGGTGATCGGATCGAACGCGATCCTGCGGCCGATGGGGACCGACTGGGCCTGGCGGCCGCCGCTGTGGCGCGGCGCGATCTCGGTTCCGGGCCTGTCGTCGGTGCCGGCAAGGGCGCAGATCGCGGAAGGTGCGACCGTGTTCCATGACTGCCGTCGCAGTGAACTGACCGTGCGCCAGATCCGAAATGGCCGGGCCGAGGATCTGGCCCCGTTCGGGGTCCGGATGGACGTGTTCCGCTTTGATGGCAGCTTTCTGTCGCTGGTGATCGACTTGCCTGCCTCTGCCGCAGAGGGGCTCAAGCTGCGCCACCTGATCCGGCTGACGGCGATCGTCGAGATGGAAAAGCCGCTGGAGATCTTTGCCCGGCTGAACATCAAGCATGGCCCGAACCTTGAGCAGATCGTCCGGGAATTGCCGCTGAACGCCGAGGAGGTGATGGTGGAGTTCGACCTCGCCTATACCAAGATGAACGAGAAACGGGTGGAGCGGATCTGGGTCGATCTGATCTTCGAGGGGCCCGAGATGAACCAGATCATCTTGCGCGACCTCACCTTCACGCGCCGTCCGCGCGCCGACCTGTAGGAGAGACGCCAGATGAGTCAGACTGAACTGACGGGCGGGGTGGTGCGGGCCGGCGTCTGGCATGGCCTTTTGCGTGGGGCGCCCGAGATGCCGCAACTCGAGGTTCTGCACGGCAAGATTGTGCTGCCAGGACTGGCGGTGACGCAAGCCGAGACCGGCTGGGCGGTGCGCGTGCCGATCCCGGCCGACGTGCTGTCGGACGGCGTTCAGACCTTTTTGGTGCGCGACAAGCGGGCGGATGCGGTTTTGGGACATTTCACCATCATCACCGGGGTCGCGATGGAAGAAGACATCCGGGCCGAGCTTGACCTGCTGCGCGCCGAACTCGACATGCTGAAACGGGCCTTTCGGCGGCATTGCCTCGAGACGACGGGCTGAACGGCGCCAGACTGGCTGCGCCAGCCGTTTCCTCTTGGTGAAAATACCGCCGGCGGAGCCGCCTGAGCCAGTCGCGCTTGCGACTGGCGAGGCAAGGGGCGTGGCCCGGAACGGGCCTCTGCAAGATCACGGCGGGGCGTGCGTAGGGTCCGTGCACTGGGCCCGTGCACTGGGTCGGGGTCAGTCGACCGAACGGATCAGTTTGCGTTCAAGCACCTTGAGCACAAGGCCAAGGTCGGCACCGCGGCGCAGTACCGCGCCATCCATTGCGACAACGGCGTAGAGTTGGTGTTTCGCGCGCAGGCGGGGACGTTTCTCGATCCGGTAAAGCGGGTGTTCGGCGGTGCGGCGGAACACCGAGAATACCGCGATATCCTTGAGGCAAGAAATGCCATAGTCACGCCATTCGCCTGCGGCGACCATGCGGCCGTAAAGCCCGAGGATCAGCGCGAGTTCGCGCCGGTCAAAGCTGACCTGTTCGGACAGCCGCGGCGAGAAGGGGAAAGGCGTCGGCGTCTGGACCGTCATGCGACAAGCTTAGCTACGATCGGGGGCAAATCAAGCCTGCAACGCGCATCGGGCGCGCGGGGCGGCAATCTGGCGTAGGCCCGTTCCGAGCCACGCCCCGGCCGCGACAGTCGCAAAGCGTGACCGGCCCAGTCAGGTCTGCCGGGGGTATTCCTGCCGAGCAGATGGCGGGGCAAGCGCCGAGGCGCTGCGCGCCTGAATTACGCCTTGGAATGACCGCTGAAAATCCCCGGCGGCTCCGTTTCCGCGCCGCAATGGGGAGCGATAAAGAGGATGTAGCGAGTGAACGAAGCCCGGTGTCGCGGGATGTTTAGCCCCCACCCAGTCCGCGATGCCGGGCGGCTCGCTCGGAAATGGATGGCCCCTGCAGATTTTCGCAGGGGTCATCTGCTTTTCCGGCCTGGCGTTTCAGGCCAGATGGGCGCGGAAAGCCGTGATGACCTGTTCGTAGACATGGCGCTTGAAGGGCACGATGCCGGCCACCAGTTCGTCGACATCTATCCAGCGCCAGGCCGAAAACTCGGGGTGTTCGGTTTCGATCCGGATCTGGTCGTCGGTGCCGCGGTAGCGCATCAGAAACCATTTCTGCCGCTGCCCCCGGTATCTGCCGCCCCAGACCTTGCCAAGCAGTTCGGGGGGCAGATCGTAGGTGATCCAATGGTGGGTCTTGGCGAGAACGTCGACCAGATCCGCGGTGACGCCGGTTTCCTCTTGCAGTTCGCGCAGCGCGGCCGTTCGGGGCGTTTCATCCCGGTCGATGCCGCCCTGGGGCATCTGCCAGGCCTCGATCGCGTTGTCGAGACGCTGGCCAGCGAACACCAGACCCGCCGGATTGACGAGGACGACGCCGACGCAGGGGCGGTAGGGCAACTTTTCTGGATCGGTCATCGGGGCTTTCGGATCGGGGATCGGGCGCGCGGTTTCGGGGGCCGGTTGCCCGGCCCCGTCTGCTGCGCCGGGGTCAGTTCTCGGGTTGCGGGGCGATCGCGAGCAGACCCTTGAGGATGTCAACGGCATAGGCGAGCTGATAATCCTCGTCACGCAGTTTGGCGGCTTCCTGGGCGCGGGTCTGTTCCTCTTCGTAGACGCGGCGTTCATCCTCGGTCATCGAGTCGTTCGTGATGCTGCCGCGCAGATCGGCCTCGGACCGCTCCTTGCCGTTTTGCTCGACCGCATCGCCCTCGATCGCCGCTGGCCGGATGGGCTGGTTCACAACGATGTCCGGCGACACGCCAAGCGCCTGGATCGAGCGGCCCGAGGGGGTGTAGTAGCGGGCCGTCGTCAGGCGCATCGCGCCGTCGCCCCGCAGCGGCACCAGCGTCTGGACCGATCCCTTGCCGAAGCTCTTGGTGCCCACGACCACCGCGCGGCGATGATCCTGCAGTGCCCCCGCCACGATTTCCGAGGCCGAGGCAGAGCCGCCGTTGATCAGCACGACGATCGGCTTGCCCTGGGCAAGATCGCCCAGTTCGGCGTTGAAGCGTTCACCGTCCTGCGGGCTGCGACCGCGGGTCGAGACGATCTCGCCCTTGTCGAGGAAGGCGTCGGAAACGTTGATCGCCTGGTCGAGCAAGCCGCCGGGATTGAGCCGGAGGTCGAGAACGTAGCCCTTGAGCTTGTCGTTAGGTACCTGGGCCTGGATCTTCTCGATGCCCTTCTTGAGGTCGTCATAGGTCTTTTCGGTAAACGAGATGACGCGGAGATAGCCGACATCGCCCTCGACGCGCACCTTGACCGCCTGCACCGCGATGACATCGCGCTTGAGCGTGATCTCGATCGGCTTGTCGGCACCCTTGCGCAGGATGGTGAGCGTGATCGGCGCGCCGACCTCGCCGCGCATCTTGTCGACGGCTTCCTCGAGCTTCAGGCCACGAACGTCCTGGCCGTCGATCTTGGAGATCATGTCGCCCGCCAGCACGCCGGCCTTGGCAGCGGGCGTGTCGTCGATCGGGGTGATGACCTTGACGAGGTCGTTTTCCATCGTCACTTCGATGCCGAGGCCGCCGAACTCACCCTTGGTCTGGGTGCGCATGTCGTCGGCATCCTTGGCGTTCATGTAGCTCGAATGCGGATCGAGCGAGGACAGCATGCCCGAGATCGCCGACTCCACCAGCTTCTGTTCGTCCGGCGGCGTCACGTACTGGGCGCGCACGCGCTCAAACACTTCGCCGAAGATCGACAGCTCCTTGTAGGTCGACGACCCGGCCGCGTTGGCGGGGATGCCGACGGCATAGACGCCGACCATCGCCGTCGAGCCCAGAAGGGCGCCGAGAAGCACAAGAGAAGTCTTACGTAGCATTGCGTGCCTTTCCGAGTTCCTTGACGGACCACCACGGTTTCGAATCGACCGGCTTTCCGTCCTTGCGAAATTCTATGTACAGCGTGGGGCGGTCGGTTTCCAGATGCAGCCCCGCCGCGCTGGCGATTCTCTTTTCACCCATCTGGCCGAGGGGCTCCCCCGCCACGGCGAACTGTCCCTGCCGGGCGGTCACCGAATCCATGCCGGCCATCACGATGTGATAGCCGTCGCCGGCATTCAGGATGACCATCTGGCCATAGCTCCGGAACGGTCCGGCAAACATGATCCAGCCATCGGCCGGCGCCGTCACCACCATGCCGGCCTTGGCGCCGATGGTGATACCCTGGGCCGAATGGCCCGTGCCGTCGTCGTCGCCGAAAAGTCGTAGGACATCACCGGCCACGGGCAGGTCGAGTTTTGCCGTGAGCGTCGAAAACGCATATGCGGGCGCAATGCGGTTTTTGTCGGGCAGGGTCTGGTCGGGATCGAGCTTCGCGCGCTCCTCGGGCGAGAGGCTGGCGCGGCGCGCCTCCTCCGCCTTGGCTGCTTCCGCGGCCTCTTTCGCCGACGCGATCTCGCTCTCGAGCGAGGAAATCAGGCCTTCGAGGCTGGTCGCCCGTGCCGCGAGCTCCTCGGCGCGCTTCTTCTCGCCCTCGAGCTGGGCGCGGTTCTTCACATTGAGTTTATCGTTCTCGGCGGCGAGCAGCGTCATCTTCTGCTCCTCTTCCATCGCCGAGGCCATGGTCCTGACATAGCTCTCGCGCTCGGCGGCGATATCCTTCCTGACATTGGCGAGTGCCGCGAGATCGTCCGCGAGCTTCTCGGTCTCGCCGCGGATGCCCGGCACCACCGCGCCGAGA
>JBGSQL010000048.1:0-10368 GCA_041738105.1 Rhodobacter sp. | reverse complement strand
CGCGCGCGATCGGCGCACCGGAGCTGGTCGCGCATCTGCGCGGCGAGATCGCGCTGGAGGCCGCAATCGAGGCGGCCAAGACGGCCACGCGGCAATATGCCAAGCGCCAGCGCACCTGGTTTCGCAACCGGATGAAGACCTGGCGGGCTGTCGCGCTGCCCTGACGGGTGCAGGGATGCCACAATCCCGACGCCATCGACTGTTTCCCCTTGGGCCGCGCCCCGCGCTGCGCATAGGATACCCGGCACAGGCAGAACACCGGGCCCCTTCCGAATGAAAGACCTCTCCGCACTTTCGCAACTGCGACTTGTGGCCATCCCGCGGTTGGCTGCGGGCGGACGCTGGCGGGTCGAGGCGATGCGGTCGCTGTCCGAAGCGATGCTCTTGTGGTTCACCAAGGGGCAGGGTCGGATCACGGTGGCGGGTGTCACCCGTGGATACACCCCGCACAATGCAATCTTCGTGCCAGCTGGCGTGATGCATGGGTTTGAAGTCGGCCAGCAGGTCTTCGGTACCGCGGTGTTCTTTGGCCGCGACACGGACGTGACGCTGCCACAGGAACCGCTGCACCTGCGCATCCGCGAAACCCAGGCCCAGGTCGAGATCAACCTGATCCTCGACGCGATCGGCCGCGAGATGGCCAGCGACACCCCGGCGCATGATCGTGCGACGCGCCATCACCTTGGCCTGTTGGGCGTCTGGATCGAGCGTCAGGCCGCGCGCCATGCCGTCGAGGCAGGCCGGCCCGATGCCGCCAAGCGCCTGGTCGTGCGGTACACCCAGTTGCTTGAACGCGAGTTCAGATCGGGGCGCGGCGTCGCGGACTACGCCCTGGCGCTGGGGGTGACACCGACCCATCTGACGCGCTGCTGCAAGATCGCCTGCGGTCGCCCGGCCTCGGCCCTGTTGCATGACCGGCTGCTGTTCGAGGCGCGTCGCCTGTTGTCCGAAACGACCCTGCCGGTCGGACATATCGCGCGTGATCTCGGCTTTACCTCACCCGCCTATTTCACGCGCGCGTTCCAGCACCATACCGGCCTGACACCCTCGGCCTTCCGCCGCGCGCCCTGACCGCCCGCGCAGCAAACCTGTCGCCGCAAAGCCCCCGGACTGTCGCAAACGACGGGTGAAGTGCCGAACGCGGGCGTTGACGCGGCGACCCGTTCTGTGCGGAATAGGAGTTGGAAACATGGAACCGCCTGCGCGCCTGGAAAAAGCGCAAGGACGGATCAGTCAAGACATGTCCAGACAGGGAGACGACCAATGACCGAAACGACCCGCACCGCCGACCGGATGCATCCGGCGGCGCTGATGTACGCAAGCGAAGTGGCCCAGGGCAAGCTGTCCCGCCGCGAATTTCTGACCCGCGCCTCGGCGCTGGGCGTGTCGAGCGTGGCGGCCTATGGGCTGCTGGGGCTGGCTGCGCCGGAAGCGAAGGCGCAAGAGGCAACCCCCGGCGGCACGCTGCGCATGGATCAGGAAACCAAGGCGATGAAGGATCCGCGCCTGGCCGACTGGTCGCAGATCTCGAACTTCTACCGCGGCTGGCTGGAATACCTTGTCGAGTACAACGCCGACGGTTCCTTCCGCGGCATGCTGCTGGAAAGCTGGACCGCGAACGACGACGCAACCGAATACACGCTGAACGTGCGCAAGGGCGTGAAATGGTCGAACGGCGATGACTTTACCGCCGAGGACGTGGTGTTCAACATCACCCGCTGGTGCGATGGCAACGTCGAGGGCAACTCGATGGCCGGCCGGATGTCGGCGCTGGTGAACGCAGACACCAAGACCGCCCGCGACGGCGCGATCACGATCGTCGATGATCATACCGTCAAGCTGACGCTGACCGCGCCGGACATCACCATCATCGCCGGCATGGCCGATTATCCGGCGGCCCTGGTGCACAAGAGCTTTGACGGCGGCGACCCGTCGGTAAACCCCGTCGGCACCGGCCCCTACATGCCCGAGTCCAATGAAGTCGGCGTGAAACAGGTTCTGGTGAAATCGCCAAACCCGTGGTGGGGTACCGAAGTTTATGGCGGGCCTTACCTCGACCGGATCGAGTACATTGATCTGGGAACCGATCCTGCGGCAATCTTCGCGGCCGCCGGGTCAGGCGAGATCGATGCGACGTGGCAGACAGTCGGGGACTATGTCGAAGTGTTCGACGGGCTCGGCTGGACCCAGTCCGAAGCCGTGACGGCGGCGACCATCGCGGTGCGCTTCAATCAGGACGCGGATCTGTACAAGGACGTCAAGGTGCGCCACGGCATCCAGATGGCGGTCAACAATGCCGTCGTGCTGGAGCTTGGCTATGCGGGCCGCGGCACGATTGCCGAGAACCACCACGTCTGCCCGATCCACCCGGAATATGCCGAACTGCCGCCGCAGGTGGTCGATCCGGCCGCAGCCAAGGCCCTGATCGCCGAAGCCGGGCACGCCGACACCGAGTTCGAGCTGATCTCGATTGACGACGGCTGGCAGACCGGCACCTGCGATGCGGTTGCCGCGCAGGTCCGCGATGCGGGCATCAACATCAAGCGGACGATCCTGCCGGGCTCGACCTTCTGGAACGACTGGTTGAAGTACCCGTTCTCGGCGACCGAATGGAACATGCGCCCGCTTGGCGTGCAGATCCTGGCACTCGCTTATCGCTCGGGCGAGGCGTGGAACGAGGCGGCCTTCAACAACGCCGAGTTCGATGCGGCGCTGGCCGAAGCGATGGCCATTGCGGATGCCGACAAGCGCCGCGTGGTGATGGCCAAGATCCAGAAGATCATGCAGGACGAGGCCGTTCTGATCCAGCCCTACTGGCGCTCGATCTACCGCCACTTCAGCGAGAAGATGAAGGGCATGGATATGCACCCGACCTTCGAGCATCATCACTACAAGTGGTGGATGGCCGCCTGATCGGCCTTCAGCCCTGTGATCCGGGACGAACGGCAACTGCCGTTCGTCCCTTGGTCGCACCCGTTCCTCCGCCGCTGCCCGCGCCTTGGCGCCGCACGCCCGCACCCGGAGATCGCGTTTCATGACCCTGTTCCTGCTCCGGCGCGTCCTGACGATGGCTCTCACGGCGCTCTGCCTGACCTTCGTCGTATTCTACCTGACCAATCTGCCGCCAAACCTCGAAAAACTTGCGAAATCCGAAGCATCCGCACGGATGAGCGACGAGGATGTCGCCAGCTGGATCGAGCGCAACGGCTATGGCAGCCCGATCCTTGTGCGCTATGGCGAATGGCTGGGCCTGTTGCCCGGCTGGACCCACACCGAGGACGGGGTGACGACCGGACGCTGCATCGCGCGCGGCCAGGATGCGGCAACCGCGCCAGTGCGCTGCGGCATCCTGCAGGGCGACTGGGGCACCTCGACGGTGTTCAAGGCGCCTGTCAGCCAGATCATCGCCGAACGCCTGGCCGCAACCGGCTTGCTCATGATGTGGGTGATGATCGTGATGGTGCCGACCTCGCTTCTGATCGGCGTTCTGTCGGGAATGCGCGAGGGCTCGCGGCTGGATCGCGGGTTGTCGATCTTCTCGATCGCCTCCACCGCCACCCCCGAGTATGTCTCGGGCGTGGTCCTGATCGCGCTTCTCGCCTCGACCACGACCGGCCTTTCCCCCTGGCTGTCCGCGAACGGCTGGATCGAGGGCAAGACATTGTTCATGGGCACGGCCACCAGCGCGATGGACCAGATCACGTTCTGGAACTTTGGCCTGCCGGTCATGACGATCGCGCTCTACGGGATCGGCTACATCGCCCGCATGACACGCGCCAGCATGACCGAGGTGATGACAGCGCAGTACATCCGCACCGCACGGCTCAAGGGCGTGTCCTTTGCCAATGTCGTGATGAAGCACGCGCTTCGCAACGCGCTGATCGCCCCCTTCACGGTGATCATGCTGCAGTTTCCCTGGCTGCTGAACGGCGTCGTGATCGTCGAAACACTGTTCAACTACAAGGGCTTTGGCTGGACGCTGGTGCAGGCCGCGGGCAATAACGACATCGAGTTGCTGCTGGCCTGTTCGGTCGTTGCCGTCTTCGTGGTTCTGGTGACGCAGCTGATTTCCGACATCGGCTATGTGTTCCTGAACCCCCGCATCCGAATTTCCTGAGGAGACGCCTGTGGACGCACTTTCCTGGGGCCAGATCTTCGGCCGGATGGCCCTGCAATTCCTGCCGGTCTGGGGGGCACTTGTGGCCACCTTTGCCGCCTCGATTATCTGGAAGCGCCGGCTTGGCCTCTACGGCAAGCTGTTCGACAGCCCGATCGGCATGGTGGGCTACGGGCTGGTGATGTTCTGGGTGTTTACCGCGCTCTTCGCGCCCTGGATCATGACCCACGATCCGCTCAGCCAGGTGTCCGGCATGAAGAACGCCCTGCCCGGTTCACCAGTGGGAAGCGTCGAGGATACCTGGTATTTGCTGGGCGGCGACAACCTCGCGCGTGACGTGTTCTCGCGCATGGTCGCCGGTTCGGTCCTGGTCATCCAGATCGCCCCGATGGCCACGGTCTTTGCCTTCATGGTGGGCATTACCCTCGGGCTTCCGGCGGGCTACTACGGTGGTCGGCTCGATACCTTCCTCAGCTTTCTTGCCAACCTGATCCTCGCCTTTCCGGTGATCTTGCTGTTCTACCTGCTGGTCACGCCCGAGATCGTGACCTCGGGCCTGCCGCAGTACCTGGGCATGGTGCTTTTTCTGTTCCCGCTGATCTTCCTGGTCGTCCTGCTGAACTCGCGCCTCTACGTGAAGCCGCAGTTGCGCAACATCCTCGTCGCCGCCGTCCTGGTGGTGGGGGGCTGGCTCTATGTCTCGCTGCTGTCGTCGCCCGGCTCGAAGATCGACCTCTTGCCACCCGGCATCGACGCGATCGTGATGGAACCCAACATCCTGATCGTCTTCGTCTCGGTCGTTTTCGTGAACGCACCCACGGTCTTCCGCATCATCCGGGGCATCGTGCTCGACATCAAGACGCGCGACTATGTGGCCGCCAGCCAGACCCGCGGCGAGGGCCCGTGGTACATCATGCTGTGGGAGATTCTGCCCAATGCGCGTGGCCCGTTGATCGTCGATTTCTGCCTGCGGATCGGCTATACTACGATCCTGCTTGGCACACTGGGCTTTTTCGGCCTCGGCCTGTCGCCCGAAAGCCCCGACTGGGGCTCCACCATCAACGCCGGTCGTCGCCTGCTGTCGATCTACGCCCACCCCGCCATCGTGCCCGCGCTTGCGCTGATGAGTCTGGTGCTGGGCCTGAACCTGCTGGCCGATGGCCTGCGAGAAGAAAGCCTGAAGGATTGACCCGCCCTGAAAGCCGCTTCTTCTGTTCACAAATATCCCACGGGGGTCCGGGGGTGTGAAACCCCCGGTCCCGCGCCAGCCACCAGATGCGAGGCCCGCCATGACCGCCACCACCGCCTGGGATCCGAGCAAGCCCATCCTTGAAATCGAGAACCTCTCGATCAGCTTCTTCACCCGCCTGCGCGAGATCCCGGCGGTGATGGATTTCTCCTGCACCGTCATGCCGGGCGAGGCGATGGGGCTGGTGGGCGAGTCCGGTTGCGGCAAGTCCACCGTCGCGCTGGCCGTGATGCGCTACCTCGGCAAGAACGGCCGCATCACAGGTGGATCGATCCGCTTCAAGGGGCGTGACCTGACCTCGATGGACGACGAGGCGCTGCGCAAGATCCGCGGATCAGAGATCGCGATGATCTATCAGGAACCGATGGCCTCGCTGAACCCCGCGATGCGGATCGGCGCGCAACTGGCCGAAGTGCCGATGATCCATGAAGGCATGTCCAAGGACGCCGCCTGGAAGCTGGCCCGACAGATCGTAGCCGATGTCCGCCTGCCCGACCCTGACCGCATCCTGCGCGCCTATCCGCACCAGTTGTCGGGCGGCCAGCAGCAACGCATCGTCATCGCCATGGCGTTGATGTCAAAGCCCGCGCTGCTGATCCTTGACGAACCGACGACCGCGCTCGACGTGACGGTCGAGGCGGGGATCGTCGATCTGGTCAAGGATCTTGGCCACAAATACGGCACCTCGATCCTGTTCATCAGTCACAACCTCGGCCTGATCCTCGATGTCTGCGATCGGCTTTGCGTCATGTATTCCGGCGAGGCGGTCGAAACGGGCAACGTGGCCGAGGTCTTCGACCGGATGCGCCACCCCTATACGCAGGCGCTGTTCCGCTCGATCCCGCTGCCGGGGGCCGACAAGAACAGCCATCCGCTGGTGTCGATCCCCGGCAATTTCCCGCTGCCGCACGAACGGCCCAAGGGGTGCAACTTCGGTCCGCGCTGCGCCTATTTCGAGGCCGGGCGTTGCGATGCCGCCGACGTGCCGATGACCCTCTTGCCCGGCGGCGACCGCCACGAGACGCGGTGCCTGCGCCAGTCCGAGATTGATTGGGAAAAGCCACCCGAAGCCGCCAAGAAGGTCGCCAAGACGCCGGTCGGCGAGGTCGTGCTGAAGATGACCGACCTGCGCAAGTATTACGAGGTTTCGGGCGGGCTGTTTGGCGGCGGGTTGAAGAAGGTGGTGAAGGCCAATGAAACCCTCAGTTTTGAGGCCCGCGAAGGCGAAACGCTGGCCATCGTGGGCGAGTCGGGCTGCGGCAAATCCACCTTTGCCAAGGTTCTGATGGGTCTGGAAACCGCGACCAGCGGCAAGATCATGCTCTATGATCAGGACATCCAGTCCACCCCGATCGAGAAACGCGGCACCGATACCGTGTCTTCGGTTCAGATGGTGTTCCAAAATCCGTTCGACACCTTGAATCCTTCGATGACCGTCGGCCGCCAGATCATCCGCGCGCTCGAGATCTTCGGTGAAGGCAACAACGACGAAGAACGCCGCAACCGGATGCTGGAACTGCTTGACCTGGTGAAGCTGCCCCGCGCCTTTGCCGACCGGATGCCACGCCAGCTGTCGGGCGGCCAGAAGCAACGGGTGGGCATTGCACGCGCCTTCGCGGGCGGCGCCAAGATCGTAGTGGCGGACGAACCCGTGTCAGCGCTCGACGTGTCGGTGCAGGCCGCCGTCACCGATCTGCTGATGGAGATCCAGCGCAAGAACCGCACGACGCTGCTGTTCATCAGCCATGACCTCAGCATCGTGCGCTATCTCAGCGACCGGGTGATGGTGATGTATCTGGGCCATGTGGTCGAACTGGGCACGACCGATCAGGTTTTCAGCCCACCCTACCATCCCTATACCGAGGCGCTGCTGTCGGCGGTGCCGATTGCCGATACCCGGGTCCAGAAAAAGCGGATCGTGCTTGAAGGCGACATCCCCTCGGCGATGAACCCGCCGCCCGGCTGCCCATTCCAGACGCGCTGCCGCTGGAAAAGCCAGGTGCCCGGCAACCTGTGCGAAACCGAACTGCCACCGATGCGCAACCTGGCGGGCGGTCACCAGATCAAGTGCCACCTGTCCGACGAAATCTTTGCCGAAATGGAACCGGTCATCAAGATTGCGGCCGAGTGAGCTTGGCGCACGGCGCTCTGCCACAAAGGTCTTTGCGCACAAGGATACAGCCGCGCCGTTGCGCCTCTGATGTGATTCTGCGCGAGATGTCGGCCAGCCCGAGGCATCCGCATGGACGGGCACAAGCGGGGCAATCACCCCCACAGCAGCCCGCTGCTCAGCCGCCGAGGATCGACTTCACATAGTCCTTGGTTTCCGCATAGGGCGGGATGCCGTCATGCTTTTCCACCGCCTCTGGTCCCGCGTTATAGGCCGCCAGCGCCAGTCGCCACGAACCGAACCGGTCATACATCCGGCGCAGATAGCGGGCCCCGCCCTCCAGATTTTCGGCCGGATCGTGCATGTTCACGTTCAACAGTTGCGCCGTGCCCGGCATCAACTGCGCCAGTCCCGTCGCGCCCTTGGTCGAAACGGCGGTGTGATTCCACCCGCTTTCCTGCTGCACAAGGCGCAAGAACAGATCCTCGGGTATCCCGTGCTTGCGTGCTGCGGCCTTGGCCAGGGCCAGATACTCGCCCTTGTAGCGGCCGGCATAGCGCGGCACCGCGTCGTCGCCGCCCTTGGCTTTCGGCTGCAAGCGGACCGACCCGGAATACTGTTTCGACAACCGGGTATCGAGAAGCTTCGCCTGCGATTCGAACAGCGCCATGCGGCTCTTGCTGGAACCGGTCAGCTTCAGACCTTCAGCCGAGGCGACCGAGGCAAGGCATACCGTCAGACACAAACCCGCAGCAACGTGACGCCGCATTCCACTGTCCCGTTTCGTTTTCTTCTACCCGCGCAGTATACCGCAAATGGCGCGCGCCGCCAGATGTCTGGTGCGCCCCCTCAGGCCGGGCCGGCGGATGTGCGCACCTCGGTCAAAGGTCCGCGCAACAGGTCCTCGACCAGCAGGCTGACCAGTTGCGCCCGACCGGGCACGCCCGCCTTGCGATAGATCGCATTGAGATGGGTCTTGACCGTCGCCTCGGCCGACCCACGCAGCCCTGCAATCTCGGCAATCGAGTAGCCCTTTATGGTAAAGGCCGCCACAGCCTGCTCGGATGGGGTCAGGCCCCACTCGCGGAAATACGCCTCCATCAACTCTCCCAGCGCGCCTTGCGCCACGTTCAACCCCTGTTCCATATGGGCCTGTCGGCGCAACAGCCGGATCAGGACAAGCGACAGCGCAATGATCCCGCTGATCAGCCCCAGCGTCGCCCCCATCTCGGGCAAAAGGTGCAGATCGGTCAGCGCGGACCACCCCATCTCGATGGCATCGCGCACGACATCCCCCAGGAAGAACACCGTGCAGACGGCCTGAAACAGGATCAGCCCCAAGATGATCCCGCTGTCACGCGACCAAATTGCAAGGGGCGGGCGGTCATTGAGGCTCATGGGGGCACCGGGCTGCAAACCGGAACGCGGATCCGGCAAGGCCTTGTAGCCCCTAACCATGGCTTTCGGAAGGTTCACCCCCGGACGGCGGGTTTCGGGAAAGACCGCAACGACAGGCAACCTGATCTGGCTGGCACCACCGCTCAGGCCATCGCCGATCGGGCCCCGAGTCTGGCCCAGGTTTTGCCTGCAACCCGAGTTGCAGCCGTGCCCGCGCGAAGGTATAGCCTTTGTTAACCATGCACGGGCAAGCTGCCCGGCAGATCGGGATATCACGACACAAGGGAGAATGGGCGCATGGCGGGATCTGTGAACAAGGTCATTCTGGTGGGCAATCTCGGCCGCGATCCGGAAGTGCGGTCGTTCCAGAACGGGGGCAAGGTGGTGAACCTGCGGATCGCCACATCGGAAACCTGGCGCGACAAGGCCACTGGCGAGCGCAAGGAACGCACCGAATGGCATTCCGTCGCCATCTTCAACGAGAACATCGCCAAGGTGGCAGAGCAATATCTGCGCAAAGGGTCCAAGGTCTATATCGAAGGCCAGCTTGAAACCCGCAAATGGCAGGACCAGTCGGGCGCCGACCGCTACTCGACCGAGGTCGTGATCCGTCCGTTCCGGGGCGAGATGACGCTGCTTGACGGACGCGAAGGCGGCAGCGGTGGCGGTGGCATGCCCGATGACCGCGGCAGCCTTGGGGACGACCGGGGCGGCGGCTATGGCGCCGAGCGTGGAACGGGCGGCGCCGCGCGCAGTGGTGGCAGCAGCCGCAGCGACCTCGACGACGAGATCCCGTTCTGATCGCCTAAGCGCCCGGCCCGCACCTTGGGCCGCGCTTCAGGCCATGTCCGGGTTGCGCCGCAAGACCGACGCGTTCAGCGCGGTCGCGATCGTGACCCAGACGATGTAGGGCAGGAACAAAATCCCCGCGATGGTGTCGATCCGGGCAAAGGCCACCAGCGTCACCGCCACGGCGACCCACAGCAGCGCAACCACGATCAGCGCGGCGCGCATCCGCCGCAATCCGAAGAACACCGGCGACCACAGCGCGTTCAGCGTGACCTGGATGGTCCAGAACCCCAGCGCCTGGGCACGGCCCGGATGATCCGACAGGGCGACCTTCATTGCGGCCAGCGACATGCAAAGGTAAAGCGCGGTCCAGGCCACGGGAAACACCCAGTCGGGTGGTGTCCAGCCGGGCTTGTTCAGGGTCTTGTACCAGTCGCCGGGGCTGAACAGCGCCCCGGTGGCGGCCGCAGCCCCACAGGCACCAAGGTAGGTAAAGAACAAACCGTAATCCATGCCGTGGCTCCTTGTCGGACCCCCCGGCATGTAGCGTGCCTTCAGCCCCGCGACAATCCGGCAGTGCCTCCTGCCCGCAATCGGCGGTCCTGCGCCTCGAGTTGCGCCAGAACCGAAAGCAGCGCCTCGGCCCGGCCGGGCACGGCAGGCGCGCGCGCTGCGGCATCGACCAGGAACGCCACCTCGGGCGCC
>JBGSQL010000470.1:0-4006 GCA_041738105.1 Rhodobacter sp. | reverse complement strand
CCGTCCCCGGCCCCGGCAGCCGCAGAACATGCGCACCCGCCCGGAACACGATGTTGGTCAGCCCGCCCAACCGCTCCAGCGGCCCGGCGTAGCCTGCAAGCGCTGGCACGCCGGCCAGCGCCGCCCGTGCCCGGTGCTCCGCCTCATCCATCTCGGGTTCCCCTGTTCCCACCGCATCCCGCCTGCAGACTTCCATGTCTCGCCCGGCTTGGCTACCATTGCCGTCAGGCGCAGGAGGATCGCGTGGCACAGGGAAAACACGACGGCGCGCTTGGCGCGGTCTATCAAGCCAAGGACACCGCCGAGATTGCAGCGCTCTATGATGAATGGGCCACCGGGTATGAGGCCGACATGGCGCATGCCGGCTATCGTCATCCGTCGATCTGCACGGCACTTCTGACGCGCCACCTTCCCGTCGGCGCGCGCCCGCTGCTGGATGCCGGCGCGGGCACCGGGCTGATCGGCGAATGGCTGGGCATCCTGGGCTACCCCGAGGTCGAGGCGCTGGATGTGTCAGCCGGGATGCTGGCCGTCGCCCGCGCCAAGAATGTCTATTCCCACCTGCACCAGCTTGCCCTGGGGCGCGCGCTGCCCTTCGCGGACGCCAGCTACGCCGGGATCGTCTCGGCCGGCGTCTTCACCTCTGGCCATGTTGGCGCCGAGGGCCTGCCCGAGCTGGTGCGGATCTGCCGCCCCGGCGGCGTGATCGTGCTGACCGTCAAACTGCCACTGTGGACCGACAGCCTGGCGCCCACGCTGGCCGTCCTTGCCGACCAGCGCCAGATCGAGATTGCCGAGACGACCGCGCCCTACGTCTCGATGCCCGGCGAGACCGGCACCGTGCCCAGCCTCGCCGTGGTCCTGCGCCGCAGCTAGAGCCTGTCCGACAAAAGTGGGCTCCGGCTTTGACGAAAGACAGGCGACCCAAAGGAAAGCGACAGCCCGCCTGACGCTTCTATCTGCGTCAGGCAGGCTTGAGGCCGCCTCACCCGCGGATGCGCATCCCCTCGGGGTCGACGAACGGGCGCAACCCGATCCGCGCAGGATAGCGCTCCGCCGCCACGATCAACTCATACCGCCCCGTGCGCAGGAAATCGTCGCTCACGCCATCCGCGTTGCGCACATAGCCATAGCCGATCCCAAGCCCCAGCGTATAGCCGTAGCCGCCCGAGGTCAGATAGCCCACGGGTTCGCCATTACGCAGGATCGTCTCGCGGCCCACCAGCACCGCGTCGGGCGCCTCCACCGTGAACCCCGCCAGACGCTTGGTCAGCGGCGCGCCGGCACTCGCCTCCAGCGCCGCCCGCCCCAGGAAAGGCGCATCCCGGCGCAGCTTTACCGCCCAGCCCAGACCGGCCTCGAACGGCGTGTCATTGGGCGTGATGTCCGAGGACCAGGCGCGATAGCCCTTTTCCAGCCGCAGGCTTTCCAGCGCGCGATACCCAACCGGCCGGATCCCGGCCCCGGCGCCCGCCGCCATCAGCGCATCGAACACGTCGCCGGTCGCGGCAATCGGCACATGCAACTCCCACCCCAGTTCACCGACATAGGTCACCCGCAGGGCGCGCACCGTCGCCCCTGCAATCATGATCTCGCGCAGATGCCCGAAGGGAAAGGCGGTGTTGGACACATCCGCGGATGTGACGCGCGCCAGAACGTCGCGCGCCCGTGGCCCCATCAGCGACAGTGTTCCCCAGCCTTCGGTCACATCCTCCAGCCGCACATCGCCGGCGGGAAAATGATCCAGCATCCAGCCGGCGTCATGGGTGCGGAACCCGGTCCCGGTCACGATATAGAAATGATCGTCCGCCAGCCGCGCCACGGTCAGATCGGCCTCGATCCCGCCCCGGCTGTTCAGCAACTGGGTATAGGTCAGCCGCCCCGGCGGTTTCCTCACGTCATTGGCGCAAACCCAGTCGAGCGCGCGCAGCGCATCGGCGCCGCGCACCTCGTATTTCGCGAAAGAGGACTGATCGAAGATCCCGACCGCGTTTCGCACATGGTGATGTTCCTCGCCCACCGCCTCGAACCAGTTCTGCCGGCCCATGGCATAGATGTCGCGCGGCTCGACCCCCTCGGGGGCGAACCAGTTCGGACGCTCCCACCCCAGCTTGGACCCGAACACGGCGCGATGGCCCCGCAGCCGGTCATACAGCGGCGAGACGATCCGGGGGCGCCCGCTTTCATATTCCTCGTGCGGAAAGGCCACGGTGTAGTGCTTGCCATAGGCTTCGCAGGTGCGCGCGCAGACCCACTCTCGATCCCGGTGCAGCTCGGAAAATCGCCGGATATCGACCACCCACAGGTCCAGCGGCGCCTCGCCCGACATCACCCACTCTGCCAGCACCCAGCCCGCGCCGCCACCCGAGGCGATCCCGAAGGCGTTGAACCCGGCCCCGACGAACAGATTGGCGCACGCCTGCGCCCGCCCCAGAATGAAATTGCCATCGGGGGTAAAGCTTTCCGGCCCGTTGATCATCTGTTTCACGCCCGCGTTGGCGAGGGCGGGCACGCGGGCGATGGCTTGGCCAAGATGTTGCTCGAAGTGATCAAAGTCGTCGTCGAACAGCCGAAACTCCCAGTCGTCGGGCACGTCGCCCAGCGTCCAGGGTTGCGGATCAGGCTCATAGCCGCCCATCACCAGCCCGCCGACCTCTTCCTTGAAATAGGTGCGCCGATCCGGATCGCGGATCGTCGGCGCATCTGATGAAAGACCCTCGATCCGGTCGGTCACGATGTATTGGTGCTTCACCGGTTGCAGCGGCACGGTCACGCCGGCCAACGCGCCCACCTGACGCGCCCATTGCCCGGCACAGTTCACCACCTTGTCGCAGGCGATCACGCCCCGCGTCGTCTCGACATGCGTAATGCGCGCACCCTCCTTGCGAAACCCCGTCACCCGGACGCCTTCGTGAAACCGCGCGCCCTGCATCCGCGCGCCCTTGGCCAGCGACTGCGTGATGTCCGACGGGCTGGCCTGCCCGTCGGTCGGCAGCCAACTTGCGCCGATCAGGTCCGAGGTCTCCATCAGCGGCCACATCCGCTTGACCTCGTCGGCCGAGATCAGGTGCATCTCCATCCCGAAACTGCCGGCCGTCGTCGCCAGCCGCTTGTACTCGGTCCAGCGGTCGGGCGTCGTGGCCAGCCGCAGGCAGCCGGTCATCTTCCACCCCGTCTCCAGCCCGGTCTCCGCCGCCAGCCGCTTGTAGAGCTCGACCGAGTATTTCAGCACCCGCGTGATCGACGCCGAAGATCGCAGTTGCCCGACCAGCCCCGCCGCGTGCCAGGTCGACCCCGAGGTCAGCCGACCCTGCTCCAGCACAACGACATCCGCCTTGTGATCGCGCGCCAGGTGATAGGCGGTTGAACAGCCGATGATGCCGCCTCCGATCACAACGATCTGGGCGTGGCTGGGAAGGGTCATGATCCGGTCTTTCCATGCAGATGGCGATAGCGGTCGAGCGCGTCGCGCAGTCGAACGCGGTTTTCGGTGGCATAGGCGTCATAGTCGACACCGGGCGCGGCCAGGTGCAGGCCCGACACCATCGCCCACATCGTTTCGCGCAACAGCGCCGCGACCTGCATCGCGTCAAAGGCCCGCAGCAGCTGGGGCGACGGCGCCGCGCCGAAATAGCACGCCAGCAGCAGGCTGCTCTGCGCCGGGTCCATCCCGGCATTCGCCGCCACTCCGGCCAGATCGAACATCGCGGTGCCAAAGCCCGCATACTCATAGTCGATCAGCCAAAGTCGGGCGCCGTCATCCAGGAAATTGGCGGGCAGCAGATCGTGATGGCCATAGACGATCGGCAAGGCCACCTGCGCCGCCTCCATCTCGTCCGAAAGCGCCAGGAACTCCGCCAGATCGGCCAGAGGGACGCGGCCCGCAAGACCGCGGGCATAGTCGCGGATCACATGGAACGGCCAGAACAGATAGCCCGGCCCGGACACGCGCCGGGGCATCTCGTGGTGGAACGCGCGCAGCAGATCCGCGACGCGCTCGGGCGCG
>JBGSQL010000446.1:0-4265 GCA_041738105.1 Rhodobacter sp. | reverse complement strand
CATCGCGCCTTCTGCCTCGAAGCTCGTGTTCCTGTTGGCGAAGGCCGTCGACCAGACGCTCTTCGGATCGTCCGGATAGATCCGTACGCCGGCGATACGCGGGTGGTAGGTGATGGCCCGTGCCGTCGCATCTGCCAGCGTGGCGGCCTCCGTCAGCAAGACCTTCATCCGGTCGTCGGGGGAGAAAGCCTGTCCCTTGACGATGCCGATGGCGGCAATCGTGCCGCGCACTTCCGGGCTGATTGCCTTGATCGGCTCTTCCTGAATGATCTCGTCGAGCGCCTCGAAGTACGAGAAGTCACTGGGAAAGACCGTGTTGATGGCCTTGTTGGACATGTTGACGAATTCGGTCGCGGCCGGGTTCGCCGCGTCCTTCAGCGGATATACCCTTAGGTGGGAGGTGATGTTCTCCACGGCAGGCTCCAGGCCCCTCGCGATCGATCCGCGCAGGAAAAGGAAATTCCTGTTGGTCGCGGGTTTGAGCAGGAAGTATCCGTCCGGAATGTCACCGGCGTAGCCGGGAGGCACCACGAGATACTTGCCGCCCTTGCCCTCGTCCGGCCCGGTGACGCCCATATTCCCGACGAAGCGCTGCCAGGCATCGTTCAGGAAGCCAAGCATGCCGGGTGGGATCTCGATGACGGTCGGCCCGTCCTCCGCAAGATCGGTAAACGTGTAGGCGTAGAGGGTCGAGGTATTGGCCGTCACGACGAGCGTCTGGGAATCCAGCAGCTGCTCGAAAATCGCGATCCTGTTCGCGCCCTCTGCCCCTGCATCGGCCAATCCCTTGCGCACGCTGTACATCGAGGCCGCGCCGACGTTGTCGAGAAACACCTCGACGCCGCGCATCCGGTCAAGGTTGTCGTAGAGCGCGGACACGGTGCCGTCGGTGGGCACTCCGTCGAAGAACTCGAGCTTGCCGATCACTGTCTCGACCTTGTCGGGTATGGAGATCGCGTCGAGTTCGGCAGAGGAGATTTCCGCAAACGCGGGCCCCATGGCAACGGCGACTGCGAGAGCGCTCACAGAGGTCATGCGGATCATGCTTCAGGTCTCCTGGGGCAAATCTGGACGGCTTTCGAAAGCTACTGCGTCAAGGCCGCCCCTTCTGCCCATTTCGCGCCATTCTGGGGTTCTGCGATTCCGGCCCCCGGAAAACCTTCCGGAAATCGCTTGGGGAAAAACCCGCCCACTTTGTGAAGGCACGGGCAAATGCGCATGGTCTTCTGTAGCCGATTCCGGCGGCAATTTCCTGAGCTTTCAGATCCGTCTCACACAGAAGTGCACTGGCGATCTCGAACCGGCTTTGTTCGACCAGCGCCCAGAAGTTCACCCCGTGCTCGTTCAGTCTTCGTTGGAGCGTCCGTGGGCTGGTCCCCAGATGCCATGCTGCTGCCTCAAGCGATATATTGCCGGCCAGCGCAAGCCCGGAGATCACCGACCTGACTCGGGTGAGCCCCGGCTCAGGGCCCTTCGTTCGATGGGTCATGCGTGCTACCCTCGTTGGCGAGATACTGCACGGATACGCTGACAGGCCCCCGACACGCCTGCGGGCCATTTCGCGCCAAAAATTGTGAATCCGCGGGGGACGTGTTTTGGAAGGCAGGCTTGCACTCGTCAGAGCGACCCATCTGAACAACTACATTTCTGTATTGCGCGACATCGGCGCGCCCGTGGACCGCGATCTTGCGCAGTCAAAACTTCCGCCACGCGTCGAAGAGACGCCCGATCTTTACGTCAGCATCCCAGTTGCCATCGAATGGATCCCGCGAAGCGGCCGCGACCTTGAACCGATGGTTCTGGGGTTGCTTGGCGCCCAGAATGCCTCGCTGTCGTCACTGCACCCCATGCAGCAGACGGCCATCGTTACGGCGCAGACCGGCCTCATGCGGCTCGAGGCTTTGACCCTTGTGTCCCGCTTCGAGGACAGCGCCCTTGAAATGACCATCCAGCGCGAAGGGGAGGAAGTCCGCGTCATCTGCGACATGGCGGGGCTTCGTGGTCATCCCTTCATATGCTTTGCCGAGTGGCTGAACCTTCAAGCTGTGATCTCGGTCGTGCGCAGCGTCGCAGGAGAAAACTGGTGCCCAAGCGAGCTGTGTTTCGTTTCGTCGACCCGTCCTCCAGACGCCGTTCAGGCGGCTTTTCCAGACACGCGCATCCTGGTGGGTCAGCCGCATACATCCGTCACCGTTGGGCTCGAGCACCTCACCCGGCCAACCAACAACACGACCGAGGTAGCGGAACACGGGGCGGTTTCGTCAGCGCCAGAAGATGCGCAATACGAAATCTGGGAGTTCGTAGGTCTGCTGCGAATGATGGTTCAGCCCTATCTGAGCGAGGGACGTACCGACGTTGCCTTCGCCGCTGAGATGGCAGGGGTCAGCACCCGGACTTTGCAGAGACGTCTCTCGATGTGCGGGACGTCCTATTCGAAGATTCTCCAGGAGGCGCGCTTCGAACTCGCGCGCAGATTGCTCGGCGATCGTGCGATGAAGGTCATCGATGTTGCCATGATGGCGGGCTACGAGAGCCCGCAACACTTCACGCGCGCCTTCCGCCGGTTTACGGGCGCTACGCCGTCCCAGTACCGCGCGTGCGGCACTGGCGGTGAGGTGGACACGTGGCGGGGCTAGTCTCGAAGCGAAGAGCACTTTTGGCTCTTCCGTAGAATGCAACTCGGGTGACATGGCCGCACGTCTGGCTGTGTTGCGTGGTCGATTGGCGCACCCACGCGGGCCGCGCTGTTGACAGGGCGCAATCACAATTCGGCGGGATTTGGCGTGATCTCGGAACAGGCGACGGGTTATCCGGGCTATGATTCCGTGATCACGAAGGATAAGACCACCATCGGTCGCATGCTGAAGGACAACGGCTACAACACCTCCTGGTACGGCAAGAACCACAACACGCCGGGCTTTCAGATCAGCACGATGGGCCCCTTCGACCAGTGGCCGACCGGCATGGGATTTGACTGTTTCTATGGCTTCATGGGTGGCGACACCAGCCAGTGGACCCCGGGCAACCTGTTCCGCAACACGACCCAGATTGTCAATCGGCTCACAAGACTGACCCCCTATCGGCGTCCAAAATTGACCCCCTATGCGACGTAGAGATCAGGGCTTGAGCCGACGGAACTGATCACAGAGTGGAGGCGGGTCAGGCCCTGATCGGGGTCAGGCGCGGTTTTTGAAGCGCCACGACTCGTTGCCGGTTTCGATGATCTCGCAGTGGTGGGGCAGGCGGTCGAGGAGCGCCGTGGTCATCTTTGCGTCGGCAAAGACCGTCGGCCATTCTCCGAAGGCGATGTTGGTGGTGACGATGATCGAGGTGCGTTCGTAGAGACGGCTGATGAGGTGGAAGAGCGATTGGCCGCCGGACTGCGCGAAGGGCAAATAGCCGAGTTCGTCGAGAATGACGAAGTCGAGGCGGGTCATGTAATCGGCCAGCCGCCCCTGCTTGCCGCCGCGGGTCTCGGTCTCGAGCCGGTTCACGAGATCGACGACGTTGTAGAAGCGGCCTCGGGTGCCGTTGCGGATGAGCGCGCGGGCAATGGTGATGGCGAGGTGGGTCTTGCCGGTTCCAGTGCCGCCGATCAGGACCACGTTGCGCTGGTCGGCGACGAAGCTGCCATTGGCCAGTTCTCGCACCAGGCCCTCGTTGATCGGCGTGCCGGTGAAGTCGAACTCTTCGATGTCCTTGGCCAGCGGCAGCTTGGCGACCGTCATCTGATAGCGGATCGAGCGCGCCTGTTTCTCGGCTATCTCCTACTGCAAGAGGTCTCCAACGATGCGGGGTGGTTCATGCTGGCGCTTGATGCCTGCGGCCATGACTTCGTCATAGGCGCTGCGCATCCCGTACTCGTTTGCCCGGTGACAGACACACCATTTCTGATACTTTGCCGGAGTTTGGCGTTCAGGAGGTTGCATCGGAGTGTTCAGCTCAGCGATTTACCGCCTTGCTTTGGCGATGTGCGTCTGTGGGCTGCTCGCGGATGCCACCGCCGCCCAAGAGACATGTGTTCTGCCCGAGATGGCGACGGGCGAGCGACCGGACCCAGAGGGGACGCCGACGCGCGTGGTTGTGAGCTTCCTGGTGCTGGACGTGCTGGGGGTTGACGACGCGAACCAGCAGATCGACACCGATCTCCGTCTGACGATGCGATGGCGCGATCCGCGGCTGGCGGGCTCCGCCGGATGCCGGTTCAACGTCACGCAGGTCTGGTTCCCGCAACTCATTCTGGTCAATTCGTCCGAGCTACGCGC
>JBGSQL010000430.1:0-4411 GCA_041738105.1 Rhodobacter sp. | reverse complement strand
GCCCTTGCGCCGTCGCACGCGGGCGAATGTGCGCCGCCTGACCCGGCCCCGCAAGGGCGCGAAATGATGGTGCGCCGGGCCAGCCTGATTTGCCTGACAGGCGCCGTACTGGCGCAGGCGGCCCCCGGCTGCCCCGAACCCCGGACGCAAGACCTGCGGGCACATACAAAGCCCTGATGAAGGAGTGGACGATGAAGCTGGTGACACCTCTGGACTATTGGCGCGCAGGGTTCGATCTGTGGCTTGCGGGCTGGAAGACCCAGATCGAGCTGACCGATCAGCTTGTCGCTCGACTGACGGCCTATCAAGCTGGCATCCTGACGCCTGCCACGGCCCAAGTGCCGGCCGTTTCGGCCAAGCCCCGTGCCGTGTTGCGCGGGCGCCGTCCGTCTTGATGTATCGCGATGTGCCAGACGGCCATTGGCCAGAGCGGCGCGATGGCACAGAGACATCCGGCCACGGTGCGGCCGGATGTGACGCGCAAGACCACCGCTTTGACCTTGGTCGACGCCCGCGAAAGCAGGCGCGGGCGGCAACGTTCTTGTCAGCCTGCGTCGGGCAACGGCGGCAGGCTGCGCAGATACAGGATCAGCGCGGCAAGGTCATCGGGCGTGATGTTGGCAAGATAGCTGTAAGGCATAGGCGGCAGCATTGTGCTGCCGTCCGGGCGCTTGCCCTTTGTGATCATCGTCGCGATCTCGGCGTCGCTGTAGCCGGCAAGCCCATCTTTGTGGCTGGTCAGGTTCGCAGAAACCGAGACACCCCATGGGCCGTGGAACTCGAACCCGCCCTGCCCGAGGGCTGTGTCCAGCAGCGGCCCCTGTGGCCCCATCGGGGTGTGGCATTCGATGCAATGGGCGATCGGCCCGGCAAGATAGGCGCCATACTCGACAGTGATCCCGCGTGGCGGGGCCTCAACATGACCGACTGGCGGCCCGTAATTTGGCGGCAATGTGATGCGGTACTCGGAAGCCGGCAGGTTCGTTTCCACAGCCGGCAGGGTTCGCAGGAACATCACGATCGACGCCAGATCGTCATCCGCGATGCCACGATACATCGCGAAGGGCATTGGCGGGCCGATCAGGCTGCCATCCGGGCGCAAGCCCTCGCGGATCGCCCGACCGAGATCTTCATCACTCCACCCCGCAACGCGGCTTGCCGGGGTGATGTTTGGGGCGATCGCGGTGAAAGCGTCATTGTGTTCCACCAGTCGGCCGGAAAGTGCCCAGTCCATCTTGAACCCGTCTGGCCCGATCGGCGTGTGGCAGTTGCCGCAGCCCATCGGGCCAAGCACAAGATATTCGCCGCGTTCGAGGCTGGGTTCGGCCCCTGCCGCGGTGCTGATGACAAGGGCCATGACAGTGGCCATGACTGGGGCCATGACTGGGGCAATGACTGGGGCCCTGCCCCCGAAAGTGCGCTGTTCCATATCGTCTCTCCCTCTTTTCGACGTCTGTGCGCCCTGCGTCCGGTTGGCCGGAACGCTCGCCGTGATTTCGGCACAACCAGCATGAACCCGACCTTGAATTTGTCAATTCCAGCCTGAACCAGCCCCCGGAGTCTGCCAATGCCCGCCTTTCTTTCCCGCGCCACCTATGCCGACATGTATGGCCCGACGACCGGTGATCGGGTGCGGCTGGCCGATACCGATCTGATCATCGAGGTCGAGCGCGACCTGACGACCTATGGCGAAGAGGTGAAGTTCGGCGGCGGAAAGGTGATCCGCGACGGGATGGGGCAAAGCCAGATCAGCCGTGCGGGCGGGGCGGCGGATACGGTGATCACCAACGCGCTGATCGTGGATCATTCGGGCATCTACAAGGCTGATGTGGGCCTGCGTGATGGTCGGATCGCAAAGATCGGCAAGGCCGGCAACCCCGATACGCAGCCCGGTGTCGATATCATCATCGGGCCGGGGACCGAGATCATCGCGGGCGAGGGGCGGATCCTGACAGCCGGCGGGATGGATGCGCATATCCATTTCATCTGCCCGCAGCAGATCGAGGATGCCCTGCACTCGGGGCTTACGACGATGCTGGGCGGTGGCACCGGCCCCGCGCATGGCACGCTTGCCACCACCTGCACGCCGGGGCCCTGGCATATCGAGCGGATGTTGCAGGCCGCGGACGCCTTTGCGATGAACCTCGGCTTCGCGGGCAAGGGCAATGCGAGCCTGCCCGAAGCGCTGGAGGAACAGGTGCGCGCGGGGGCCTGCGCGCTGAAGATGCACGAAGACTGGGGAACGACCCCGGCGGTGATCGACAATTGCCTGGCGGTTTGCGATGCGATGGATGTGCAGGCGATGATCCACACCGACACGCTGAACGAAAGCGGGTTCGTGGAAAACACGCTGGCCGCGATCAAGGGCCGGACGATCCACGCCTACCACACCGAAGGGGCGGGCGGTGGCCATGCGCCCGACATCATCATGGTGGTGGCTGCGGCCAATGTGTTCCCAAGCTCGACCAACCCGTCGATGCCCTACACCGTCAACACGCTGGAAGAGCATCTGGACATGCTGATGGTCTGCCACCACCTCGATCGCTCGATCCCCGAGGATGTGGCCTTCGCCGAAAGCCGCATCCGGCGCGAGACGATCGCGGCCGAGGACATCCTGCACGACATGGGGGCGTTCTCGATCATGGCGTCCGACAGTCAGGCCATGGGCCGGGTGGGCGAGGTCATCACCCGCACCTGGCAGACGGCGCACAAGATGAAGGTGCAGCGCGGTCGCCTGTCCGAAGAAACAGGGGCGAACGACAATCTGCGGGTCCGGCGCTACATTGCCAAATACACGATAAATCCTGCAATTGCGCATGGATTGTCCACGCATATTGGATCAATCGCAGAGGGCAAGCGGGCCGATCTGGTGCTGTGGTCTCCGGCGTTCTTTGGCGCCAAGCCCGATATGGTGCTGATCGGTGGCACCATCGTCTGCGCCCAGATGGGCGATCCGAATGCCTCCATCCCGACGCCGCAGCCGGTCTATACCCGGCCGATGTTCGGCGCCTTTGGCCGATCGGTCGAACGCTCGGCGGTGGTCTTTGTCAGCGCGGCGGCACAGGCCGACGATGTGCGCGGCCGGTACGGTCTGGCGAAAGAGACGCTGGCGGTGGCTGGCACACGGGGGATCGGCAAGGCCGACATGATCCACAACGACGCCATGCCGCGGATCGAGGTGAACCCGGAAACCTACGAGGTGCGCGCGGATGGCGAATTGCTGACCTGCGAACCGGCGCGGGAGTTGCCGCTTGCGCAGCGCTATTTCCTGTACTGAGGGGCGCGATGCTTGCAGCGGGGAATTGCCGCAGCGCAGCATTCGCGTCGACCTGCCGCCCGTTTTGCGCTAGGGTTCGTATCTGGGAGGATCACCGCGACCTGAAGGAGGCCGCCGATGCCCATCACGCCCGCCAATTCGCCGCTAAGTCCGGAAGCTGCCGCAGCCCTCGACCGGTTCTTCGCGATAGACGCAACCGGCTGCAACGCCTATCTGATGCGACAGGGGCGTGAGACAGAGTTTGCGCGGCTTCATGCCTTGCCCGATGCCGCGCTTGCCGCAATGGGGCTGTCGCGCGATCGTCTGGCGCGCTACGTTTTCCGCGACCTGTTCCAGCGATAAGGACCGCCGCCATGCCCGACCTCTCCCCCGCCCGCCGCGTCCTGTGTCGGGGTGACCGACTGGCCGTCCAAGTGCCAGCCGATCGCGTCACGCTTGGCTATGACTCGCGGTTCCTGCGCCGCAAGCGGTTGACGGCGGACAGTGGCGCGACATTTCTGCTGGATCTGCCGGAAACGATCAGCCTGGATGCGGGGGATTGTTTCGTCCTGGACGACGGCAAGCTGATCGAGGTCGTCGCGGCGCAAGAGCCTGTGCTGGTGGTGACCGGCGATCTGCCGCGCCTGGCCTGGCATATCGGGAACCGTCACACGCCCTGTCAGATCGAACCGGGGCGTCTGGTGATCCGGCGCGATCATGTGCTGGAGGAGATGCTGCACCAGCTTGGGGCGGGCGTGAGTGAGGCCGTCGAGCCCTTTACGCCCGAAGGCGGCGCCTACGGGCACGGTCGCACTCTGGGGCATGACCACGGGCCTGAAGCGGGGCATGAGCAGAAGCATGTTCATTTTCACAGCAGCCATACCCACCCCGACGAGCCCGAAGAAGAACCGGACCCGGCATGACCACGCGCGATCTGCTGACCCTGGTTCAGTGGCTGTCGCCGGTCTTTCCGGTTGGAAGCTACGCCTATTCGCATGGTCTCGAAGCTGTGATTGATGCGGGCGACGTGGCGACGGCCGAGGATTTGCGATGCTGGGTCACGTCCGTGCTGACCGAAGGGGCGGGGCGAACGGATGCGATCCTGCTGGCGCAGGCGGTGCAGCCGGGCGCGGATCTGGCCGGGTTGGCCGCGCG
>JBGSQL010000384.1:0-2824 GCA_041738105.1 Rhodobacter sp. | reverse complement strand
CGCGCGGCGGGCGCGGCTTGCCAGCGCCGCCGCCTCGGCCGTCTGGGTTGGGTTCTCGGGGGGCGAAGGTGTCGATCGCGTGGCCAGGTCGATGCCCTTGTTCACGCCGAGCCTGACCAGCCGTGCGACAACCATGCGCACAATCATCGAGAACAGTCGGTTCAGATCCATTCCAGCACCTTTCCGGACCTTAGTCCTCGAACAGTTCGGATTGGCCGGAGACGGTTGTCTCGGCCTCGGCCTCGTCGTCAGTCGTGGTGCCTGCCAACAGGCTTGGGCGGTTTTCCAGCAGGCCCGACTGACGCAACTCTTTCAGGCCCGGAAGATCACGCGCCGATTCAAGGCCGAAATGGTCAAGGAATCCTTCCGTCACCACGAAAGTGACAGGCCGGCCCGGTGTCATTCTGCGGCGGCCAAAACGGATCCAGTCGAGTTCAAGCAACTGGTCGATCGTGCCGCGGCTGACAGCGACGCCGCGGATCTCTTCGATCTCGGCGCGGGTCACGGGCTGATGATAGGCGATGATCGCCAGCGTCTCGATGGCCGCGCGCGACAGTTTGCGCTGCTCGACCGTTTCCTTCTGCATCAGATAGCCCAGATCCGGCGCCGTTCGGAACGCATAGGCGTCGCCGATCCGGACCAGATGAACCCCGCGTCCCTCGTAGCGCCGGCGCAGGTAGGCCAGCGCCTCTTGCGCGTCACATCCATGCGGCAGGCGTTCGGCCAGTTGGGCGACGGTCATCGGTTCTGCTGTGGCAAACAGGATCGCCTCGACCATCCGCTCCTGCTCGGCAATCGGTGGCGCCTCGAACAGGCTTTTTTCCGACGGATCGTTCACATATCCCTCCGTCGGATCTGGATCGGTGCGAAGACCTCGCCCTGCCGCAACTCGATCTGGCCCCGTTTGGCCAGTTCGAGGACCGCCGCGAAATGTGCGGCGGTGGCCGAGCGGCGACGTTGTGGCGTCACCTCCCATCCGGGGGGAAGATAGCTGCTGAGATCGGTCCAGACGCCGGCATAGCCGATCAGGTCGCGCATCCGTTCCAGCGCCTGCTCCATGGTGAAGACGTGGTCGCGATCCATCACGAAGGGTCGAAACTCGTCCCTGGTGCGGACCCTTGCATAGCCCTGCATCAGATCGAGCAGGGTCGCGGAATAGCGGATGTGGCGGGTGCGGGTGACATCCTCGGGGATCCCCCGGGCAAAGAAATCCCGGCCCTTCTGATCGCGGGCCATCAGCTGCGCCGCTGCCTCACGCATGGCTTGCAGCCGCTCGAGTTGAAATGCCAGGTGGGCCGCAAGATCTTCGGCGCTTGGCCCGTCGTCTGACGGATCGGGCGGCAGTAGCAAACGCGATTTCAGATAGGCAAGCCACGCCGCCATCACCAGGTAATCTGCTGCAAGTTCGATCCGCAAAGACTTGGCTTGATTTACAAAACCAAGATATTGCTCGGCGAGTTGAAGAACCGAGATCCGGCGCAGATCAACCTTTTGGGTCCGCGACAGCATCAGCAACAGATCGAGAGGGCCTTCAAAGCCGTCAACATCGACGATCAGCGCCTCGGCAACCCGCCTGGCTTCAACCTCATGCCCCTCGCCCCAGTCGTCAGCCATGCACCGCCGCCTGCATCACCCCGGCCAGTTCTGCGTCGAGTGCGGCGAGATCGACATCGTCCGCGGGGGCCACGCGCCGCGCCAGCGCCCGTGCCGCCCGGATCCGCGCCGGTGCTGACAACGTGCCCGCGCTTGCGGCAACCTCTTCCATCTCGGTCAACACGCCCTTGCAGTGCAGAACGATGTCGCAGCCCGCCGCGCAGGCGCGCGCCGCCCGTTCGCCCAGACTGCCGGATAGGGCCTGCATCGAAAGATCGTCCGTCATGACAAGCCCGTCAAAGCCGATCTCATCGCGAATGATGCGGATCATGGGTGCGGAACAGGTCGCCGGTGCGTCGTCATAGGCAGCAAAGACGATATGCGCGGTCATCGCGATCGGCAGATCGTTGAGCGCGCGAAAGGCCGCAAAGTCAGTTCCCCGCAGCGTCTCGGCCGGGTCCGTCACGCGAGGCAAGGCAAGATGTGTGTCCAGCGCCGCGCGGCCATGACCCGGCATATGCTTCATTACCGGCAGAACGCCGCCGTCAAGCAGGCCAGAGGCAACTTCACGTCCGATCGAAGCGACCGTCTCCAAGTCACTACCATAGCATCTGTTTTTCAGAAAGGCATGCGTTTCCGCCCTGGCGATATCGAGCGTGGGCGCACAGTTTCCGTCGATGCCCACCGCCCGAAGTTCCGCCGCGATCAGGCGATAGCGCAACCGCATCGCCCGCCCGGCCGCATCGCCCGCCGCCTGCACCATATCCAGGGGTGGCAGCCATTCGCGCCAATGCGGGGCGCGAAGACGTTGAACCCGGCCGCCTTCCTGATCCACGAAAACCGGCGCATCGCGCCCGACGGCATCGCGCAAATCGGCCGTCAGACGAGACACTTGGGCGGGCGTCTCGATGTTGCGCGCGAACAGGATGAAGCCCCAGGGATCCGCCTGGCGAAAAAAGCTGCGCTCTGCTGGTGCGAGCGATGGCCCGAGACAACCGAAGACGGTGGCGCCGCCCCCGGTCATGGGCGATGCGCAACCGGGATGCACGAGGCGTTCTCGGCCAGCAAGGCCGAGCAGAACCGGCGGGCGTCGGCCTCATCCTCGAACCCCAGGGCACGCAGGCGCACAAAGGTTCGCCCGCCACTTTCGGCCTGCTGCAGGACCAGCGCCTTCGAGGCGATCAGCTCGCCAAAGCGGGCTTGCAGGGCGGCCCACTCGGCGCGGGCGCCG
>JBGSQL010000379.1:0-4519 GCA_041738105.1 Rhodobacter sp. | reverse complement strand
GCGCGGTGATGCTGGGCGCGCCGCCTGCGGGGATCGGCGCGGCGGCCGCAGAGCGCGAGATCGGCTGACGCGGGATCGCGGGTGATCCGATGTCGTGCGGCGGACGTAATCCTTCGGTAAGAGTGGCGCAGAGCCGGGGGCGACCCCAGATAAGGGGTGTGCCACCTGAAGACCGTGGGAAAGGATCCTGTCATGAACATCCAGACGCCGATCGCCGAGCGCAAGCCAAGCCGGGACGAGGCCGAGGCGGCGCTGGCCGTGCTGCGGCAGTGGGCCGGACGGTCCTCGGATGCCGAAATCGCCACGCTTGACGCGTCCGTTGCGCGGTTGGTGCCGGGGCAGGGCTATCCTGCGCTGAGCCGGGATTATAACGACGTGTTCGAGGTGGATGAGGCCTACAAGGCGACGCTGCCCGACCTGCAGAACGGGCCGGCCAGCCTGATCAAGGGCGCGCGGACGCAGATCCAGCATGTGGGGATCAGCAATTTCCGGCTGCCGATCCGCTATCACACCCGCGACAATGGCGATGTGATGCTGGAGACGAGCGTTACGGGCACGGTCAGCCTGGAGGCCGAAAAGAAGGGCATCAACATGAGCCGCATCATGCGGTCGTTCTATGCCCATGCCGAGCGCAGCTTCAGCTTCGAGGTGATCGAGGCGGCGCTGGATGACTACAAGCGCGATCTGGAAAGCTTCGACGCGCGGATCCAGATGCGGTTCTCGTTTCCGGTCAAGGTGACCTCGCTGCGTTCGGGGCTTTCGGGCTGGCAGTACTACGACATCGCGCTGGAACTGGTGGACCGGGCCGGGGTGCGCAAGAAGATCATGCATCTGGACTACGTCTATTCCAGCACCTGCCCTTGTTCGCTGGAGCTGTCCGAACATGCGCGGCGCGAGCGCGGGCAACTGGCGACGCCGCATTCGCAGCGATCGGTTGCGCGGATCTCGGTCGAGGTGGTGGGCGCGGGCTGTCTGTGGTTCGAGGATCTGATTGATCTGGCGCGCTCGGGTGTTCCGACCGAGACGCAGGTGATGGTGAAGCGCGAGGATGAGCAGGCGTTTGCCGAATTGAACGCGGCCAATCCGATCTTCGTCGAGGATGCCGCGCGCATTTTCTGCGAGGCGCTGCAGCGTGATGACCGGGTGGGGGATTTCCGGGTGGTGGCAAGCCATCAGGAATCGCTGCACTCGCACGATGCGGTCAGCCTGTTGACGCAGGGCGACACATTCGCGGCGGAAAGTCTTGATCCGCGCCTCTTTGCCTCGTTGTTCCACGCGGGCTGACCTGACGCTGGCTTGACTCGGATCATGCCCGCAGCCAAGCCTGCGCGCATGATAGATCTGCGCCCCATCTGCAACATCGTCGGCGTGATGGTTGCCGTGCTGGGCGCGCTGATGCTGATCCCGGCGGCCCTGGACTGGGCCGTTGGATCGCCCGATGCCGCCGTCTTTCTGATCGCAGCGCTGATTTCCTGTGGCGTTGGATCCATGACGGTGCTTGCCACGCGCAACGGGGTCGGCCGGGCGCTGGACGTGCGGCAGGCGTTCTTGCTGACGCTGGGTGTCTGGGTCATGCTGCCGCTGTTCGCAGCGCTGCCCTTCATGCTGGGCGTGACCCAATCGCGATTCATCGACGCCTATTTCGAGGCGGTGTCGGGGATCACCACGACGGGGGCGAGCGTGCTGGTGGGTCTGGATGATCTGCCGCCGGGGATCAACCTGTGGCGGGGCATGCTGAATTGGGTCGGCGGGCTGGGGATCGCCTTTGTCGCCATGATCTTCCTGCCGGTGATGCGGGTGGGCGGGATGCAGTTCTTTCGCACCGAAGGCTTTGACACGCTGGGCAAGGTGTTGCCACGCGCGACCGACATCGCGTTGTCGCTGCTGTGGATCTATGCCGTGCTGACGGTGGTCTGCGGGCTGACCTATCTGGCGATCGGCATGTCGGGGCTGGATGCGACGATACATGCCATGGCGTCAATTGCGACGGGGGGATTTTCGCCCACCGACAGTTCGTTTGCAAAGTATCCCGGCGCCGGCGAATATGCCGGTGTGGTCTTCATGCTGCTGGGAAGCCTGCCGTATATCCGCTACCTTCAGATGGTGACCGGATCGCCAATCGTGCTTTGGCGCGACAGCCAGGTGCGGGCCTATCTGCGCTGGCTGGGCATCGCCGTGGTGACGGTGACCGCGTGGCGGCTGATTTCGGTCGGCGGGCCGGTCGAGCCGACGTTTCGCGAGGCCCTGTTCAACCTCACCTCGATCATGAGCAGCACCGGGTTCTTTTCGGGCAGTTTCGCCTCCTGGGGCGGATATTCGATGGTGGTCGCCCTGGTCATTGGGGTGATCGGCGCCTGTTCCGGCTCCAGTGCAGCGGGATTGAGTGTCTTTCGGGTGCAGATCACCTTTGCCGCAATCGGGGCGCAGATCCGCCAGATCGCCTCGCCCCACCGGGTCTATGCGGTGAAGTATGAAAGCCGCACCGTCGGACCCGAGGTGTTGAACGGCGTCATCATGTATGTCAGCACCTTTATCTTCCTGATCGGGGTGCTGAGCATCGCGATGACGCTGTTCGGGGTCGATACCGAAAGCGCGCTGTTCGCCGCCTGGACCTCGCTGGGCAACATCGGGTTCGGCTATGGTCCGCTTGTGCAGCGCACGGGCACGTTCATCGACTTTCCCGATCCGGCGATCATCCTGATGATCCTTGCCATGCTGATGGGGCGGTTGGGGCTGCTGGCGATCCTTGTGGTCGTGCTGCCGCGCTTCTGGATGCGTTGAGGGTAGCGGTTGACAGCGCGGGGCCGCGTGACCGAGCCTGCGCGCCATGATCGACCTGCGCCACGTCGGATATGTGATCGGCCTGCTTGTCGCGGTGATGGGCGCGCTGATGCTGTTGCCGATGGGGCTGGACCTGATTGATGGCAGCCGCAACGCCGCAGCCTTTGGCGAGTCGGCGGTGGTGTGCCTGGTGATCGGCGGCGCCATGGCGCTGGCCTCGGCCAATGGGCGCGGTCAAGGGTTGAGCCTGCAACAAAGCTTCTTGCTGACCACGGCCGTCTGGGTGGTTCTGCCACTGGTCGGGGCCTGGCCGCTGATGGTGGGGGCGCCGCGACTGGGGATGACGGACGCCTATTTCGAGGCGGTGTCGGGCATGACGACCACGGGAACGACGGTGATCCAGGGCCTTGATGGCCTGCCACGGGGCGCGAACCTGTGGCGCGCGATGCTGCAGTGGCTGGGCGGGCTGGGGATCCTGATCGTCGCCATGCTGTTCCTGCCGATCATGAAGGTTGGCGGGATGCAGTTCTTTCGGGCGGAAGGCTTTGACACGCTGGGCAAGATCCTGCCGCGCGCGCTGGATATCTCGGTGGCGCTGTTGCAGATCTACCTGGTGCTGACGGTGGCCTGCATGGTGGTCTTCCGGATGCTGGGGATGCCGGCGTTTGACGCGATCACCTATGCGCTCGCGACAGTCTCGACCGGTGGGTTCGCGCCATCGGACCAGTCGTTCGCGCGGTTTGTCGGGGCGCCAGAGATTGCGGCCAGCCTGTTCATGATCCTGGCCAGCCTGCCGTTCATCCGGTTCGTGCAACTGGCGCAGGGGGCGGTGGGGCCGATCTGGCGCGATACGCAGGTGCGGGCCTATCTGCGCTGGATCGGCTATGCGGTGGTGGCGGTGACGGCGCATCAGGTGCTGACGCGCGACGTGCCCGTGGGGGCAACGCTGCGCGAGGTGATCTTCAACATCGTCTCGACCTTTTCGGGAACCGGATTCACCAGCGTGGATGTGACGCTGTGGGGGCCGTTCCCGTTCGTGGTGCTGATCGTGGTGGGCTTGATCGGAGGATGCACGTCGTCCACCGCCTGTTCGATCAAGGTGTTCCGCTATCTGATCCTGTTCGAGGCGATCCGGGTGCAGATCCAGCGGCTGCACAGCCCGAATGCGGTGACATTGCTGCGCTATGAAGGGCGGATCGTGGATCGAGAGGTCGTCGATTCCGTGATCCTGTTCTTCACGCTGTTCATGGCGAGTTTCGGTCTGCTGGTGGTGGCGCTGTCGATGACCGGGCTGGATGCGCGCGCCTCGGTCACGGCGGGGTGGACCTCGATCGCGAACATCGGGCCGGCGTTCGGATCGCTGGTCGGGCCAACGGGGGCGGTTGACGGCTTTCCGACCAGCGCCAAGTGGTTGATGATCGCGGGTATGCTGGTGGGCCGGCTGGAGCTGCTGGCCGTGTTCGTGCTGTTCCTGCCGCGGTTCTGGCGGTCTTAGGCCATCAATCCCAGCACGATACGATCACCGTCAAGGCGCTGGCGCCGCGCGTCAGGTCTTCGGGGGGCAAGGCCCCGCCGGGCGAGGCGGTGCGGGGCGTGATACCTTGGCCTTGCAGGAAGGCCGCGAGGACCGGGGCCGGGGCGGCGAAGGACACTTCGGCCGGCAACACGCGGGCGGGATCGGTGCCGCGCGGCAAGAGCATGCCGACGACCGCGCCAGTGCCATCCACCACGGGGCAGA
>JBGSQL010000369.1:0-6075 GCA_041738105.1 Rhodobacter sp. | reverse complement strand
GCGCGTGGCGCAAGGCGGTCGCCTGCCGGATACCCGCGTCCGGATCGTGCAAGGCGATCAGCCGCGAGCCCACATAGACCGGCAGCGGAAACAGGTATTCGCGGCTCATGTCCTCGAACCGCCCGGCCAGCAGCAGGTCGGCACGCCATTGCACTTGATCCTGCACCTGCTGAAACATGGCCCCCGCTTCCAAATCGATTTGATCTGGAAACGTCAATAGGACTGACGTATTCGGCAGTCCAAAGGGAATCGACGGGCGAACGCCGGTTTGCGACATCAAAGGCGCTATGCGTGTCGTGCATGGCACATTCTTTTGACCGTTCAGTCAGGATTTGCAGCCGTGTCGCCCTGCCCATCGTCGCTAGACCCGCTCGATGATGGTGGCCGCCCCCATGCCGCTGGCGATGCACAGCGTGGCCAGACCGGTGCCCTTGCCGGTCCGCTCCAGCTCGTCCAGCAGGGTGCCGATGATGATGGCCCCGGTCGCCCCCAACGGGTGCCCCATGGCGATCGATCCGCCGTTGACGTTGACGCGGTCGGCGTCCACGTCGAAGGCCTGCATGAAGCGCAGCACCACGGCGGCGAAGGCCTCGTTCACCTCGAACAGGTCGATGTCGGAAATCGACATGCCGCTGTCATGCAGGATCTTTTCGGTGACCGGGACCGGGCCGGTCAGCATGATCGTCGGATCGGTGCCGATCTTGGCCGTTGCACGGATGCGGGCGCGGGGCCTGAGGCCGTGCGCGTCGCCGAACTCTTTCGAGCCGATCAGAATGGCCGCCGCACCATCGACGATGCCGCTGGAGTTGCCGGCGTGGTGGATGTGGTTGATCCGCTCCAGATGCGGATATTTCATCAGCGCGATCTTGTCGAAGCCGGGCATGCCTTCGCCCATGTCCTTGAACGCCGGTTTCAGTGCCCCCAGCGCCTGCATGTCGGTGCCAGGGCGCATGTATTCATCATGACCGAGGATCGACAGCCCGTTCTGGTCGCGGATCTCGATCACCGACCGGGAAAAGCGGTGGTCTGCCCAGGCCGCCGCCGCCCGCTTCTGGCTTTCCACGGCCAGCAGATCGGCGTCATCGCGGCTGAAACCATACTCCGTGGCGATGATGTCGGCGCTGATGCCCTGCGGGACGAAATAGGTTTTCATCGCGACGGTCGGATCGGCGGCGATCGCGGCACCGTCGCTGCCCATGGCGACGCGGCCCATCATCTCCACGCCACCGGCGATATAGGCTTGACCCGCGCCGCCGCGCACCTGATTTGCGGCCAGGTTGACGGCCTCCATCCCGCTGGCGCAGAAGCGGTTGATCGACAGGCCCGGGATCCTCTCGTCAAGGTCCGACAGCAGGACGGCCGAACGCGCGAGGCATCCACCCTGCTCGCCCACCTGGGTGACATTGCCCCAGATCACATCCTCGACGGCATGACCGTCAAGGCGATTGCGGACCTTGAGCGTGTTCAGCACCCGGGCCGACAGGGAGACGGCAGTCACCTCGTGCAGGGCACCGTCCGGGCGGCCCTTGCCGCGCGGCGAGCGGATGGCGTCGTAGATGTAGGCGTCTTGCATGGCTCTCTCCTCAGGCCCGGTCGGACGGATTGCCGGGCATCATGTCGTAGGGGGATTTCCAGCCCGGCAAGGCCGCGATGCGGTCGAGCCAGGCTTCGATGTGGGGCCAGTCATTGCGTGCAAAGCCGAAGGGTTCGGGATAGAAGAGGTATCCGCAGCAGGACAGATCGGCGATGCTCACCTGATCGCCGACGATCCACCGGCGCCCGGCGAGATGGCCTTCGAGCACGGTATAGGCGCTTTTCAGGCGTGCCTGATAGAAGGCGATGACCTCGGCCGGGCGCTTTTCCAGCGGCAGGAAATTCATCTGGAAGCGCGTGACGCCCACTTGTCCGGACAGCTTGTGGTTGTCCCAGAACATCCAGCGCAGCACCTCGCGGCGTTCCGCAGCCGAACGCCCGCCCAGCCGGCCGGTCTTGGACGAGATGTAATCGAGGATCACGCCGGACTGGGTGAGTGTGGTATCGCCGTCGATCAGCACCGGCACTTCGCCCATCTCGTTCAGCGCGCGAAACTCGGGCGTGCGGGTCGCGCCGTTGAAGAAATCGACGAACACCGGCTCCCAGTCCATTCCGGACAGGGTCAGCGCAAGCGCCGCCTTGTAGGCGTTGCCGCTTTCGCCGAAGCAGTAGAGCTGTGCTGTCATCTGGCCGGTCTCCGGTGATGCGGGCGAAACGGGGGGGTTACACCCCGTCGCCGGCTGGTTTCGTGACCCATTGGCGAACCCGCCGACGACCCCCGTTGGGTATGTTTCCCATAAAGAAGCAACGTGTTGTTAACCTTGTCTGTCCAGTCTTGATCCTGCGGTACAGGCTGCGGAGCCGATGACCGCCCGAGGAGAAGCCGCCCCGACCCGAGGTCGGATGACCGGATGAGCGCGCGTCGCTATCGGGTCGGGGTGCACCCCATGTTTCTTTTCGGCACAAATACCGACTGTTCCCTCTGGCCCCGTGCCACGCTCATTTCTTGCGCCCCTCCAGTTCAGAGTTGAAGAGGCGCAGGCGGTGGGTGAGCGTGTCCTTGTCCATCACGCTATCGAAATGCTCGAAGAGGAACGACAGCGCTTCGCCTTCGTCGAGCCCCGCCTCGGTGGCGAAGCGCTTGAGGCGGCGATAGCCGTCTTCGGTCATCGCCACCGGAAAACGGCGGGTCAGGCGAAAGCGTTTGGGCATGACGGGTCTCCTCCCTGTCGCAATCCCGGTTCTGGCGCGATGCCGGTGAAGCGCAGTCTAGAACGCTGCCGCCTCAAGTGCCATCACGGGTTCGGCACCGGTCTGGATCCGGGCGAGGTGCATCGCGGTCGCGGGTAGCTGGCGCGCCATGTAGTAGCGGCCTGTGGCGATCTTGGCTTGCAGGAAATCCTTGTCGCCGTTGCCCGCGTCGAGCGCCACCAGCGCCGCCTTGGCCATCCGCGCCCACATCAGCCCGAGGCAGACGTGGCCGGCAAGGTGCATGAAATCGTAGGAACCCGAAAGCGCGGCGTTGGGGGTCTTCATGCCGTTCTGCACGAAGTACATCCCTGCCGCCTGCATGTCCTTGGAGGCCGCCTTGAGCGGATCGAGGAAGCCGGACTTGAGCCGTTCATCGCCTTCGTTTTCCTTGAGGAAGCCCTTGATCATCTCGAAGAACGCCATGACGTACTTGCCGCCATCCTGGCCCAGCTTGCGGCCGACCAGATCGAGCGCCTGGATGCCGTTCGCGCCTTCGTAGATCATCGCGATGCGGGCGTCGCGGGCGAATTGGGACATGCCCCATTCCTCGATGTAGCCATGCCCGCCAAAGACCTGCTGGGCATTGACGGCCATCTCGAAGCCCTTGTCGGTCTGGAACCCCTTGATGACGGGGATCAGCAGCGAGATCATGCCTTCGGCTTCGGCATCGCCCATGCGGGTCGAGCGGTCGATCAGGTGGGCCCCCCAGAAGGTCAGCGCGCGGGCCCCTTCGACAAAGCTTTTCTGATCCATCAGGTTGCGACGGATGTCGGGGTGCACGATCAGCGGATCGGCGGGGCCGGCGGGGTTTTCGGCCCCGGTCACGGCGCGGCCTTGCAGGCGGTCCTTGGCATAGGCGGCGGCATTCTGGTAGGCGGCCTCGGCCACCGCGTAGCCTTGCAGGCCGACGCCCAGCCGCGCCTCGTTCATCATGGTGAACATGGCGCGCATGCCCTTGTGCAGATCACCCAGCAGCCAGCCGGTCGCGCCGTCGTAGTTCATCACGCAGGTGGCGTTGCCGTGGATGCCCATCTTTTCCTCGACCTTGCCGCAGGACAGCGTGTTGCGCGCGCCAAGCGAGCCGTCGGGATTGACCAGGAACTTGGGCACGATGAACAGCGAGATGCCCTTTGTGCCCTCGCCCCCGCCCGGAGCCTTGGCCAGCACGAGGTGGACGATGTTCTCGGCCATGTCATGCTCGCCGGCCGAGATGAAGATCTTTTGCCCGGTGATGCGATAGCTGCCGTCAGGCTGCGGATCGGCCTTGGTCCGCATCAGCCCCAGATCGGTGCCGCAATGCGGTTCCGTCAGGTTCATGGTGCCGGTCCAGTCACAGCTGACCATCCTGGGCAGCCAGGTGGCCTTCTGTTCGGCCGTGCCGTGGACATGGATCGCGGAATAGGCGCCATGAGTCAGGCCCTGATACATGTTGAAGGCCATGTTGGCCGAGACGAACATCTCGCCCACCGCGGTGCCCATCAGGTAGGGCAGGCCCTGGCCGCCATAGTCGGGGTCGCAATCGAGGGCGGTCCAGCCGCCCTCCTTGAGCGCCTTGAAGGCTGCGTCGAAGCCGGTCGGCGTGCGGACCACGCCGTTTTCAAGGTGGCACCCTTCCCGGTCGCCCACCGGGTTGAGCGGTGCCAGCACTTCGGCAGCAAGCTTGCCCGCCTCTTCCAGCACCGCCGAGGTGAAGCCCGCGTCGAGATCCTCATAGCCGGGGATTCCGGTTTCGGTGATCTTCAGCACGTCATGCAAAAGGAACTGCATGTCCTTCACGGGGGCGGTGTAGCTTGGCATCGGCGTCTCTCCCTGGTCAGTCTTGTCTCAGGCGGCGGTCTGGCGCAGCGCGGCAAGCGCGTCCTGACCCCAGGCCAGTTGGTCTTTCAGTTCGGCAATCGCCTCATCAAGGTCGGCGCGCTGCCGTTCCATGAGGGCGAGCCGCTGCTGGGCGATCTCGTAGCTCCGGGTCAGCTGGGCTTCTTGACCATTGGACTGGTCATAGAGGTCCAGCACTTGCCGGATGTCTTCCAGATTGAAGCCAAAGCGCTTGCCGCGCAGGATCAGCTTCAGCCGGGCCCGGTCGCGCCGGGTGAACAGACGCCGGGTGCCCTGGCGGATCGGCGACAGAAGCTCTTTCTGCTCGTAGAACCGCAGGGTGCGGGGCGTCACGTCGAAGGCATCGCACATCTGGCGAATGGTCATTGTTTCAGTCGTAGTCACGATCATCATCATCCTCACGCTCTTGTGGTGAACGTCGCTCACATGGGCGCTTGAGGAAACCTTACTAGACGATACGGAGGTGACGTAAATGTAACGTCACGTCAGTTCTTGCGTGACGTAATGTCGAACAAAATCTTGCGAGTGGGACGCAACAATCGGTCGCGGGGGTGACGTTGCGGCAGGGGTCAGACGGCCTTGGCGGCGGTCTCGCGCAGGGTGACCAGTTCATTGATCGCGGTTTCAAGCTCGTCGCGCTGGCGGTAAAGTTCGGCAAGCTGGCGATCGGCAAGATCGACCATGGCCTGCATCTGCGCGCTGGTGCCCTTGGTTTCGTAGATCAGCAGCCACTGGCGGATTTCCTCGAGGCTGAAGCCAAAGCGCCGGCCGCGCAGGATCAGCGTCATGCGGGCGATCTCGCGCGGGCCGTAAAAGCGGGCGCGACCGTCTTTCTCGGGGCTGAGCAGCTCGATATACTCGTAATATCGAAGTGTGCGCGGCGTTACGTCGAACTTTGCGCACATCTCCTTGAACGTGAGACGGACCTCAGCCACTGCGCCCTCCTCCTGCGAGATGCGTTCTCCCTTTGGCAAGCCTAAGGGCAAGGCGGGTGGGGCGCAATCGCTTCGGCGCGCTGGCCCCCTTGCGGCGGGCGGGCGGTCGGGCGACAGTCGGCACGAGGACAGGAGCCGCCATGACCGACCGTACGAAGATCGCCCGTCAGTTCATCGAGGCCATTCCCCATTCGCGCGCGCTGGGGATGCAGCTGGATCTGCTGGAAGACGGCGTGGCCGTGGTGTCGATGCCCTATGATACGCGTCTGATCGGCGATCCGGTGACGGGGGTGATCCATGGCGGCGCGGTTTCGGCGCTGATGGACACCGCTTCTGGCGCGGCGGTGATGTCGCATCCCGAGGCGCCGGCGAGCACGGCGACGATCGACCTTCGGATCGACTACATGCGGCCCGCGACGCCGGGGCAGCGCATTACGGCACGGGCCGAGTGCTATCACGTGACGCGCACGGTTGCCTTCGTGCGGGCGACGGCCACGGACGCCGAGACCGAGCGGCCGGT
>JBGSQL010000349.1:0-5671 GCA_041738105.1 Rhodobacter sp. | reverse complement strand
GGCGCGGCCCCGTTGGGCCTGCGCCCCGCCGGGCAGGCTCTTGCCCTCGATCTCCAGCAATTCCAGCACCAGCCCGCCCGTCACGGGAATCGCCTCGGCCAGCCGCACCGTGACCCGCGCGCCCACCCCGATGGTCAGCCCGGTATCCGCGCCCATCAGCGTCTGCGCCTTCGGGTCGAAATGAAAGAACTCGCGCCCCACGGCCCGGATCGGGATCAGGCCATCCGCCCCGGTTTCGTCCAGCTTCACGAACAGGCCAAAGCGCTGCACACCCGACACCCGCCCAAGAAATTCTGCCCCCACCCGGTCGGCCAGATAGGCGGCCAGATAGCGGTCGGTCGTATCGCGTTCCGCCGCCATGCTGCGCCGTTCCGCGTCCGAAATCAGCTTGGCCGTCTCGTCCAGCATCTCGATGTCCTGCGCCGACAACCCGTCGTCGCCCCAGCCATGCCCCGAGATCAGCGCGCGATGCACGATCAGATCCGAATAGCGCCGGATCGGCGAGGTGAAATGTGCGTAACTGCGCAGCGCCAGCCCGAAATGCCCGAAGTTCTGCGGGTGATAATAGGCCTGCGTCATCGAGCGCAGCGTGGTGATGTTCATCAACTCATCGAAATCCGTGCCCTCGGCCTGTGCCAGCAGCCGGTTCAGATGGCTCGTCTTCAGCACCTGTCCCTTGGCCAGCGTGAACCCCGACGCCTCGGCCACCTCGCGCAGCGCGTCCAGCTTTTCGGGCGATGGTTCTTCATGCACCCGGAACAGCAAGGGCCGGCGCAACCGCGTCAGCTCCTCGGCGGCGGCGACATTGGCAAGGATCATGAACTCCTCGATCAGCTTGTGCGCCTCAAGCCGGTCGCGAAACGCCACGGACACGACTTGCCCCGCGTCATCCAGCACGATCTTGCGTTCCGGCAGATCAAGGTCCAGCGGCTGGCGCAGATCGCGTGCAGCCCAGGCCGCGGTGTAGGCGGCATAAAGCGGCGCGATGATCCGCTCCATCAAGGGTGCGCATTTCTCGTTCGGCCGCCCGTCTGCCGCCTCCTGCACCTCGGCGTAGTGCAGCGTCGCCGCTGACCGCATCAACCCGCGCACGAACCGATGGCCGATCTTGTGGCCCTGCGCATCCAGCTTCAGCCGCACGGCCAGACAGGGCCGCGACACGCCTTCATGCAACGAGCACAGATCGCCTGACAGCCGGTCCGGCAACATCGGCACGACCCGATCCGGGAAGTAGGTCGAGTTGCCGCGCAACCGCGCCTCGCGGTCCAGCGCCGACCCAGGCCGCACATACCGCGCCACGTCCGCGATCGCGACCCAGACGATGAAACCGCCCGGATTGCCCGCGTCACTGTCCAGTTCCGCATAGACGGCATCATCATGGTCGCGCGCGTCCGACGGGTCGATCGTGACCAGCGGCAGATCGCGCAGATCCTCGCGCCCCTCCAGACCGACAGGCTTCGCCGCATCCGCCTCGGCGATCACCGCATCGGGGAAATGATCGGGAATCCCGTGCTGGTGAATCGCGATCAGCGATACGGCTTTCGGCGCCGAAGGATCGCCCAGGCGCGAAATCACCCGCGCTTGCGGCAGGCCCAGCCGCTTTGGCCCGGCCTGTTCGGCCTCGACCAGTTCGCCATCGCGTGCGTTCAAGGTGGCGTCGCGGCCCACGCGCCATTCCTTGTCCGCGCCCTTGTCGATCGGAACGATCCGCCCGCCCTCGGCGTCCTTGCGAAAGATCCCCAGCAGTCGCAGCGGGTTCATCCCGATCTTGCGGATCAGGCGCGCTTCATAGTGATAGGGCTCGCCCTGAACCTCTGTCAGCCGGGCCAGGATGCGATCGCCCTCGGCCACGGGGGCATCGGCCTTGCGGGGCACGAACAGGATGCGCGGCTCGGCGCCCTCGCCCTGCCATTCCATTGGCCGAGCCCACTGATCCCCCTGCGCATCGGGCGGCAGGATGACCAGGATACTGACCGGCGGCAGCTTTTCAGCGTCCCGATAGCTGCGCCGGCGCCGTTCCAGCGCACCGTCGGATTCAAGCTCTTTCAGCAGCCGCTTCAACTCGATGCGGCCCGCGTCCTTCACCCCGAAGGCCTTGGCGATATCGCGCTTGGCCGTCAGGGTCGGATTGTCGGCGATCCACTGCAGGATCTGCTCTTTGGTCGGTATCTGGCTCATCCTGCTGAGGTAGCACGCAGCGTGGCCCACGGAAAGCGTCAGCCGCGCGCCACAGCGGCCCTCATAGCTCCAGAACCATGTCGCGATGCTCGATCCCGGCGTCCATATAGACGGGTCCGACCGCCACAAAGCCCAGCCGTTCGTAAAAGCCCAGCGCATGAACCTGCGCACCCAGCTTGGCGCGCGTGACACCCGGCGTCTTGTGCAAGACATCGACAGCCGCCCGGATCAGCGCCGCCCCCAGCCCCGTGCCCCGCTGGTGCGCCAGCACACAGACCCGCCCGATCTTGCCCGTCGCGCCGTCGATCAGCAGGCGCGCGGTTCCGACCGGGCGGCCCTCGGACATCGCCAGCAAATGCAGCGCATCGCCGTCGCGGTCATCCACCTCGTCGGCCTCGCTCACGCCCTGTTCCTCGATGAACACCGTCCGGCGCAGCGCGCGGCAGGCCGCAATGTCCTCTGTCAGGGCGATCACGGCAGTCATGCGAAATAGTCGGTCAGGATGCGGCCGTAGATCGCCTTCAGCGCCTTGATCTGTTCCACCTCCACCCGCTCGTCCACCTGATGCATCGTCTTGCCCACCAGCCCGAATTCGACAACCGGGCAGTGGTCCCTGACAAAGCGCGCATCCGACGTGCCGCCACTGGTCGAAAGGGTCGGGACAACACACGTCTCGGCCTGAACGGCGCGGCCAACCAGATCGGACAGCGCCCCCGGTGGTGTCACGAAGCTTTCGCCCGAGATATGGACCTGCACCGCCAGGTTCACCCCCGTCTCGGCCTGCACCGCCGCCGCCGCGGCCTGCAACCACTCGGTCAGCGACGCACCGCTGTGGGCATCGTTGAAGCGGATGTTCACCGTCCCGCGCGACACGGCCGGGATCACGTTCGTCGCCGGGTTGCCGGTATCGATCGTCGTGATCGCCAGCGTCGAGGCATCGAAATGCGCCGTTCCCCGGTCAAGTTCATGCGACGCGAGCCGATCCATCAACCGCACCAGCGCCGTGACCGGGTTCTTGGCCCGCTGCGGATAGGCCGAATGGCCCTGCTTGCCCCGCGCCTCGATATGGGCGGTCAGCGATCCGCGGCGACCGATCTTCATCGCATCGCCCAGGGTCTCGGCGCTGGTTGGCTCGCCCACCAGACACAGGCTCATCGCTTCGCCTTCGGCCTGCATCCAGTCCAGCAACGCGCGGGTGCCATGTTGCGCCTCGGCTTCCTCGTCGCCCGTAATGGCCAGGATCACGGCACCGTCGGGCGGTGTCTGGCGCACGAAATCCACCGCAGCCGCGGCAAAGGCCGCGACGCCCGATTTCATGTCGGTCGCCCCCCGCCCCCACAACCAGCCATCGACGATCTCGCCGCCGAACGGGTCATGCGTCCACGCCGCCGCATCGCCCACCGGCACGACATCGGTATGCCCATTGAACCCGAAGGACCGGTTTGCCCCCTTGCGGCCCCAGCGCGCGTAAAGATTTGCGATGCCGCCGCGATCCACCCGCGTGCAGTCGAATCCGGCGCCCGACAACAGCCGCTCCAGCAACACCAGCGCCCCCCCCTCGGCCGGCGTGACAGACGGGCATCGGATCAGATCGGCGGTCAGCGCAACGGCATCGACAGGCAGGGACATGGCAGGCTCCGGGTCATTTGCCCCAGCGATACTTGCATCGGCAGGGGCCCGCAATCCCGCCACGCCACTGTGTCTTGCGCGCCACCGCTCATCCGCACGTTGCAAAAACGGCCAAATCCGGTTGGATCGAGACAAGTTCGTGGCCTATCGTCCCAGTTAACAAAAAACGTCCTGAGGCAGGGCAAACGCCGGGTCAACGCACCCGCAGAGCACGGATCGTCCAAAGGCCGGGAAAATCGGCCTGCGATCGCGTTTGGCTTGCCTCCAACGGGGGCAGGATATGGCGACAGGCGCCGAACTGACATACACCACCAACGCCTCGGCGTTGACCATGGCCAACACCATCTTCGGCGCCGGGACAACCATCGTCGGCGCCAGCTATTCCGGCCCGTCAACGTCCTCCGCCGTCTATTCGAACGGCCAGCTTTCACCGGGCGTGGTCCCGTCAACCAGCGGCGTCATCCTGTCCACGGGCGACGTGCGCAACTTCACCCAGTCCAGCGGCGACCCGAACCGCAGCGCCAGCACCTCATCGAACACCAGCGGCGCAAACAACGACCCGCTCTTCAACCAGCTGGCGGGCACGAACACCTACGATGCCGTCTGGCTCGACGTGGATTTCATCCCCACGGGCGACGTGATGACGATGCGTTTCGTCTTCTCGTCCGAGGAATATCCCGAATACATCGGCTCGCAGTTCAACGATGTCGTCGGGGTCTGGATCAACGGCACGTCGGTTCCGATTTCGGTCGGCACCGGCCAGACCGGCGTGAACAACATCAACGGCGCGAACCAGCCCAACCTCTACGTCAGCAACACCGGCGATGCCTACAACACCGAGATGGACGGCTTCACCGTCACCCTGACGCTGACCATCCCGGTCAACGCGGGCGACGTGAACTCGATCCGCATCGGGATCGCCGACGTGGCCGATTCGAGCTACGATTCGAACCTGTTGATCGCAGCCGACAGTGCCCAGACCGTGCTGGTTGCAACCGATGACGCGATCACCATTTACCAGGATCAGACCCGCACCTTCGATGTGCTTGGCAATGACGTGGCCCAGCCGGGCGCCACGCTGACCATAACCCAGATCAACGGCGTCAACGTCGTCGCTGGGCAGACCGTCACCCTGCCCAGCGGCCAGCAGATCCGCCTCAATGCCGATGGCACCTTCACCGTCACGGGCGACAACACGGTCGAAACGGTCGGCTTCACCTACACCGTCGCCGACACGCTCGGGCACACCGATACCGGCCTCGTCACCCTCAACTCGATCCCCTGTTTCGTGGCGGGCACCCGGATCCGCACCCCCAATGGCCAGGTCCCGGTCGAGTGTCTGCGTCCGGGCGATCTGGTGCTGACGCAAGACGACGGCCCGCAACCGCTGCGCTGGGTCGGACGGCGCGAGGTTGCGGCGGCCGGTGCCTTTGCCCCGGTCTGCATCCGCGCCGGAACCTTCGGGTCGCACGGTCGCCTGGTCGTCTCACCGCAGCACCGCATCCTGATCCGCGACAGCCTGGCGGAACTGCTGTTCGGTGAACGCGAGGTTCTGGTCGCCGCCAAGGATCTTGTGAACGGCCATTCGGTAACGGTGCGCGAAGGCGGCAGGGTGGATTATGTCCACATCCTGTTCGATCGCCATCAGGTCGTCTTCTCCGAAGGGCTGGCGACCGAAAGCTTCCTGCCCGGCCCGCAGATCACCCGCAGCCTGGATCGCGACGTGCTGCACGAGATCTGCACCCTGTTCCCCGAGCTTGATCCCGAAACCGGCGATGGCTACAGCCCGGCGGCGCGCCGTACCCTGCGCGGGTATGAGGCGCGCGTGCTGCTGTCCGCCACGCGCACCGCAACCGCCCGCGCC
>JBGSQL010000284.1:0-3051 GCA_041738105.1 Rhodobacter sp. | reverse complement strand
ATTGCCGCCTGGGCGCAGGGCACGGGCATCCTGCCCTGGGCCGAGGTCGGGCCGCGCGTGACGCCGGAGGCGTGGCGGGCCTTTACCCGAATCGTCGGCGGAGACTCGATCCTGTTCGCGGTGATGTTGAACTGAGGGCCGCGACTCGCTTGGGAAGTAACGGAAATATGGTTTGTGATCACACTTTTTCAGCCCGTGATCACAAATGTCGCTTTTCCGGCCCGAAACCGGCTTTCGATGCAGAAGGCGTTTTGAAGCCGCCTTCTTCTGTGGCATCAGGCGCAAAATACTTCAGTAGAGGACAGCCTCATGAACATCCACGAGTATCAGGCCAAGGCGCTTCTGCGCAGCTACGGCGCGCCCGTGTCGGACGGTCGCCCCGTCCTGCGCGCGGAAGAGGCCAAGACGGCGGCAGGCGGCCTCGATGGCCCGCTCTGGGTGGTAAAGGCGCAGATCCACGCGGGTGGCCGCGGCAAGGGCCATTTCAAGGAACCCGAAGCCGGCGAGAAGGGCGGCGTCCGCCTTGCCCGCTCGGTCGAAGAGGCCGAGACGATGGCCAAGCAGATGCTGGGCCGCACGCTGGTCACCCACCAGACCGGCCCCGCGGGCAAGCAGGTCAACCGCATCTACATCGAAGACGGCAGCGACATTGCCCGAGAATTGTATCTGGCCCTGCTGATCGACCGCGCGACCAGCCGTATCAGTTTCGTCGCCTCGACCGAGGGCGGCATGGACATCGAACAGGTGGCGCACGACACGCCCGACCGGATCGTCAGCTTCACCGTCGATCCTGCCTCGGGCCTGTCCGATTTCCACGGCCGCCGCGTGGCCTTCGCCCTGGGGCTGGAGGGCAACCAGGTCAAGCAATGCGTGGCGCTGATCAAGCTGCTCTATGCGGCCTTCCTCGAGAAGGACATGGAGATGCTGGAAATCAACCCGCTGATCGTGACGCCCGACGGCAAGCTGAAGGTGCTGGACGCCAAGATCAGCTTCGACGGCAACGCGATCTACCGCCACCCCGACATCGCCGCCCTGCGCGACGAAACCGAGGAAGACAGCAAGGAACTCGCCGCGTCGAAATTCGACCTCAACTACATCGCGCTGGATGGCGAGATCGGCTGCATGGTCAACGGCGCGGGCCTTGCCATGGCCACTATGGACATCATCAAGCTCTTCGGCGCCGAGCCTGCCAACTTTCTCGACGTGGGCGGCGGGGCCACGAAAGAGAAGGTGACCGAGGCCTTCAAGATCATCACCAGTGACCCCAACGTGAAGGGCATCCTGATCAACATCTTCGGCGGCATCATGCGCTGCGACATCATCGCCGAAGGCGTCATCGCCGCGGTCAAGGAGGTTGGCCTTCAGGTGCCGCTCGTCGTCCGGCTCGAAGGCACCAACGTCGAGCTTGGCCGCGACATCATCCGCAACTCCGGCCTGAACGTGATCGCCGCCGATAACCTGTCGGACGCCGCACAGAAAATCGTCAAAGCGGTGAAGGGATAAACCGATGGCCGAAGTGTGGAACAAGACGCTTACGGCAGGCGCCATTCGCAACGGAAATATTAGCTTCAAGAAATGCCCGTTTGCGATCTCACCGGACTTTGTGGGTGGAACAAATTCAGGTGAACCTGCACTGCGCTCGCTGACAGTGAAGTTCATTCCTGGTCCCGTGTCGCAACAGTGGCTCTACAGCGACAAAATGATCTTCTCCAATCGCAACCCGACTACAAAAGACTTCTTCGCTCGTATCGGTGCGAAGGACGGAACAGTAGTTCGCATCACGAAGGTGTCGAATGACGTCCTTCACATTGAGAAGGCAAGCTGAGCATGTCCGTCCTCGTCAACGAAAACACCCGCGTCCTCTGCCAGGGCATCACCGGCAGCCAGGGCACCTTCCACACCGAACAGGCCATCGCCTATGGCACCAAGATGGTCGGCGGCGTGACGCCCGGCAAGGGCGGAACCGAGCACCTGAACCTGCCCGTCTTCAACTCGGTCCACGAAGCGCGCGCGGTCACCGGGGCGAATGCCACCGTCATCTACGTGCCGCCACCCTTTGCCGCCGACAGCATCCTCGAGGCCATCGACGCCGAGATGGAGCTGATCGTGTGCATCACCGAGGGCATCCCGGTGCTGGACATGATGCGCGTCAAGCGCACGCTCGAAGGCTCTAAATCCCGCCTGATCGGTCCGAACTGCCCCGGCGTCATCACACCGGGCGCCTGCAAGATCGGCATCATGCCCGGCCACATCCACAAGCGCGGCTCGGTCGGGGTCGTGTCCCGCTCGGGGACGCTGACCTATGAGGCGGTCAAGCAGACCACCGATCTGGGCCTTGGCCAGTCGAGCGCGGTCGGCATCGGCGGCGACCCGATCAAGGGCACCGAACATATCGACGTGCTGGAAATGTTCCTGGCCGATCCGGAAACCACCAGCATCATCATGATCGGTGAAATCGGCGGCGCGGCCGAGGAAGATGCGGCGCAGTTCCTGATGGATGAGAAAAAGCGCGGCCGCTGGAAGCCGACAGCCGGCTTCATTGCCGGTCGCACCGCCCCCAAGGGCCGCCGCATGGGCCATGCCGGCGCCATCGTGGCCGGCGGCAAGGGCGACGCGGAAAGCAAGATCGAGGCGATGAAACGCGCCGGCATCGTGGTGGCCGACAGCCCGGCGGGCCTGGGCGAAGCCGTGATGCAGGCGATCGGAAAATGACACCGTAGGGCGGGGTTCACCCCGCCTTGCCACCCCAAACGTCACCACCGGCAGGGGACGCCCCGCCAAACGGAGGCACGGATGACCGAACATTCCCCCAACGACCAATTTCATGCGCAAGCCTTCATGGATGGCGCGAACGCCGATTACATCGACCATCTCGCCGCGCGCCATGCCGCCGATCCGGCTTCGGTTGATGCCGGATGGGCCGCGTTCTTCAAGGCGCTTGGCGACAGCGAGATTGACGCAAAGCGGCAGGCACAGGGCCCAAGCTGGGCGCGCCCCGACTGGCCGCCGATGCCGACCGACGACCTGACCGCGGAGCTGACCGGGGAATGG
>JBGSQL010000283.1:0-3454 GCA_041738105.1 Rhodobacter sp. | reverse complement strand
CGCTGTTCGGACCGGGTGATCGCGACATAGGCCAGGCGCTTCCACAGCGGCACGCCGGCCTCGGTCCGCCCGGCCTGGGCGGCCGCGTAGAGGTCGGGCGCAAAGACCTGCACATCCTCCCACTGGCTGCCCTGCGCCTTGTGGATCGTCACCGCGGCGCCATGCAGAAAGGCCGCCCCCATGCGCGCGGCCGAGGGGATGAAGGGTTCGGCCTCGTCCGGTTTCTCGATCTTGATGATGGCGGCGGCGGACACCTGCGGTTCTTCCGCCCCGATCACGTGCAGCTTGGCGAAACCGTCCTTCGCGCCTGGGCCGAGATAGATCACCTGCGCCCCCTTGATCAGCCCCCGCGCCTCCAGGTCGATGCGCTTCTTGCGGTGCTTCAGCGGCAGCTCGATGCCGTCGCAGATCAGCGGCTCGCCTGCGATCAGCTCTGTCTCCGGGGCGCCCTGCGCCGCGCGAAACGCGGTGATCAGGCGAATGCGCGTCACATTGCGCCACACCAGCACCGGCGAGCGGGCCATCAGATCGGCATTCACCCGCTGTGCCACGATCACGCGCGGATCGCGTGCCGCCGCCTGTTCCACCATGCGCTCAAACGCGTCAAAGCCGATGTCGGGATCGCCCAGCGCATGGGCCAGATCCAGGATCGGGTTGTCCTCGGCCTGCCGGTGGATGCGGTTCAGCACCAGCTTGCGCCCGATCCCGAGGCGATCGAACACCATCTCGCCCGACTGGCCCACCGGCGCCAGCTGCGCCGGATCGCCAAACAGCACCAGCGTCGGAAAGATCTCGCGCAGATCCTCGAACTGGCGTTCGTCCAGCATCGAGCTTTCATCGACAAGGCCGATGTCCAGCGGGTCTTCCCGCCGCTTCCAGCCCTTGATGAAATCACTGCCACGCAGGCCCGCCGCCGCCAGGGCCCCGGGGATCGAGGGCACCTGATCGTGAAACGCCTTGGCCCGGTCCAGTGCCAGTTCGGTCAAGCCTTCAACCTGCGGTCGGGGCGCCTGCCCTGCCAGCCATTCGGCGATGCGTTCGTATTGCGGATCATAGACGGGGGTATAAAGGATGCGATGGATCGTGGTGGCCGGCACGCCGCGCAGTCGCAGCACCGAGGCCGCCTTGTTCGTCGGAGCAAGGATCGCCAGTGTGCGGCGGTCCCGGCGCCGGCGCCCCTCGTACTCGCCCGAGACCACGTCCACCCCGGCGGCCTTCAACCCCTTGTACAGGCTGGCCAGCAGCATGGTCTTGCCCGATCCCGCCTTGCCGACCACGGCAAGGACCGAGGCCTTGCCCTCGGCCTGCGGCGTGATGGTGCCGTCGAGCAGATCGACGCCCATGCCCTGCAGTTGCTCGGCCAGACGGTCCCAGGCTTCGGCCTGATCTTCGGAAAGGATGGGCAAGGGCGCCTGCATGGCGCGACCTTACGCATTCCGGCGCGCGGGGGAAACCGGCTTTGCAGCCCTTCGCGTCAGGTGCTCTAGTGGCGGTGCCCGGTCGGGGGGGCGCTGCCGCCGTCATTGCGTTCGGCGGCTGCAATCTCGTGCCGCGCGACGTCGAGCGCGTGATCGACCTCGGCGGCAAGCTGGACCAATCCGTTCTTCGACGCGTAGCTGCGCAGATCGGCGAGGACATCAAGGATCCAGTCATGGCGCATGGCATACCGCTGTCGCCGCAAGTCGGCTTGCGCGAGTGTAACACCTTTCCTTGCAAGGCAAATTCTACCACGGCACAAAGCAGGCCCGGACCCCGCGCACCGGCGAGTTTCCGCCGCAACCCCAGGCCGATCCAGCGCGACAGCCTTTCGCGCAAACCGAAAGGACGGGCCGGGCGCAACCCGCCCGATGAGAAAGGGCGGAGACCCAACTGCCCCCGCCCCTGCCCGTGTGTGATGTCCGCGCTGTCGACGTGCAGCTCAGCCCTTGCGGCTGGCCTCAAGCGTGTCCTCGAAGGTGCGCAGGCCGGTGTGCGGGGCCTGCACCAGCACCGCCATGTTGCCGGGCTTGTGGGTGTTGCGCAGCATCTTCATGTGCGGCACCGGCAACTCGGCCCAGGGAAAGACCTCGGACATGCAGGGATCCAGCCGGCGTTCGACCATCAGCTTGTTCGCCGCCGCCGCCTGCTTGAGATGGGCGAAATGGCTGCCTTGCAGGCGCTTCTGGTGCATCCACATGTAGCGCACGTCGAAGGTGCAGTTGAAGCCGCTGGTGCCGGCGCAGATCACCACCATGCCGCCCTTCTTGCACACCAGCGACGATACCGGGAACGTCGCCTCGCCCGGATGCTCGAATACCATGTCGACGTTCACGCCCTTGCCGGTGATATCCCAGATCGCCTTGCCAAAGCGGCGCGCCTCTTTCAGCCAATCGTTGTATTCGGGGGTGTTGACCTTGGGCAGTTGCCCCCAGCATTTGAAGTCCTTGCGGTTGATCACGCCCTTGGCGCCGAGGGCCATGACAAACTCGCGCTTGTCCTCTTCGCTGATCACCCCGATCGCGTTGGCGCCTGCCGTGTTGATCAGCTGGATCGCGTAGGATCCAAGGCCGCCCGAGGATCCCCAGACCAGCACGTTCTGCCCCGGCTTCAAGTCATGCGGCTGGTGGCCGAACAGCATCCGGTAGGCGGTGGCCAGCGTCAGTGTGTAACAGGCGCTTTCTTCCCAGGTCAGGTGGCGCGGGCGCGGCATCAGCTGCTGGGCCTGCACCCGGGTGAATTGCGAGAACGATCCGTCGTGCGTCTCGTACCCCCAGATGCGCTGACTGGGGCTGAACATCGGATCGCCGCCGTTGCATTCCTCGTCGTCGCCGTCATCCTGGTTGCAGTGGATCACAACCTCGTCGCCGACCTTCCAGCGCTTCACCTTGTCCCCCACCGCCCAGACGATCCCGGCGGCGTCCGACCCGGCAACGTGGTAGGGTTGCTTGTGGCCGTCGAACGGGCTGACCGGCTGGCCGAGCGCGGCCCAGACACCGTTGTAGTTCACCCCCGCCGCCATCACGAGGACCAGCACCTCGTGGCTGTCGATCGTCCAGGTATCGACCACCTCGAGCTGCATCGCCGTGTCGGGCTCGCCATGGCGTTCGCGCCGGATTGCCCAGGCATACATCTGCTTCGGCACATGGCCGAGCGGCGGCATCTCACCGATCTCGTAGAGGTCTTTCTGCGGCGCCTCATAGGCGGCGATCGCCGGCTGCGTATCCAGGGCCATGTCGGCATCCTCCTTGATCAACTCATGCCGCGCCGCAGAATCGACGCGGGATGAGGGCGAGAAATACAAACGGGAAAGCAACAATGCAATAGAAAGTGTGACGTTTTTGTAATTTTATGTCTGCGGCGTTGCGGCATCTTCGGCCAAACGCGCCACACGCGCGGCCAAAGGCAGACCCGCGCGTTCCAACCGCTGCTGCACCGGGGCCGCATAGAATGCCAGCAGACCGGCCCGCGCGGCAAC
>JBGSQL010000274.1:0-5103 GCA_041738105.1 Rhodobacter sp. | reverse complement strand
CATTCCACCGCATCGACCGCGCTCGCAACCTCGACCAGCGCGCCATCGCCCATCATCTTGACCACCCGGCCACCGTGGCCCGCCACGGCCGGGTTGAACCGCCCCGCCCAGACCTCGCGCAGCGCGGCCAATGTGCCCGCCTCATCCGCGCCCATCATGCGGGAATAGCCGACCACATCCGCCGCGAGGATTGCGGCTAGGCGGCGCTGAGCACGTGTTTCGGTCATCGGGCCTCTCTGCTACGCCGTCTCTTGGCGGCTCATGTGCCCGAAACCGGCTCGGCAGCGCCGGCCGATCCCGCGCACATGACTGTTCAGATGTGGGTCGGGTTGGTTATTTCAACTCCACCTCGACAAAGCTCATGCCATCTGGCCCGTCACAGATGACGTTATGTTCCACGCCTTCAAAGCGGCGATAGGCCGTGCCGGCCGGCACCAGTACCTGGCGCGAGCCGCCCCCCGGTTCTTCCAGCAGCATCGGGCAATCGCTCAGTGCGGTAATGACGTAGTCATGCCCGTGCCGATGCCACCCGGTTTGCGCGCCAGCCACGAAATCAAATCGCGTGACGCGCACGCGATCATCATCCACAAGCACGGTCGCGGTGCAGGACGGTCGCATTTTCGGCCTCCAACAGTTAAGATCCAGTAAACGAAATCACGGATTTCGTTTTGAAACAAGGGCATGGCAAGCGTTACACCTGTGCGACATTTGCCCTGTCGCGCCGCGTCAGGCCAGCGTTTTCAAGACCTCGCCCAGCTTGCCGATCAGCTCATCAATCTGCGATTTCGAGATGATCAGCGGCGGGCTCATCGCGATGATATCGCCCGTTGTCCGGATCAGGATGCCCTTGTCATAGGCATTCAAAAAGGCCTGGAACGCCCGCTTCGTCGGCTCCCCCGCGATCGGCTCCAACTCCACCGCCCCGATCAGCCCCATGTTCCGGATGTCGATCACATGCGGCAGCCCTTTCAGGCCATGCAGCGCCTCCTCCCAGTAGGGCGCGATCTCGGCCGCCCGCTCGAACAATCCCTCTTCCTTGTAAGTCTCCAGCGTCGCGATCCCCGCCGCGCTCGCAATCGGATTGCCCGAGTAGGTGTAGCCGTGGAACAATTCGATCACGTGCTCCGGCCCGCTCATGAAGGCATCATGAACCTCGGCCGTCGTCAGCACCGCCCCCATCGGGATCACCCCGTTGGTCAGCCCCTTCGCCGTGGTCATCATATCCGGCAGCACATCGAAATACTGCGACGCGAACGCCGCCCCCAGCCGTCCGAACCCGGTGATCACCTCATCGAAGATCAGCAGGATGCCGTGCTTCTTCGTGATAGCGCGCAGCTTCTCAAGATAGCCTTTCGGCGGCAGGATCACCCCCGTCGATCCCGCGACCGGCTCGACAATCACCGCCGCGATCGTTTCGGCCCCATGCAGCGCCACGATCCGCTCCAGTTCGTCCGCCAGGTTCGCCCCATGCTCCGGCTGGCCCTTGGCGTAGGAATTCAGCGCCGGCAGGTGCGTGTGGGGCATATGATCCACCCCGCCCAGCAGCGTGCCGAAGACCTTGCGGTTGTTCACGATCCCGCCGACCGAGATGCCGCCAAAGTTCACGCCATGATAGCCGCGCTCGCGCCCGATCAGCCGCGTCCGCGCGCCCTCGCCCCGCGCCCGATGATAGGCGATGGCCAGCTTCAGTGCCGTCTCCACGCTCTCGCTGCCCGAGTTCGTGTAGAAGACATGCTCGATGCCCTTCGGGGCGATCTCGATGATCCGGTTCGCCAATTCGAACGCCACCGGATGCCCCATCTGGAAAGCCGGCGCATAGTCCAGCTCCGCCGCCTGACGCTGGATCGCCTCGGTGATCTTCGGCCGGCAATGCCCGGCATTGCAGCACCACAGGCCCGCCGTGCCATCCAGCACCTGCCGCCCATCCGACGTGGTGTAATGCATGTCCTTCGCCGCCACGAACATGCGCGGCGCTTTCTTGAACTGCCGGTTCGCCGTGAACGGCATCCAGAAGGCATTCAGGTCGTTCGGGGTGGGTTTGCGATCAAGCGCCATGGGCTGTCCTTCGCGAGCGAGGTGGAGGTTTGACCAATCGGTCAGTTCCGGGCTAGCTAGGAACAAGGCGCAACAGCGGAGGCGGTCATGCCCTGTCCTAGCTCATGGCTGCAAGCTATCCCTCGCCAGTTGCGCTTGCAAGCGGGCCGCAAGCGACGCGTTTCGAGATGAGTCGCCCGCGCACGCGTATTCAGCAGCGCAATTCCGAAACGATCCTGGAAGCGGCGCTCGATGTGTTTTCCCAGCACGGATTTCGTGGCGCGACGCTCGATCAGATCGCCGAGGTGGCGGGGTTGTCGAAACCGAACCTGCTGTACTACTTCCCGTCCAAGGAGGCGATCCATGTGGCGCTTCTTTCGCGGCTGCTGATCACCTGGCTCGATCCGTTGCGGGTGATGAATGCCGAGGGCGATCCGGTGGAGGAATTGGTCGGCTATGTCCGGCGCAAGCTGGAACTGAGCCGGGACTTCCCCCGCGAAAGCCGCCTCTTCGCGAACGAGATCCTGCAGGGCGCGCCGCGGATCCGCGAGGTGATCGAGGGGGATCTTCATGATCTGGTCCAGGACAAGGCCGGGGTGCTGCGCCAGTGGATGGAGCAGGGAAGGATCGCGCGGGTTCATCCGGTTCATCTGATCTTCTCGATCTGGGCGCTGACCCAGCATTACGCGGATTTCGAGGTTCAGGTCAGGGCCGTGCTGGGCCCGGAAGAAGCCGACCCCTATCCGGAAGCGGGGCGGTATCTGGAGACGCTGTTTCGCAAACTGCTGGCGGTGTGAGAGAGACGTGGAATGGGCCGATGTCGCACAGGTGTAACGTTTCTCAACACCTTGTTTTTGCATATTTTCCCGAAAATCGTTTACTGAATCTCAATCTTTGGCCCGCGTATGACGCGGGGTGCAAGGCCGGGCCGCATGGATCACGCGTGCCGGAAACCCGCGCGGGGCGCCGGGGAAATGCGACGGGGGCGCGCCCCGCGCGCGGGGGGCGCCCGGCGCTATTCGGCGGCCTTCACAGCGCCCGGATTGTTCGGGTGGGTCGTCCAGTTGGCATAATCGCCCACGGTTGCCCCGGTCCGCGGATCGACCGCGCCCTTGGGCATCTCGACCATGGTGATGCACTCCTCGACCGGGCAGACGTTGATGCAAAGATTGCAGGCCACACATTCATCGTCCATCACCTCGAACACGCGCCCCGGTTTCATCGCGATGGCCTGATGGCTGGTATCTTCGCAGGCCGCATAGCAGCGGCCGCACTTGATGCAGGCGTCCTGGTCGATGCGGGCCTTGGTGACGTAGTTCAGGTTCAGATACTGCCAGTCGGTCACATTGGGCACGGCGCGGCGCACGATCTGGCGCGTCTCTGTCAGACCCTTTTCGTCCATCCATTGCGAGAGGCCCGAGATCATTTCCTGCACGATCTTGAAGCCGTAGGTCATGGCAGCGGTGCAGACCTGCACGTTGCCGGCCCCCAGCGCCATGAATTCGGCGGCATCGCGCCAGGTCGTCACGCCGCCGATGCCGCTGATCGGCAGATCGGCGGTTTCCGGGTTGCGGGCAATCTCGGCCACCATGTTCAGCGCGATCGGCTTGACGGCCGGGCCGCAATAGCCGCCATGCGCGCCCTTGCCGTCGATCGTGGGTTCGGGCGCGAAGGTGTCGAGGTTGACCGAGGTGATCGAGCTGATGGTGTTGATCAGCGAGACCGCATCGGCCCCGCCGCGCCGCGCGGCCTCGGCCGGCTTGCGCACGTCGGTGATGTTCGGTGTCAGCTTGACGATGCAGGGCATCCGGCTGTTCTGCTTGACCCAGCGCGTGACCATCTCGATGTATTCCGGAACCTGGCCGACGGCCGAGCCCATGCCGCGCTCGCTCATCCCGTGGGGACAGCCGAAGTTCAATTCGACCCCATCGCAGTCGGTTTCCTCGACCCGCGCAAGGATCGCCTTCCAGGCGTCTTCGGTGCAGGGCACCATCAGCGAAACGACCATCGCCCGATCGGGCCAGTCGCGCTTGACCTGCTTGATTTCACGCAGGTTCACCTCAAGCGGGCGATCGGTGATCAGCTCGATGTTGTTCAGCCCCAGCAAGCGGCGATCCGCGCCCCAGATCGCGCCATAGCGCGGACCGTTCACGTTGACGATCGGCGGCCCCTCTTCGCCAAGGGTTTTCCACACCACACCGCCCCAGCCGGCCTCGAAGGCCCGCCGGACATTGTATTCCTTGTCCGTCGGTGGCGCCGAGGCCAGCCAGAACGGGTTCGGGGATCGGATCCCCACGAAGTCGGTCCTCAGATCGGCCATGGTTTCCTCCTAGTGCGGATGGCGGGCGGGCAGCCCTTGGCTGCCGCTGGCGCGGTGTGGAGATTGAGGCAAGGGGCGGCGGACGCTCAGGCGCCGAAAAAGAGGTTCCAGAGCCAGCCGATGATCAGCCCACTGACCTCGCCGAACTTCGGCACGAGCCAGGCCCAGCCGACGGCACCGAGCACGTTGTAGATCTGGAAGGCGCGAAACGGCATCAGCGCCATGCCGCACAGCAGGAACGCCACCGGACGCAACGGGCCAAAGAAATGCCCGACGATGATCGCGAACGGTCCCCAGCGGGCAAAGGCCAGCCGCCCGCGCGCCACCAGATCGGGATAGTCGCGCAACGGCCAAAGCCGCAGGAACAGATCGCCGTAGATCAGCCCCAGGAACCACGAAACGGTCGACCCGAGCACGGCCCCGATCGCGGCCCCGAGGAAGATCGGGGTGAAGCTGAGCTCGCCCGTCGCGACCAGCGCGCCGACCCCCACAAGGATGGCGGTCGAGGGAATGAGGATGGAGACCATCGCCAGATTCTCGGCAAAGGCAAAGACCAGCGCGATCCAGAAGGCCCAACCGCGATTGGCGCCTATGAACTCGATCACGCTTGAGATGGCCGCGTCCATGTCTCGCCCCGGGCTGCGCCGCGCTGCTGCCTAGCGCGAAGGGCCGGGGGCTGCAACCCGCGCCGATCATGGCAGGGCGGTCAGTTGGGCGTGAATGTCTTCGGCCGCGTCGCGCCCTTCGGC
>JBGSQL010000340.1:0-44085 GCA_041738105.1 Rhodobacter sp. | reverse complement strand
GGCTGCGCGACCTTGCGGTGGACATGCCGGCAATCGCCCCCGCCGTCGATCGCTTCGCCGACCGGCTGGCCAGCCTCGCCGCGCTTGGCATTGACACCGACAATCTGCCGTTCGAGGCAAGCCACGGGCGCAACACGCTCGAATACTACGACGGGTTCGTCTTCAGCTTTCACGCTGATCGGGCCGGTTGGCCGCCCGTCGCCTCTGGTGGGCGCTACGATGCGCTGACGGCGGTGCTCGGGCAGGGCCGGTCGATCCCGGCGGTCGGCGGTGTCATCCGTCCCGGCCTCGCCGCACAGTTGAGGGCCGGCGCATGATCCTCAAGATCGGTGTGCCGTCCAAGGGGCGGCTGATGGAAAAGACCTTCGACTGGTTTGGCGCGCGTGGGCTGACGATGCGCCAGGCCGGTGCAGGCCGCGAATACGCCGGGATCGTGGAAGACATGCAGGGTCTAGAACTGGTCCTGCTGTCCGCCGGCGAGATCCCGCGTGAACTGGCGGCTGGCCGCATCCATCTTGGCGTCACCGGCTCGGATCTGGTGCGCGACAAGCTGGCCGACTGGCAGATGCAGGTCGCCGAAATCTCGGCCCTCGGGTTTGGGCACGCCGACCTGATCATTGCCGTGCCCGCCGTCTGGATCGACGTGGACACGCTGGACGATCTGGATGCCGCCGCCGCCGCGTTCCGCACGACGCATGGCCACCGCCTGCGCATCGCCACCAAGTATCATCGCCTCGTGCGCGATTTCCTGACCGATCAGGGGGTCGCCGACTATCAGCTGGTCGACAGCCAAGGCGCAACCGAAGGCACCGTCAAGAACCTGACAGCCGAGGCCATCGCCGACATCACCTCGACCGGCGAGACGCTGCGCGCCAACCACCTCAAGGTGCTGTCCGACGGGCTGGTGCATCGGTCTGAGGCGACGCTCTACGCCGCCCGCACAGCCGACTGGGGCAACGGTGGCGATGCCATGCTCGCCCGCCTCGCCGCCCGCCTCGAACTGACGCTGCCTGACGGGTTCTGACGCCCCGCCTCCGTGGCAATTCCCGACACATTCTGTCTACATATGCTTGCCATACGGATCCCATATGGTTTCCATATCGGCTGGACAGCATCGCCATCGGCCCTACATGCCGACTGAACAACCAGAGGAGCTTCCATGAAACTTCGCCTTTCCCTGGCGCTCATCGGCCTCGTCTCGCCGGTTTTTGCCCAGGACATTTCCGGCGCCGATGCCATCAGATCGGCCATCGCAGGCAACACTGTGCAAGGCAGCATGGCGTCCTCTGGCGGCTACACGGAGTTCTACGGTGCAGACGGCACCATCAAGGGCAGCGGTTACACCGGCACCTGGGCACTCGACGGCGACAAGATGTGCTTCAAGTATGGTGAAGATCCCGCAACCTGCTGGAATGTCAGCATTTCGGGTGATCAGGTAACTTGGCTGAACAATGGCGTCACCGAAGGCACGGGCACGATCCAGCTGGGTAACCCGAACAACTACTGATCGGATCAGCGCTCAGCGCAGGCCGATTTCGGCCAGCGCTTGCGCCAGTTGCAGCGGCAGTGCCTCTTCTCGCGCGCGCCCGCGCGCCAGATCGCGCGGGGCCTCGTCCGCCGACAGATACCGCCACCCCTGAAACGGCCGCCGTGCCGCGCCCTCGGTCCGGATCACGTCAGGGTCAAGCACCAGCGCACAGCGCAAGATACCATCACCGCCCAGCCGTTCCTCCAGCCCCAGAATGGGTTGCCGCGCCAGGATCATCCCCTTGAAAACCCAGTATAATGATCCGCCGTTCAAGATCTCGGCCGCGCGCTTTGGCCACATCCGCGTGACGTGAACCGGCCGCCCTCCTGCCCAGTCGTGCCGGTGCGTGTCCTGCCAGTCGATCAGATCCTCGACCCGGTCCGCCCCCACACACAGCTTCAACAGATTGACATGATCGGCCACGATGATTCCCCCGACACCCAGCGATAAATCCTAGACCTCTTGCACCGGAGTTCAAGTTGACCGGCGCTGGCTGTGGGCCTATCTTGTGTGTCCCGTCATCACACCCACAATCCAAGGCTATTCCCATGTCCCGATTCGCCGCCCCCATTGCCGAGCAGATCTGGGACATGAAATATCGCCTCAAGGATGCCGACGGCACGCCGATCGACGGAAGCGTCGAAGATACATGGCGCCGGATTGCCAGGGCCCTTGCCGAAAACGAGTCTGATCCTGCGGCGTGGGAAGATCGGTTCTACGCGGCGCTTGAGGATTTCAAATATCTTCCCGCCGGGCGCATCACCGCTGGCGCAGGCACCGGGCGGGCGGTCACGCTGTTCAACTGTTTTGTCATGGGCACCATTCCCGACAGCATGGAAGGCATCTTCCAGATGCTGAAAGAGGCCGCGCTGACGATGCAGCAGGGCGGTGGAATCGGCTATGATTTCAGCACGATCCGCCCCCGTGGCGCAGCCGTCAAGGGGGTTGCCGCCGATGCGTCGGGGCCGCTGTCGTTCATGGATGTCTGGGATGCGATGTGCCGCACCATCATGTCTGCGGGCAGCCGGCGTGGCGCGATGATGGCGACCATGCGCTGTGACCACCCCGATATCGAGGCCTTCATCGAGGCCAAGAAAGATCCTGCGCGTCTGCGGATGTTCAACCTTTCGGTGCTGGTCACGGATGCATTCATGGCGGCGGTCAAGGCAGACGGGCCTTGGGAACTGGTATTCGATGGCAAGGTCTATCACACCCTTGCCGCCCGCGATCTGTGGAACCGGATCATGCGATCCACCTATGACGTGGCGGAACCGGGCGTGATCTTCATCGACCGCATCAACGCGATGAACAACCTGGCCTATTGCGAAACGATTGCGGCCACGAACCCCTGCGGCGAACAGCCCCTGCCGCCCTACGGCGCCTGCCTGCTGGGCTCGATCAACCTCGCCACCCTGGTGCGCGATCCGTTCGAAGCGCAGGCGGCCTTGGACACATGGGCGCTGGACGATCTGGTGCGTGTTGCGGTGCGGATGATGGATAACGTGGTCGACGCCAGCCGCTTTCCGCTGCCGCAGCAGCAAGCCGAGGCGCAGGCCAAGCGTCGGATCGGTCTTGGGGTTACGGGTCTGGCGGATGCCCTTCTGATGGTGGGTCTTCGCTATGGGTCAGAGCAGGCGGCGGCCCAGACCGAGGCCTGGATGAAGGCCATCGCGCGGTCGGCCTACCTGGCCTCGGTTGATCTTGCCAAGGAAAAGGGCGCATTCCCGCTGTTCGATGCGGAAAAGTTCCTCGCTTCGGGGTCGCTGCGGCACATGGACCCGGACGTGCGCGCGGCGATCCGCACCCATGGTATCCGCAACGCGCTGCTGACCTCGATCGCGCCGACAGGCACGATAAGCCTTTACGCAGGCAATGTTTCTTCCGGGATCGAGCCGGTGTTCGCCTATGCCTACACGCGCAAGGTGCTGCAAAAGGACGGTTCGCGCACCGAGGAAGAGGTGGTTGATTACGCCGTGCGCCTGTGGCGGGAAAAGTTCGGCGATGCCCCCCTGCCGGATCACTTTGTCAATGCGCAGACCCTGCCGCCACTCGATCACGTGCGGATGCAGGCGGCGGCGCAGATCTGGATCGACAGCTCGATCTCGAAGACCATCAATTGCCCCGAGGACATCAGCTTTGACGATTTCAAGGAGGTCTACATGGCCGCCTGGGACCAGGGCTGCAAAGGCTGCACGACCTATCGGCCGAACGAGGTGACGGGGAGTGTGTTGAGTGTGGCGCCGGAAAGCATTGTGGCACCGAAAACGGTCTATGAACGGATCAAAGCGGTGGCTGAAAGCAAAGGGCTGAGCGATCGCGCCTTGTCTTTGAAGGCAGGGCTCAATCCTGGGTATCTCCATTCGATCGGGAAGGAAGGAAAGTCTCCAACACTCAACAATATCGAAAAGATCGCTGCTGCATTGGATATGGGCGCTTCTGAACTGGTCGACGGGCTGTCGGTCGGGTCAACCGAAGGGCGAGAGTCCGCAAGTGAAATCGTCTACCTGTCCGAACCGCTCGAACGCCCCGCGTCGCTGGAGGGTCAGACCTACAAGGTCAAATGGCCTGGCTCTGAACACGCGCTTTACATCACCATCAACGATGTGGTGATCGCCGGTCATCGCCGCCCGTTCGAGGTCTTCATCAACTCCAAGAACATGGAGCATTTCGCCTGGACGGTGGCACTGACGCGGATGATCTCGGCGGTGTTCCGGCGCGGCGGCGACATTTCCTTTGTGGTCGAAGAACTCAAGGCCGTGTTCGATCCGCGCGGCGGTGCGTGGGTCGAAGGCAAGTATATTCCCTCGATCCTTGCCGCGATTGGCGGCGTCATCGAGAACCACCTGATTTCGATCGGCTTCATTGGCGGCGAGGGGATGGGCCTGAAATCCGATCCCAAGGCGGATGTCGCTGTCCTCGGTCTGAAGGCCAAGGCCTGTTCCAGCTGCGGCAGTTATGATCTGCGCATGGTCGAAGGCTGTATGACCTGCGCCAGCTGCGGTTTCTCCAAATGCGGCTGATCTGACACCGGGTAGGCTGGCTGGCTGCGTCGGGCACTGCAACGTGCCCGATGCCGGATCGCCTTGTGATGATTTACCACACCCTGTTGCAAACCTGCCATAGCCTGCGGTAGCGACAGGTGATAGCCTGCAACCAACAAGAGAAAAAAACCCGAGCAGGCAGACAGGCATGAAAACGGGCACTTGTGGCACGTTTGTTGTTTCATGGTCGCAGACAGAAGTGGACGGGCTGCAGGCGGCAACGCCGGACATGCTTATCGTCGGGGCCGTTTGGCGCTGGACGGGACAGCCTGTTCGCGTGGATGGCGTGCAGGGCGTGTTGCAACTGGACGGCGCCGAGGGGGCAGACGAAATGCGGCGGCGCGCGGCACGCGCGGTGCGTCGCTTGATCGGGGCGGCGATGAACCCGCATCGAACCGCCGGGCCAGAAGTCGAGGCCGAGGCCGTCGTCGATCAGGGCTTTGTCGTGACCGATGGCCTGCACAGCTTCACCATCAGCATCCTTGAAGTTGCGGAAACCCGCGCGCGGCTGCTGTTGTTCGTGGGCGCTCTGCCGCCTGTTGATCGGGATCTTTGGGTAGTGCGGACCGCATTCGCCCGCGCCGCTGCCCCGACGGGCGCGCGCGAGGCGGGGGGCGTGATCTGTTTCACGCCGGGCACGCGGCTTTTGACCCCGGACGGGCCGCGCCTGATCGAAACGCTTCGCCCTGGCGATCTGGTGTCGACCAAGGACTGCGGCGCGCAGCCTGTCGCCTGGTGCGGGCATCGCCGCATGACGGGGGCGCGGCTTTACGCGATGCCGCATCTGCGCCCGATACGGATCCGAAGCAATGTCTTCGGTCTTGGCCAGCCCGACGCCGATCTGATCGTCTCGCCGCAACACCGGATGCTGGTGCGTGGTGCGGCAGCGCAATCGCTGTTCAACACCGACGAGGTTCTTGTCGCCGCTGAAGATCTGCTGAACGACCTGTCCATCACGGTCGATCATCAGTTGCGCGAGGTGACCTACATTCACGTGTTGCTTGAAAAGCATCAGATCGTCTGGGCGAACGGGCTGGAAACCGAAAGCTTCCATCCGTCCAATGCCGCGCTTGAAACCGTGGATCCGGCGCAGCGCGAGGCGCTGCTTGCGATCTTGCCGGACCTTGCGCGGGATCCGCATACCTATGGCGAGTATGCACGGCGCAACCTGTCCGGCCCCGAGGCGGCGATCCTGCGCTATGAACTTGCCGCCTGAGCGGCGGTTGACTCTGCCCCTCTGGCCTGTATAAGCCGCCCACTCCCGGGTGAAAGCCCGGGGTTTTTCATTGGTGTTGGTGGACCCCGCAAGGGGATGCCTGTCGGGCCGAAGCCTTGTTGCAAGGTGGGGCCAAAGGACAACGCCCTTCGATGACACATGAAGGAGATCAGCGGTGACAAAACGCACCTCTGCCAAGCACAAGATCGACCGCCGCATGGGCGAAAACATCTGGGGCCGTCCCAAGTCCCCGGTGAACAAGCGTGAATACGGCCCCGGCCAGCATGGCCAGCGCCGCAAGAACAAGCTTTCCGACTTCGGCACGCAACTGCGCGCCAAGCAAAAGCTGAAGGGTTATTACGGCGATCTGACGGAAAAGCAATTCCGCAAGATCTATGCCGAGGCCGAGCGTGTGAAGGGCGACACCGGCGAGATGCTGGTCGGTCTGCTCGAGCGTCGTCTTGATGCCGTCGTCTACCGCGCGAAACTGGTGCCGACGATCTTTGCCGCACGCCAGTTCGTCAACCATGGCCACGTCATGGTGAATGGTCAGCGCGTGAACATTGCGTCCTACCGCGTGAAGGAAGGCGATGTCGTCGAGGTGCGCCAGAAATCCAAGCAGATGGCGCTGATCCTCGAAGCGATCCAGCTGACCGAACGGGACGTGCCGGATTACCTTGAGGTCGATCATTCCAAGCTGATCGTGAAGTTCGTGCGCACCCCCTCGCTGGGAGATGTGCCCTATCCGGTGCAGATGGAGCCGAACCTGGTCGTGGAATTCTACGCAAAGAACTGATCCTTCGCTGGATCATGACCCAAGGCCGCGCCCACCGGCGCGGCCTTTTGCTTTTTGGCCACGGTTCTTTCGCTGGTTCAGATGGAGACAAAGCCAAGATGACACAATATCCTGTTCATGCCCGCGTCGATGGCCCCTTGGTGATGATCGGGTTCGGATCGATAGGTCGGGGAACCTTGCCCCTGATCGAAAGGCACATTGATTTCGATCGGGATCAATTCACCATCATCGAACCGCAACTCGATCAGGCGACGTTCTTTGCGGAACAGGGGATCCGACACCTCGCCATCGCGCTAGCGCCCGAGACCTACCGCGAAGTGCTGTCCGGCCTGTTTCCTGATGGCCGGGGCATGGTGGTGAATCTCTCGGTCGATGTCGGATCGATCGATCTGATGTTGCTGTGCCAGGAACTTGGCGTGCTCTATGTCGATACGGTGATCGAGCCTTGGCCGGGGTTCTACTTCGGCTCAAGCATCCCGAATGCAGACCGCACGAACTATCCGCTGCGCGAACGTGTCCGCGATCTGGGCCGGCAGCACGCAGGCGGGCCAACCGCTGTTTCCTGCTGCGGTGCGAACCCGGGGATGGTGTCCTGGCTGCTGAAAGAGGCGCTGTTGCGGCTTGCAGCCGATGCCGGTCGGGAAATCGAGACGCCTGCGACGCGCGAAGACTGGGCGCGCCTGATGCAGTCGCTGGGCGTAAAAGGCGTGCATGTGGCCGAGCGTGATACACAGGTTTCGGCCCATCCGAAACCCGCCGGGACGTTTGTGAACACCTGGTCGGTCGATGGCCTGCTGTCCGAAGGCTATCAGCCGGCAGAGCTTGGTTGGGGCCGCCATGAAAAGCGGCTTCCGCCCCAAGGTCATGCCTTTGCCACTGGCAGCCAATGCGCGATCTGGATCGACCGGCCCGGCGCCGACACGCGCGTGCGCAGCTGGTGTCCAAGCGCGGGCGCCCAGTTTGGCTTCCTCGTAACCCACAACGAGGCGCTTTCGATCGCTGACTATTTTACTGTCGGCGCGGGGCCAGATCCCGAATTCCGGCCGACCTGCCACTACGCCTATCATCCTTGCAACGACGCGATCCTGAGCCTGCATGAAACCAATGGCGCAGGCCGACTGCCCGAGCGCAAGCACATCCTGACGGCAGACGAGATCGTGTCGGGCGGTGATGATCTGGGCGTGTTTCTTTATGGGCCCGCGCGGGCGCTGTGGTATGGATCGCGGCTCTCGATCGATGAGGCACGCGCATTGGCCCCCGCGCAGAACGCCACCGGGTTGCAGGTGACATCGGCCGTGCTTGCGGCGATCGTCTGGGCCATCGAGAATCCCACGTCAGGCTTTGTCGAAGCCGACGAGATGGACCATGCGCGGTGCCTTGAGGTGCAGCGCCCCTATCTTGGCCGGATCGAGGCGCATTACACCGATTGGACGCCGCTTCAAAACCGGATCAACAGCTTTGCCGAGGACCGGGACGAGGATGACCCGTGGCAATTCACCAACTTCCTGGCGACATGACGGCCTGACTGACGGGCTGGAGCCGTAGGCAATATGCCGCTGGCAATGCCTCTGCCCCACCGCTAGAACCAGCGCGTGTGGTTGGAGACCTTGATGACAAACGCGATCCGCCCCCAGCCGGGCATTCTTGACATCGCCCTTTATCAGGGGGGGCAAGCCCATCTTGCGGGTGTGTCGAACGTCGTGAAGCTGAGCTCGAACGAGAATCCGTTTGGCCCGTCGGAACGCGCGAAGGAAGCCTTCCTGCGCACCGTGCATCAGTTGCACCGTTACCCCTCGACTGATCACCTTGCCTTGCGTCAGGCGATCGCCGATACGCATGGGCTGGATGCGGGCCGGGTGATCTGCGGGGCAGGATCGGATGAGGTCATTACTTTCCTCTGCCAGGCCTACGCCGGCCCGGGTGATGAGGTGATCCACACCGAACACGGCTTTCTGATGTACCGCATCTCGGCGCTCGCGGTGGGCGCCACCCCTGTCGAGGTGCCCGAACGCGAGCGCACGACGGACGTCGACGCGATCCTGGCCGCCTGCACCAGAAAGACAAAACTCGTCTTCATCGCAAATCCGAACAATCCCACTGGCACCATGATCGGCGCCAAGGACATGGCGCGATTGGCGGAAGGTCTGCCGAAGCAGGCGATCCTTGTTCTCGACGGGGCTTACGCCGAATATGTCGAGGCCTATGACGGTGGCAAGGCACTGATCGAGGCGCGTGAGAACGTGGTGATGACGCGCACCTTCTCCAAGATCTATGGTCTGGGCGGTTTGCGCATCGGCTGGGGCTATGGCCCGCAGGCGATCATTGACGTTTTGAACCGGATCCGTGGTCCGTTCAACCTGTCCACCACCCAACTCGACGTTGCCGAGGCTGCGGTGCGCGATCAGGACCATGTCGCTCGCTGTCGCTTCGAGAACAACCGCATGCGCAGCTGGATGGCAGAGTCTCTGGCCGAAATGGGCGTGCCGTCGGATACCTCGACCGCGAACTTCGTGCTCGCCCGTTTCGCCGATGCGACCGAGGCCGAGAACTGTGATGCCTACCTCAAGTCGCAGGGGCTGATCGTACGGCTGGTCGCAGGCTACAAGCTGCCCCATAGCCTGCGGATCACCGTGGGTGACGAGTCGTCCTGCCGCCGGGTCGTCCATGCGATCGCGCAGTTCAAGGGCCAGCGGTAATGCCGGTGCTTTACGATCGAGTTGCGCTGATCGGATTGGGTCTGATTGCGTCGTCGATGGCCCATGCGATCAAGCAAGGCGGCCTCGCGCGCGAGATCGTCGGCCATGCCCGTTCGCCTGAAACGCGGGCCGCCGCGCTGGAGATCGGGTTTTGCGATCGCGTAACCCAAACCGCCGCCGAAGCGGTCGAGGGGGCCGATCTGGTGGTCTTGGCGGTGCCGATCGGCGCCATGGCTGGCCTTGCGGCCGAGATCGCGCCGCATCTGGCCACGGGTGCAACCGTGACCGATGTCGGATCGGTGAAACAGGCCGTCATCGACGCTGTCGCGCCACACTTGCCGGATCATGTGCAGTTCATTCCGGGCCATCCGATCGCGGGCACCGAACATTCCGGCCCCCATTCCGGCTTTGCCTCGCTGTTCAGGAACCGCTGGTGGTTGCTGACACCGCTTGAGGGCAATGATCCCAAGGCGGTCAGCCGATTGCGCGCGCTGCTTGAGGCGATGGGCGCAAATGTCGACGAGATGGATGCCCCGCACCATGACCTTGTCCTGGCGGTGACAAGCCATACGCCCCACCTGATCGCCTATACGATGGTCGGTGTTGCCGATGACCTGCGCCGCGTGACCGACAGTGAGGTCATCAAGTATTCTGCCGCAGGGTTTCGCGACTTTACCCGCATCGCGGCAAGTGATCCGACCATGTGGCGCGACGTGTTCCTCGCCAACAAGGAAGCAACGCTGGACATCCTGGGCCGCTTCACCGAGGAGTTGTTTGCCCTGCAACGCGCGATCCGGCTTGGCGATGGTCCGCACCTGCACGAGTATTTCACCCGGACACGCGCGATTCGGCGCGGGATCATCGAGGCAGGGCAGGATACGGCCGCCCCCGACTTTGGGCGGGGGACAGGGCCGGAAGACAAGCCGGGGGGCTAGGGCAGGATGCGGTATCTGGCGACGGTAGCACTGGTGGCGGCCTGTCTTTCTGGCCCGATACTCGCCGATGCCCCGCAGGTTTCGATCCGCCCGCAACTTCGCCCCCTCACCGCGCCAGCGGAAACGACACTCGCCGCCAAGGCCGCAGCGCTTGATGCTGCGATCTTGTCTGCAACCCAGCGCCCCAAGGTGCGCCCGGCGCCGGAACGTACCCCCGGCGATCAGGCAGAGGCTTTGTTGACCGCGCTAGTCCTCGTCGATGTGGAACCGGCCCCCGGTCAGCGGTTGTCCTCGCTGCGTCCGCGGGCCAGACCCGGCATTCCGGTGGTGCCGATTGCGCTGACGACAAGGATGCCTCTGTTGCTTTCTGTGCCCCGGCCCGTGCCCCGGCCTGCCCTAGTCCCGCGTCAGGATGCAGGCCCCGAGCGGATCGAGACCGTCGCCGCCGTCCGCATCCTGCCCGGGAAAAGCGCCATCACTGGCCGCAAGGGATCGGTCTGCGGCGACCCGGCGATCAAGGGCGAGACTCTGGCCCCGATCACCTCGCGTGTGCGGGGCTGCGGCATCGACAACCCGGTACGGGTCACCTCTGTGGACGGAGTTGCCTTGAACCAGTCCGCAGTTATCGACTGCGATACGGCATCGGCCTTGAAAACCTGGATTACGCAAGGGCTGAAGCCAGCCTTTGGCCGCAAGGAAGTGGTCGGCCTGCGCATCGCCGCCAGCTATTCCTGCCGCACCCGCAACAATGTCAAAGGCGCCCCGATCAGCGAACACGGGCGCGGCAAGGCCCTCGACATTGCCTCGATCCAACTTGCCAATGGCTCGACCGTAACGGTGGCAGAGGATTGGCGGCGCAGTGCCGGCAAACCGATGAAGAAGGCCTATCGCGCGGCCTGTGGCACCTTTGGCACCACGCTTGGGCCAGATGCAAATCGCTACCACCGCGACCATCTGCATTTCGACACGGCACGTCAGCGCGGCGGCGCCTACTGCCGCTGATCAGTTCAGCCGCGGCGCCGGCCCCAGGGGGATTGGCCCAAGGCTCATGCGCCCCCGGCTGAACACCAGTGGCAGATCAAGATCGTCCGGATCGCCCGATTGCGCGGCGAGCAGGGCAAGGGCGTTCTCCCATGTCTGGCGAACCTCCGCGTCGATCAACCCGGCGGCGGTTGCAAGCGGCAGCAGCCTTTGCCAATTCGTCACGCGAAAGTCGATCCGGCCTTCCGCCAGCCCCTCCGGTGTCGCGGCCACGCGGCCCCGACCGTAGAGCCCCAGATCGCCCCAGATCAGCAACACTTCCTTGATGTCGATCCCGCTGACAACCGGCTGCGCCGGGGAGGGTGAGCCAGCGACAGGTTTGGCCAGACCAACGGTTCCATCAATCCGCAGTTTTGCGATCATCGGCGGCAAGCCGGACAGATCCTGAACAAGCCCACGGTCGGGCATGATCTCAAGCGCTTCAAGGCCGAAATCATGATCTTGCCCCTCCGGGCCGACCTGTTTCAGAGCAACTCTCACCGTTTCTGCGCCCATCGACCATCCCAGGGTCGAGGCCACTCCGATCCCGTCCCCCACGATCGCGAGCCTGTCCAGACCCAGTGGATTGCCAGGCGCAAGGACCAGGCTTGCCTGCAGCTTGTCCGACGTCAGCGTCAGATCTTGAAGCGGGGTCGTGACCTCTTGCTGGGGCGGAAGGGCGACGATCACGTGCCAGGGTCGGTAGCTGAGTGCTAAGATCTGCACGAAGGGCGCGGACCAGCCCAGTCGGCTCGCCGGATCGAAAAATTGCGGCTTGTCCACGGTCAGATCGAAACGGTTTGGAAAGCCAAGGACGTGCAACCCTTCTTGCCTGGCCACAAACCCGGCATCAGACTGCGCCACGAACCAGGCTTCTGCGCCATGATGAAGCGCGCGCGATCCGATGAACCAGTAGCCGCCCCAGGCAAGGGCAAGCGCAAGAACCACACCTGACAGGGTTCGCATCACGCCCTCTTTTCAACCCGCCGCCCCTGCTGTTTACAGAGCGTATGACAGAAGGGCCAGACAGATGACGGTGCGTGGAGCGGATCCCGAGCTTTGGGTGTTCGGCTACGGGTCACTGATCTGGAACCCTGACTTCCCCGTTGCACACCGCCAGATCGCCCGTCTTCACGGCTGGCATCGCAGCTTCTGCATGCGCTCGATCCATCATCGCGGCAGCGTGGATGCGCCTGGCCTCGTCCTTGCCCTTGATCGGCGGGAACGGGCGTTCTGTGACGGCGTCGCCTTTGCTGTGGAGCGGGGGCAGGAAGCCGCAACGATCGACGCCCTGCGTGCCCGCGAGCTTATCTCGTCGGCTTATGAGGAGACCTACCTTTCGGTCCAGATGAAGGACGGCGGCCTGGTCAAAGCCTTGGCCTATGTGATTGATCCGGCGCATGTGCAGTATTGTGGTGGGCTTTCGCTGGAAGAGCAGGCGCAGATCATTGCCGGGGCGGTCGGCGGACGGGGCACGAACCGCGACTACCTGTTCAGCACCGCCGACCACCTGCGCGATCTGGGTCTGGAAGATGCCGAACTGGCATGGCTGGCCGCACGGGTCCGCGAGATCGCCGGATCGACCGGATCCAGGGCGCTGACCGGCGGATTGTGAGTTGGCATCCCCCGGCCGCCCCCCTATTCTCGCGCCGAAGATGCAGGGTCAGGAGCCTTGATGCACAAGACCGAAGGCGAGCCGCGCTTCATCCAACCCGTGCGTCAGGTCTTCCTGATGATCCTGGTCACAACAACCGTGCTTGTCGGGCTCTATGTGACCTTTCCGATGCTTCGTGGTGTGTTTCTTGCCAAGCCGCTGCTGAACGGATTTGTTGGCTTCGTCTTTGTCCTCGGCATCGCGATCTGCTTCCTGCAGATCCTGCAGCTGGTACAGTCGGTGCGCTGGATAAACGATTTCGTTGCGCACCGGCCGGGGCATGACATGGTTGCAGCCCCGCGTTTGCTGGCGCCGCTTGCGGCTCTTTTGCGAGAGCGGGGGGCACGGATGCAGATCCCGTCCTCGAATGCCCGGTCGATCCTCGATTCAGTCGCAACCCGGATCGACGAACAGCGCGACATCACGCGCTACATGGCGAACCTGCTGATTTTTTTGGGGCTTTTGGGCACCTTTTACGGTCTGGCGACAACCGTTCCCGCCATGGTTGAAACCATCCGGTCGCTGGCCCCGCAAGAAGGCGAAACGCGGGTCGAGGTGTTCGACAAGCTGATGATCGGCCTCGAGGGCCAGCTTGATGGTATGGGCACCGCCTTTTCATCGTCGCTGCTTGGGCTTGCCGGGTCGCTCGTCGTCGGATTGCTGGAACTTTTCGTCAGCCATGGCACGAACCGCTTTTATCGCGAGCTTGAAGACTGGCTGTCGACGATCACACGGGTCGGGTTTTCCGCAGGCGACGGCGAGGGTGGAAGTGCCGCCGAAACTGTCGCGATCGTGGGGGCCTTCGACACCATGGTCGAGCAGATGGAAACCCTGCAGGCGCTCTACACCCAGTCAGACATCAGCCGCGCCATAGTGGATGACCGGCTGGTGGATCTGGCACAGGCGGTTGACCGGCTGGTGGATCGGCTGGCGGTGGACAATGGGCAGGTTGCGCTTCTTGCCCGCATTGCCGAAGGGCAGGACAGGTTGGCAACCGCCCTTGCCGTGCCGGAAAGCGGGGCGCATGTCGATGCTGAAAGCCGGATGCGCCTGCGCTCGATCGACGTGCAATTGCTGCGGATCCTGGAAGAGATTTCGGCTGGCCGGCAGGAAAGCATCACCGATTTGCGCAGCGATCTTGCGGCCTTGACCACCGCGATCCGTCAGCTGTCGCGTGGCCAGATCCAGGGGCGCGGCTAGGCATGGCGCTGTCGAGACGCGGCACCCGGATGGAAAGCCCGATCTGGCCGGGCTTTGTCGATGCGATGACGTCGCTTCTGATGGTGCTGATGTTTGTGCTGACCGTCTTCGTTCTGGTCCAGTCGGTGCTGCGCGAGACGATCACGACCCAGGGTGACGAACTTGATGCCCTGACCGCCCAGATTGCAGGATTGGCTGACGCGTTGGGGCTTGAGCGGCAGCGTGCCGATCAGTTGCAGACGGAAATCGGGCGTCTTGGTTCGCAACTGACTGCGGCAGCGGCCGAGGGCGAGGCACAATCGGCCCTGATCGCAACGCTGCGCGGCCAGCTCTCTGCACGCGAAGGGGAGTTGTCGGCGGCCACAGCGCGGATTTCCAGCTTTGAGGCGCAGGTGGCAAGCCTGCTGGCAGAGAGGGATCAGGCGCGTGGCGAGGTAGGGGCCCTGACCGGGCAGGTGGCGGATCTGCAAGCCGCGCAGGCCCGCCTGATCGACGAAGAAGAAGCGTTGCAACTGGCGTTGGCCAAGGCGCGGACCGAGATTGATGCGGGCACGCAGGCCGCGCGGCTGGCTGCGGCGCGGGCGGATGCGTTGAACCTGCTGATCGAAGAGATGCGGGCAAAGGCCGCCGCGCGCGAAGCGCAGGTTGCCGACCTTCAGGCGGATCTTTCGCAGGCGCAGACGCGGCTGAGCGCGGCGGAATCGGCGCGCCTGGTCGATCTTGCGGCGGCTGAGGCGCTGCGCGATCGGTTGAAGGGCGCTGACGCGGAGCTGACCGCGATGACGCTGGCGCTCGAAGAACAGCGCAAGCGGGCCGAAGAGACGTTGACGCTTCTGGCGGCAGCGCAGACCGCCAAATCCGAGACCGAGCGGCAGTTGACCGAGGCTGAACGACGGGCAGGGTTGCTTGCCGCCGCAGAAGCAGCGCTGTCGCAAGAGAAGGCGGCGTCAAGCGAAAGTGCGCGCCGCGTGGCGCTGTTGAACGAGCAGATCGCGCAGTTGACCTCGCAGTTGGGGGTGCTTCAGGGTTTGCTGGATGCGGCCGCAGAAAAGGACGTGGCGGCGCAGGTGCAGATCGAGACGCTGGGGGGGCAGCTGAACTCGGCCCTTGCGCAGGTTGCGGGCGAACAGCGGCGGCGGGCTGAACTGGAGGAAGCCGAACGCAAGCGGCTGGAGGTAGAGGCCGCCCGGCTGGCGGCCGAGGCGCGCGAGGCGCAGGACGAGGCCAAGCAGTTGGAGCGGTTCCGGTCCGAATTCTTCGGGCAGTTGCGCGACCTGCTTGCCGGGCGCGAGGGGGTGCGGATTGTCGGGGATCGCTTCGTGTTTTCGTCGGAAGTTCTGTTCCAGCCGGGATCGGCAGATCTGGCCCCCGAAGGGCGGGCGCAGATTGCCGGGGTGGTCGAGACGTTGAGCGATATTGCGGGGCAGATCCCGCCATCCATCGACTGGATCATCCGGGTTGACGGCCATACCGATGACGTGCCCCTGTCGGGAACGGGCGAATTTCGCGACAACTGGGAACTGAGCCAGGGGCGGGCGCTGGCCGTGGTGCGCTACATGCAGGAAGCGTTGGGGTTCCCGCCCGAAAGGATGGCAGCGACCGGGTTTGGAGAATATCGCCCTGTCGCTGCAGGCGACAGTCCCGAAGCGCGGGCACAAAACCGGCGGATCGAACTGAAGCTGACAGAACGCTAGAACTTGAACCTGGCCCCGGCAAAGAAGGCCGAGGCGCTGTCGAAATCGGTGTCGGCTTCGGAGTAGTCGTAGGCGCGCCACGTCAACCAGAGTTCGGTGTTGTAACGCGGGATGTTCTGGACGACCGACAACGCGTAGGACTCGCTGTCAGATCCGTCCGCCGCGATGTCTGACCCGCCATAGTAGTCAACCGCGATCGCCGTCTTGCCCCAGGGGACAAGGTCGCCTTGCCAGCCGAGTTTGATGTACCCGTAGGACCCGGAGACATCATCCTTGTCCTGCCCGCCTGCGGCTGCCGTAACGCTCAGCCCTGTCGGCATGTGCAGGACGGATCCTGACGCGCTGAAGATCGTGATGTCGCTGCCCTTCCACGAGTAGGCGGTCTGCGCCACGACCTTGAAGTCGTCAAACTCGCCCTCGTAGGTCGCTGCGATGTCATAGAGATCCTGCTCCCGAACGTCCTCATCATCGGACAAAAGATCGCGTCCATATGAGGTGCGCAGGCCGAAACCCGACCACAGGGGTGTGTCATAGCGAATACGGACCTTGCGCGAGAGACCATCGTAGTTGGTGAAGGCGTCCTTGATCTTGATGTTGGACAGCCCGCCGTCGGATTGGCGCAAAAGCTGCCCGGCGGCCGTGTCGGCCACCGAGGAATACCCGATGACGGTTGTCCCCGACAGATCAACCTCGGCCGTGCTGTTCGACGCCATGTCGCCCTGGCCGATCCAGAAGCTGCCATAGCGGGGGCTGCTGAACTTGTTGTCGATCTTGCGGATATTGGCGTTGGTGAAATCATAGGCCGACGAGGGGGGGGATTGCTGCAGTATGCTCGTGTTGCTGGTTGAGAACGGAGCGTAGCCGACCTCGATCGTGCCGAGATAGGTCCAGGTCTCGGCGAAATCCTGGGAATAGGTCAGTCCGAAACGGGTGTTCGAGTTGTCGTTGTCGATCAGGCCGTAGCTTTCGGTTTCCTGCCCGTCATCGTAAGACAGAACGCCCTTGTTGATCTGACCATAGAAACGGAGCGTGCCGCCGTTTGCGAACGTTGTTTCGATCTTCGGCAGATCCTGGGCATGCAGGACAGTGCCACCAAGCACCAGCGCGATCGCGGCTGACAAGACAGCCTCGCATGTGAGGCCGTTTCGATGACAGAGCATCATGATGAACCCTCTCGTTCCAAAGAAACGTTGCACAATGGTCTGGATCACGTTCCCTTCTAGCATCGTTTTCCAATCCTTTTCTAACATCGCTTGGATTTTTCCGAGAGATTGAATGTGTTAACCCATGTAACGTACTTGATCGCAGGCCCGTCCGATGTGGCATTCTGAGAAACACGCGTTTGCGTTTTGCTTCATCGGATCACTCTCGGAGCATGGGATTGTCAGCAAGAGGGCAGCATGGGTGGCGTAGACATCTGGAAAATCGAACTGAGCGAACTCCAGACCCTCATCATTGCGATCGTCGCCCTCTTCGTCGGCGGATGGCTGCGACGATCCATCCCGATGCTGTCAAAACTCGATATTCCGAATGCCGTGGTCGGTGCTGCCATTGTCGCAACGCTGGTCCTGCTTGGGCAGGTCTACTTTGACATAGATGTCACCTTCGGTTCGCGCATGCGCGATGCGCTGCTTTTGGTGTTCTTCACGTCCATTGGGCTTTCTGCCAAGCTTCATGCCCTGAAAGCCGGCGGCAAGCCCCTGCTGATCCTCTGCCTCGTCACCGTAGTCGCGCTTGTCGCGCAGAACATAGGCGGAGCAACGCTCGCCGTGCTTTGGGGGGCGCATCCGGCATTCGGCGTCCTCATCGGATCGCTTTCCTTCGTCGGAGGGCCGGGAACGGCGATGGCATGGGCCAGCGAGCTTGAGGCGGAAGGCCTGGCCAATGCAGCCCTCGTTGGCGTCGGCGCCTCCACGCTCGCGATCGTATCTGGCGCACTGGTCGCAGGGCCTGTGACGGGATGGATCATCCGCCGTCACAAGTTGCGCAGTTCTGCAAAGCCGGACGACGTGACCTTTGCAATCCCGGACGAAACGGCGGTGTCCGATCCTGATGCCAGCACCACCGAGCGCCTCCTGGCCGGTGTGCTCGTCATCGCGACAGCTGTGTTCATGGGCGAAAAGATCAACGAGTACGGCCGCGTCGCGGGTATCGTGCTGCCCGGGTTCCTGTCTGCGATGATTGCCGGGGTGATCATCACCAACCTGTCGGACCTGTTCCGTTTCAAGCTTGATTTCGCGCCAATCGAGCGGGGCGGTGCGATGGCGCTGCAGCTTTTCCTTGTCACCGCGCTGATGGCGACGCCGCTGATCTCGGTGGCCCAGATCATCGTGCCCCTTGCGCTGAACGTACTGATCCAGATCGGCGTGACCGTTGGGGTTGCCTACTTCGTTCTCTTCCGGTTGCTTGGGCGCGACTATGATGCGGCGGTCACGGTCGGTGGTTTCCTTGGCTTCGGACTTGCCTCGATGCCGGTTGCAATGGGGACGATGGATGAAGTCGCCAAGCGCTATGGGCCATCACCCAAGGCGTTTCTCTTGATCACACTCGCTGGCTCGTTCTTCGTCGACCTGGCCAACGCGTTCATCGCCAAAGGCTTTCTGGCGCTTCCATTCTTCGCCATCACGCCGGTGGCCGCAGGCTGACGGTGCATTGAACGACAAAGGCAAGGGCATAGACAGAATGGCGCAACTCCTGGCAAGCATCCGCGACAGCAAGCTCTTGTGGTTGCTCGTTTTCGCCCCGGTTCCGCTTGTTGGCGAGCATTTTGCGCCGGAACGCCATACGCTGCTGTTTGTGCTGTCCGTCATTGCGATCGTGCCGCTTGCAGCACTCCTCAGTCTCGCAACCGAGGCGGTTGCCGCCAGAACCGGCGATGCGGTGGGCGGATTGTTGAACGCGACGCTGGGCAATCTGACCGAACTGATCATCTGTCTCACTGCGCTTCGGGCGGGCGAGTATGTGCTTGTAAAGGCCTCGCTTGTCGGTGCGATCGTGACCAACACCCTTTTCATGATGGGGGCCTGTTTCCTGATCGGCGGGCTTAGGCACAGGGTGCAGGAGTACAATCTTCCCAACGCCCGATTGCAACTGGGGATGCTGTTCATCGCGGGCTTCGGCCTGATGGTACCTTCGGCCATCACCGCCGTGGACCAGATGGAAGTGACGCAGACGTTGAGCCTTGGCGTCGCCATCCTGCTGATCGTGACCTATGGCCTTGGCTTGCTGTTCTCGCTTGGCACGCATCGCGAATTCTTCTCGGCCGCTGCGCATGGCGAAGAAGACGGCACTCCGTGGCCCATCCCGGTCGCGCTGGCAACACTTGGGGGCGTCACAGTGATCGTGGCGCTGGTCAGCGAAGTCTTTGTGGGCTCGCTGACCGGTGCGTCCGAGACGCTCGGGATATCGCCGGCTTTCGTGGGCTTCGTGATCGTCGCGCTGGTCGGGGCAGCCGCCGAGATGGCAACGGCGTTTTCGGCGGCTGCCAAGAACCGCCTCGACCTGAGCGTGGGCATCGCGTTTGGCAGCTCGGCGCAGATCGCGCTGTTCGTCGCCCCCGTTCTGGTACTGCTCAGCTATTGGCTTGGGCCTACCCCGATGACCTTGCAGTTCTGGCACGGGGCAGTGGTCATGATCTTCATCGCCGTGCTGACGGCGGCGATCGTGACCGCCGGCGGCCGTTCGGCCTGGTTCCTTGGCGTTCTGATGCTGATGGTTTACGCCATCTTCGCGCTGACGCTCTATCTTCTGCCCCAGCCCTTGGCCTGAACCTGCTCACGTCCGTAACATGTTAGAAACATAGCCGGCCATCTTTTTGGGCCGTCTCAAGTTATGCTGCAACGTGGGTTGGCGGTGACTGCGGAACGCGCGCTGATGTCATCAGGTGCATTTTTCCCCGGACGTCCATCGCGGTACAAGTCAGGAGAATATCATGCCACAGAACGATCGTATCGACTCCTTTTTTACCATGCATTCTGCGCGCTCGGACCATTGGCGCGACGTTCTTACAGCTGCCGAGGATTGGGCGGCAGGGCACGGCAGCAAGGCTGCGACTGAGAAGGCACTGACTGAAATCTCGATCATCGAGGAATTCCATGCCTTCCCCGGGATTCGCCTGATGAACCGGTTGCGCGACAAGATCGCGGCGGGCGAAGCGGCCGTCGTGGCCGATATGGTGCGCCAGTATGCCGATGCGATCCTGACCGGCCGCTACACCCAGATGGCCGAGACCGATGGTGGCGCCGAGGCAAGCGATGCGCTTCCGGAACTGCTGCCATCTGTCATTGCCGGACGTGATACCCGCAGGCCCTATTTTGAAGTGTTGCTCGTCAGTCCGCAGCCCCCGTCGCGCTGGCCTGCGATCTGCGCCGAGATGCGGCGGCTGCGCCGCGTCGAGGATTCCTTCATCTATGAACCCGTCATCGTTGGCAGCTTCGAAGACGCGATCTGTGCGGCCATCGTCAATCCCAAAGTGTTTGCCGTGATCGTGTCCGAAGGCGTCCCGCTTCGGTCCAGACATGATGCGCCGGTCCTGCGGCGGATCATCGACCAGACCATCGGCAAGCTTCCCAAAGAACACTCGGCCCTGAAACTCGCCGGGGTGCTGAAAGGCGTCCGGCCTGATCTGGATATCTACGTCACGTCGGACCGTGAAGTTGAAAAGCTCGCCTCCGATCCGGCGGCAGCTTGTGCGCGCCGCATCTTCTACGCCGTCGAAGAGATGCTGGAACTGCATCTTGCGATCCTGGAAGGGATCCAGGAGCGCTACGAGACGCCGTTCTTCGACAACCTCAAGAAGTATGCGCAACGCCCGATCGGCACCTTCCACGCGCTACCCATCGCGCGCGGCAAGTCTGTTTTCCGGTCGGACTGGATCCGGGACATGGGCGAGTTCTACGGAATAAACCTGTTTCTTGCCGAAAGCAGCGCGACCACGGGCGGCCTCGACAGCCTGCTGGAGCCGACGGGCAACATCAAGAAAGCACAGGACATGGCCGCGCGTGCCTTTGGCGCAGACCATGTATTCTTCGTGACGAACGGAACTTCGACATCAAACAAGATGGTCGTGCAGGCGCTCGTTGCGCAAGGCGACATCGTGATCGTCGACCGCAACTGCCACAAGTCGCACCACTACGGGATGGTTCTGAACGGGGCCCAACCGCTCTATGTCGAGGCGTTCCCACTGACGCAGTACTCAATGTACGGCGCAGTGCCCCTGGCTGCGACCAAGAAGGCATTGCTTGACCTGCGCGAGGAAGGGCGCCTTGACAGGGTCAAGATGCTCGATCTGACCAACTGCACGTTCGATGGGCACATGTACAACACCCGGCGTGTGATGGAGGAATGCCTTGCCATCAAGCCCGATCTGATCTTCCTGTGGGACGAGGCATGGTCGGGCTTTGCCCATTGGTCGCCCTTCCTGCGCCCGCGAACGGCGATGGGGGCTGCAGATGCGATCGAGGCATGGTTGCTCGATCCGGCCTCTGTCGCCGCCTATGACGCGCAGCAAAAGGAAATTGGAGCAAAGCCGTCGCGTGACAAGCTGATGTCGACGCGCCTGATCCCTGATCCGCGCAAGGTCCGCCTGCGGGTTTACCAGACCAACTCCACCCACAAATCAATGTCGGCCATCCGCCAGGGATCGATGGTCTTGGTACACGATGTGGATTTCGGCAAGGTCGAAAGCCAGTTCCACGAGGCAATCTTTACCCATGCCTCGACCAGCCCCAACCAGCAACTGATCGCCTCGCTCGATGTGGCGCGGCGCCAGATGGAGCTTGAGGGCTATGGACTTGTAATGAACGCGATCTCGATCGCGCTGAAGATCCGCATGATCATCAACGCGCACCCCCTGATCTCCAAGTACTTCCGGGTCCTGGGGGCCAATGATATGATTCCTGACGAGTTTCGGAAGTCTGGCTTTGTCGACTATCTGACGCCAGGCGTTACTTGGGCGGATGTCATCACCTCGATGCGCGAGGACGAGTTCTACCTCGATCCAACCCGCATGACGCTGGTGTGTGGCACGGCCGGCTTCGACGGAACGCAGTTCAAGGGCATTCTTGCAAGCCGGTTCGACATTCAGGTCAACAAGACCTCGCGCAACTCGGTGCTGTTGCAATCCAACATCAACAACACCCGCAGCGATATCGCCCATCTGGTCCGTGTGCTGGTTGAGATCTGCACCGAGATCGAGGGGCGTCTCAAGAATGGCGGGGCCGGGGCGAAGGCTGCCTTCGCCGCCCGCACCAAAAGCCTGATGCATGACGTGCCCGATCTGCCGAACTTCAGCCATTTCCACGACGCCTTCCGGGGTGATGCGGGCAAACTGACGTCAGAAGGCGACATGCGGACGGCCTTCTTCATCGCTTATGACGAAACATCCTGCGAATACGTTGCCCTGAACGGACCCGAGATTGACGGGCGCCTTGCCAAGGGCCCGGATCTTGTCTCGGCGACCTTCGTCATTCCCTACCCGCCGGGCTTTCCGATCATGGTGCCCGGTCAGGTGCTGACGCAGGAAACCATCGATTTCATGCGCAAACTCGATGTGAAGGAAATCCACGGGTACGAGGCGGCCAAGGGACTGAAGCTGATCAAACCAGACCGCCTGAAACGTCGCGGCGGCAAGTAAGGCAGGCGGCGCGGTCGGCAGGGCGCCTGTCCTGCCGACCTGATCTCCAACGAAGAGAGAGACACCCAGATGTTGGATTACATTGTCGAAACGCTGCGCGCCAATCCGCAGTTGGCAATCTTCTTCACGCTCGCAGTCGGCTACTATGTCGGGGCGATCCGATTTGGCAGCTTCACGCTCGGCGCTGTCACCGGAACGCTTCTCGCCGGGATCCTCATTGGCCAGCTCGGCATCGAGATCTCTGGCCAGGTCAAATCGATCTTCTTCATCATGTTCCTGTTCGCAGTCGGCTTTGGCGTCGGTCCGCAGTTTGTCCGAGGCATCGCGACGGATGGGGCGCCGCAAGCCCTCTTCGCGGTTGTTGTTTCGGTGCTGTGTCTGCTGGCGGTCTACATTGCGGCGATCGTTTCGGGCTATGGTCCGGGGCTTGCAGCGGGTCTGATGGCTGGCGCGCAAACGATCTCGGCTTCGATCGGGCTGGCAACCGACGCGATCAACACCTCAGGCCTGACGCCAGAACAGGCGAAGGCCGAGCTTGACCTGATCCCCGTCGCCTATGCCATTACCTACCTCTTCGGGACGGTCGGCACCGGCTGGATCCTCGCCTTCCTCGGCCCAAAGATCCTGAACATCGACCTCGTTGCAGAATGTGCGCGTTACGAGCGCGAGATGTCGGGCGGTGCTCCTGCCTCCGCCTTTATCAGCGCGCGCCGTCCGCGGGAACTCAGGGCTTTCCGGATCAAGGAGCATGGCAAGGCCACCGGAGTGACCGTGGCGCAGGCGGAACGGATGGTCGATGGCGAGCGGATCTTCATCGAGGGGATCCGCAGCGGTGGTGTCATCGTGCCTGTAACGCCCGAGACGATCCTGAAAGCTGGAGATGTGGTTGCGGTATCGGGCAGGCGCGAGGTTCTGGTCGGGAAACTCGGCGAGGGCGATGAGGTCGACGACACCGAATTGCTCGACGTCCCGGTCGAGGCCGTCGACGTCCTGGTGACGGCAAAAGAGCTGGATGGCATGACCCTCGCCAAGGTTGCCGAGCTGCCTTACACACGGGGTGTGTTCCTGAACACCATCCGCCGGGGCTCGGCGGCAGTGAATATCCCCGTGCTCACACAGACAAAGTTGAACCGCGGCGACATCCTGCGGGTGGCGGGCACCAAGGCCAACGTGCAGCGCTTCGTCGATGCCGCCGGCTTTGCCGACAGACCCCAGACTGTCACCAACATGGTGCTGGTCGGCCTCGCCATACTGGTAGGCGGTCTGATTGGTGCCTATGTCCTGCCCATTGGTGGCGTTCCGATCACGCTTTCGACCTCGGGCGGCGCGTTGATTGCGGGCATCTTCGTGGGCTGGCTGCGCACCGTGAAGCCGCAGATCGGCAACGTCCCGCAACCGACCCTGTGGTTCATGAACTCGGTGGGCCTCAATGTCTTTATCGCGATCGTTGGTATTTCCTCCGGACCCACCTTCATCGCGGGCCTCAAGGAAGCGGGCTTCGGGATCTTTTTCTGGGGGATTTTCGCGACAGGTATGCCGATGGTCCTTGCCCCGCTGATCGGGAAATACCTGTTCCGCTTCGATCCGGCGATCAACCTTGGCTGCTGCGGCGGCGCGCGCACCTCGACCGCCTCGGTCGCCATGGTGGGTGAAGTCGCAAAGTCCGATGTTCCGATGCTCGGGTACACGGTACCCTACGCAGTCAGCAACACCCTGCTGACGCTCTGGGGCCTTGTGATCGTGCTGCTGATTGTTTGACGTGAATCGACTGGAAATGCCGTGTTGCAGACAGGGCATTTCCCCTCATCCCTGCGCCCTGCTCCAGCTACGGCGGTCAGGTGCCCGGCAACAGGCCAGAACCCGGGCAATGAAGACGGTGTTCGGTCACTGGAACTGCTGCGGTTCCCATCCCCTCGCAGGCGCGGCGCTGTATTGCAGACAGTCTGGATTGATCTGAGGCCATGAAGAGTCCGGTTCCACTGCCTGCAGCTCAGCTTGCCTTCCGTGCCGGACTCGCGGGAGGCGTCGCCACATGGATCGCCTCTCTCCTGGGGTTCGAGCACCCGATCTATGCCTTCATCGCCGCCGTGATCGTGACCGACCTTTCACCGGCACAATGCCAGCGCCTCGGGCTTCGCCGGGTTTTCGCTACAATCATCGGCGCGCTTTGCGGTGCGGTTCTGTCCCAACTTCTTGGGCCGGGACCAGCGGCAGTCGGCATCGGCGTCATCGTGGCGATGCTGGCCGGATCGCTGTTTGGTGCGGGGGACGGGGCGCGCGTTGCAGGCTACATCTGTGGCATCGTCATGCTCGATTACGCGGCCGAACCCTGGGCCTATGCAGCGCAGCGATTCGCCGAAACCATTCTCGGGGTGCTGGTCGCTTGGGGTATCAGCTTTGTGCCGAAACTGGTCGATCTGGATCGCGCATAGTGTCCAGGATCATCGAGGGCGATCAGTCATCCGGGAATACGGCCTTCATGGGGGGTTAGTAACAGTTACGCTTCCCAAGTCGTGTTGAAAGGTGAAAGACTAAAGCAGATGCTCGTTTTGTCATAGCTGAGGGGGGGCCAGATGATCCGCTTGCAAACCTTGGGGCCGGTCGCGGCGCTGCTGGCGGCAACCGCCCTGTCAGCGCCGGGTCTGCTTGTGCCCAGGCTCTGGGCCCAGGAAACGGCTGCGCCTACCGAACCGGCCGCACCGTCCACCGAGGCCGCGCCTGTCGACGGTGCTGCACCGGTAGAAGAGGGGCTTCTGGGGGCTGACGCGCTGGACGAGCTTTTCGCACCGGTCGCGCTTTATCCCGATGCGCTGCTTGCGCAGGTTCTGTTGTCGGCCACCTATCCCATCGACGTGGTCAAGGCTGATCTTTTCATTCAGAAGAACAAGGATAAGTCGCCACAGGATCTGTCCGACCTGATCGCCGCGCAGGACTGGCCCGAGCCCGTCAAGGGACTTGCAGCAGGCTTTCCCGATCTGATCGGTCGCATGGTCGAGCATATCGACTGGACCGAGATGACCGGCAACGCGCTGATCGCGCAGACGGATGACAGCCTTGCTTCGCTGCAGCGGCTCCGCGCGCAGGCCAAGTTGAACGGTTATCTCGAAGACAATGCCGCGATGACAGTCGAGGAAAGTGAAACGGGCACTATCTCGATCTCGACGGCCAATCCCGAAGTGGTCTATGTCCCGCAATACACCGACACGGTCTATACCCAGCCAGCACCGTCTACCCCGGTTTATGTGACCGATGATGACAACTGGGACGACTGGTTGGCGACAGGTGCAATCGTCTGGGGCAGCGCCATCCTGATCGACGAGATCTTCGACGACGATTGGGACAACGACTGGAACGACTACTGGGATGGCGACAGGCCAGGCGGTGGAAACGAGATCGACTGGGATGGCGACATCAACATCGATAACGGGATCAACATAGGAAGCGGCAACATCGACCGCACCAACTTGGGCGAAGGCGCCCGGGGGGATGGCGCCTTGGGGGGTGCCGTCGCAGGCGGCGTGGCTGGGGGCATCGCAGGCGGGGCACTGAACCGGCCCTCGACCCGCCCGCCGCTTGAAAGTGGGCGTTTGGGTGACGTCAGCGGCGATCGGTTGCAGAACGGCAAAGAGGGAAACTTCAAGCCATCCAACGCCAGCCGTGACGCAGCGCGCGAAAAGATATCGCGCCAGACCGCAGCAGGCGGCAGCGTTGCAACACTTCCGGCTGCCACGGGGAAGGGCGATCGGGTTGGCAAGCCGTCCACCCGCCCAGCAGCAGGTGCCGCGCCCAAGCGCACCAGCCCTGCGGCCAAGCCCGCCGCCAATCGATCCGCAGCCGCGAAGCCCAAGGTTTCCAAGCCAAAGTCAACCTCGCGGCCGTCGTCGGCAGGAAGCAAGAAGTCGAGCGCCAGCCGGTCGCCGTCTTACAAGCCGTCCAGCGGATCGCGGGCCAAGGCTTCGTCGTCCCGAGGCGGGTCAAGTCGTGGGGGGAGGCGCTGACATGAAGATCTCATTGCTGCTGAAATGGGCAACCCTCGCGGGGCTCCTGACGACCACGTCGGCGTTGGCCGAGCCAGCGACCTACGCCTCACCGGAAGAGGCGGTCACGTCCTTTGTCCAAGCCCTGACTGCTCGCGATCGCGCTGCTCTGCTCACCGTCTTTGGGCCAGAGTCCGACGATCTGATCTCGTCGAACGACGACAAGGAGGATGAGGAAGCGCGCAAGGAATTCCTTGCCGCCTACGCCCACTTCGCCGAGCTTGTCGATGATGGAGAAGGCCGGAAGGAATTGCAGGTCGGGCGCTCGCGCTGGCCCTTTCCTGTGACGCTGGTGGCCGTAGAAGGCGGCTGGCAGTTTGATCCTGCCGCAGCCCGCGAAGAAATCCTCGATCGCCGCATCGGCGAGAACGAACTGGACGTGATTGCGCTGATGCGCCGCGCGGTCGAGGTCCAGGCCGCCTATCGTCGTGTCGACTATGATGGCGATGGCGTCATGGAATTCGCCGACGCGATCCTGTCGGATCCGGGCCAGCGCAACGGGCTCTATTGGCCTGAAGACATGGGCGAGCCCCTCAGCCCGGTCGGTGGGTTCGCCGCGCAAGCCTCAGCGGACGGCATTTCGATCGACGGGGTGGATCAGCCGCCTCAGCCCTACCTCGGCTACTACTACCGCATCCTGACACGCCAGGGCCCTGCCGCACCAGGCGGGGCAATGGACTACAAGGTGAACGGCAATATGGTGGCGGGCCACGCGATTCTCGCCTTTCCTGCCGAACCGGGCGAAACGGGCGTGATGTCCTTCCTTATCGGCGAGAACGGCATCATCTATGAAGCTGATCTGGGCGAAGAAACACTCGAAGTTGCAGGCGCGATGGACAGCTACGATCCCGGTGACGGCTGGCGCCCCGTCACGACCGAGTGACCGAGTGCTGACAGAAACGGGGACGCTGCGTGCAGCGTCTCCGCGCATGAGCGGTTGCGAACTTCCTTGATCCATCCGCCATGGTGGTTCGCAAAAACCGCCTCGATACGGCTGCGGTATGCACCCTGTTGAACCAGCGAGCGTGGTGCCTTTGATAGTCACCCAATCTTGCTTGAGTGGTCAGCTGACGGGGCGACATCGGCACACAAGGTCAGGCAACCCCTTTCAACGGCAAAACGACAACCGAATTGTCACGGCACGACCCCGCGGTCTTCCTTTGGCCCGGCAAGCCACCTCGCCGCGGCAAAGGCAAAGATCAACTGAAGCGGAACGCCCAGAACGATCATCACGACCGTACGTTCGTCGGATCCGGTCGTTGCAAACAGGGGGGCAAGGGCAGCACCAACGTTTCTGGTGCAGATCCCCAAGGTCAAGACGCTGCGCCGATCAGGCGTAAGCCCGGCTCCAAAGGCGTAGGCGGTTGATGTAACAATCGCGAAGAACAGGATCTGTGCGGCGATGGCCCGCGTTCCCACGGCGTCGAGGAAACCCTTGCTGTAAATGACGGCGCAGAGTGCAAGCATGATGATTGCGGCGATGCTCGTGACGGCTTTCACCGTGGGCAGAATGCGTCCTGCAAGGATCGGGGCCGTTCGCAAAAGCAGCATCCCGATCGCCAGCGGCAAGAAAACCATAAGCAGCAGCGGTTGCGCGATTGTCCAGGCATCAACACTCAGTCCAGCGATTGCGACCGGGACGACGACAGGCAACAGCAGGATCGTTCCCAGGGCCGTGACAAGAAGGGCTGCCGCCGTGCGCGTTCTGTCTCCTCCGGCACGTTCGACGACTGTCGACAGGAACGGCGCGCAAGGCGTCAACGCCAGCAACATCAGACCTGAGGCATAGGCCGGGTCGAGGCGCAGGAGCCAGGACAATGCCGCGGCCACAGCCGGCCCCAACAGGAAGCCGAGCGCGAGCAGAAGCATGCCGAAGCGCAGGTCGGCCAGACCCGTCCGTGCATCCTTGAGCTGAAGGGTAAGTCCCATTCCCAGAAGCGATCCCGCCATGAAGACGACGAGGGAAATTTGCAGGATCGGATCCAGAAACCCGGTCATGACGGACACAGGGCTGTTCGCATGTGGTTCATGGCGTCTTGTCGTGACTGAACTGCAGCAAGGCCCGGGAAATGTCGAGTTCAAGTGCAGAGGCCAGGTTTGCATACTCTGTCCGCGAGTCCCGCGAACCCGCTGAGGTCTTCGAGTCGACATCCACGATCATCTGCATGACAGTAAGATAATCCTCGCACAGTTGACGAAAATCAGGATCCTGTAGCAGCAATCGGCGCACAAGCGCTGACTTGCGAGGATACCGCTTGATGATAAGCCCGAAATCCGGCGGCGTCTTCTTCGCCATTTCCAGTCGGGCCTCCGAAACTGCTACACGACCAGTTCAGCATCTGCGCAGACGGTTTTGAAGTACGTTACCGTAACGGACTTGCGGCCAATCAGGGAAGCTGTCTCATGGGTGTGTGTAAGCACGAGGTTCGGTGGCCGAGCCTTTTGCGTCTTGTCTTGCGCGCTGGGTGCTTGGGGTCTCCCGGCAGTCATCCGCAGGTCCGGAGCCAGGTTGGTTGACTCACGCGGGTTGACCCGCGCACAGGCAACAGAGTAATGCCGCTGGCGGTGTGATTGTTGTGTGGGACGAAGCGAGCTCAGGAAGGGGCACTTGAAATGACAGAGTCTGTGGGGTTGAAGATTCACTCTGTCGCGCCAGAGCACTTTCCTTTCTTTGTCACGCCACCAGGCCAGACGGACGTCCTTTTCTGGTCGATGGTTCTGCTCATCGTGCTTGCGGTGATCGGCATTGGGGTGTTCTACTTCAAGTTGCACTCCTTGCCCGAGCAGCTTGCGCATAGCGGACAAAAGATCCAGTTCGAGATTGTGGCCGTTCTCGCCCTGTTGGCGCTGTTCACCCACAACCACCTGTTCTGGGTTGCCGGGCTTTTGCTTGCCCTGGTGCCTTTGCCGGATTTCACGACACCGCTGACGTCGATGGCGAAATCCTTGGGAACGATGGCTGGAAGAAGTCGTGCGGCACCCGAGGTCACGCTCGTCGCCACAGCCGCGCCCCACGAAACGGCGCCTGCCCCGCTGCCAGAAACAGCACAAAAACCGCATGGTGGTTGAACAATGCTAGAACTTACGCTCTGCTCGATGCTGACCATCCTGCCGGATTATCTCTTTCGCCGTTTCGTCCAGGGCAAGCGGTTTGGCCATGAGATCACGCTGTTTTCCGTGTGGTTCGAGTTGCGCTGGGGGATCACCCTGTGCCTGATCCTGACGATCAGCCTGATCACGACGATCTTTTATTTCCACCCCTCGACCTCATCTGCGAATGCCATCTTTCGCACGGTTACGATCCTGCCCGAAAACAGCGGCCGGGTGGCCGAGACCTTCGTCGAGGTAAACCAGCGCGTGAAGGCGGGCGATCCGCTGTTTCGCCTCGATGATGCGACCCAGCAGGCCGAACTGCAGACGGCGCAGGCGCGCCTTGCCGAGCTTGAAGCGGTCCGCGCGCGTGCCAATGCAGATCTGGCGGCGGCCGAGGCCGGGATTGCGCAGGCGCGGGCGAACCTCAAGCAAGCCGAGGATGAACTCGAGACGCGCGCGGCACTCTTCATCCGCAACTCGGACGCGATAGCTCAGCGCGATGTCGAGCAGGCTCAGGTCAGGGTAGAAGCGCAACAGGCCGCGCTGGTGGCCTCTGAGGCGGGGCGCGACGCGGTGAAGGCGCAGCTTGAGATCGAGTTGCCTGCCAAACTGGAAACCGCAAACTCCGAAGTGGCACAGGCAGAGGTCGCGCTGACGCGCACAACAGTGGTCGCCGGGACCGATGGTCTTGTCCAGCAGTTCGCCTTGCGCAAGGGCGACGTTGTCAACCCGATGCTTCGTCCCGCCGGCGTCCTTGTTCCGGACGGTAGAGTCACCGGCCTGGTCGCCGGTTTCGGACAGATCGAGGCAAACGTGTTGAAGGTCGGCATGGTCGGCGAGGTGACGTGCATCGCGAAGCCATGGCAGATTGTCCCGGTCGTGATCACCGAGGTGCAGGACGTCATTGCCAGCGGCCAGATCAGGGCCTCGGATCAGCTCATCGGGATCGAGCAGTTGTCCGGGCCGGGCACGATCACGGTTGTCATGGAGCCGATCTTTGAAGGTCAGCTTGACGGTCTGCCACGCGGTGGCAGTTGCTCGGCAAACGCCTACACAAGCAATCACGAAGCGCTGCAGGATCCTGAACTCGGAACATTCCAGGCCTTTCTGCTGCACGCGATCGACGCGACCGGCCTCGTGCACGCGATGCTTCTGCGCATCCAGGCTGTTATCCTGCCGGTCAAGACGCTGGTGCTTGGTGGCGGGCACTGACCATAAGTGGGCCGGGCGTATCGGATGAAACGCCTTGCCCGAAGATGTGTTGACTTTGCATGATCGAAGCGATTTGACTGAGACTGGATCGGAGATCGCCAATGCAAACGCAAAAGCCTCTGATACGGACTGGGACGTCGTGTGATCCGGAGGCCGTCCGGATCCAACTGACACGAATATTGTCTTCCGGAGAGTTTGATGCTTCGGAAAGAAATCGGCGCTTCCTCGAATATGTTGTTGAAGAGACGGTCGAGGGCCGGGCCGATCGGATCAAGGCCTACAGCATCGCGACATCGGTCTTTGGCCGAGATGACGACTTCGATCCACAGCAGGATGCAATCGTTCGTATCGAAGCCGGCAGGATGCGACGCTCGCTCGAGCACTACTATCTCACGTCCGGCCAGGGCGATCCGATCCGGATCACGATCCCCATCGGATCCTACGTACCCAGCTTTTCCCACAGTGAGGACGCCCAGCTCGATACTGAACAGCAGGCGGAACCAAACCTGCCGGCGCCGGAAGTGCCGCCCAAACAGGTGCATCTCCCTTCGGTGCGTGTCGTCGATTTCGACGTCGAGAGTACTGAAGACGCAGCCATCGGATTTGCACGCAGCATCTCTCGCCACATCATTGTCGGCCTGACGCGGTTCAGCGAACTGACAGTGGCTGGTTCTGATCCGGTTTCGGGACCGCTTGCCGGCCCGGATCTCGCGGCACAGCGGGTAAGGCAAGGGGTGGATTTCGTACTGACAGGGGCCGTGGGATTGGCCGATGGCCGCCTCTATGTCGAGGCGTTGCTGATGGATGCCGAAAGTGGGCGATACATCTGGTCCGGCTACGTCGAGCGCGACCTTGCGACATCAAGCATGATACAGATCCGGACCGAGGTCGCGGATCATATCGTGCGGGCCATTGTGCAGCCCTCGGGCGCGATCTTCAGCCACAAATCCCGCACCAGCACGGCGAGTGGGTCCGATAACAGCTCCGCATTGGAGAGCGTGATCCGCTTTCACACCTATTGGCGCACTTTCGAGCACGATCAGCTCGAGTCGGTCCGTCTTGGTCTTGAAAGGGCAATCATCTCCGATCCGCACTATGCCGAGGCCTTCGTTTGCCTGTCGTTGACGTACTCGAACATCATTCGCTTCGGGCTGGTCGGTCTTGCAACCCCCCTCAACCCGCTGCGTCGGGCCATTGCCCTGGCCCATCGTGCGATCCATCTTTCGCCGAATTCGAGCCGTGGCTACTTTGCGCTCGGTGTGGCGTGCTGGTTCAGCGGGCAAGCAGATAGCGCGATCGAGGCACTTGAGACGAGCTATGCGTTGAACCCCAACGATACAGAAGTCACGGCAGAGCTTGGACTAAGGGAAGCACTTCGGGGAAATTGGGACAAAGGCGTTGGCTTGATCAACAAGGCTTTCAGGCAGAATCCGGCACTGCACAGCGGGTATCGGGTTGGCTTGTCGATCTGGCATTATGTTCATGGACGGTACGATACGGCGATGTCGGAAGCGTGGAGGATCCATGTGCCAGGCGTCATTTATCCTCACCTGATGGTGGCAATCTCGGCGACTAAGCTTGGTCGCACCAAAGACGCGCAGGCAGCCTTGCACAGCCTGCTGGCGCTCGATCCCGATTATGGCGACAAGGTTGGGCGCGATCTCGAGGCTCGCAACGTCCATCCCGCAGTGATTGAAAAACTCGTGTCCGGTCTGCAAGAGGCGGGGCTTTCCTGCGGCAAGGAACTGTCTCGGCTCATCGGTGAGCGTAGAGATACAAGCGAGGCCATTTCCGAGATCGCTGCGGCACCCGGACTGAAGTAACAGTAAATAACACTACGGGCACTGGTTCAGAACCCTGCTGTGCGTTTACATGGCTTTCCCATGCGATTGGCTGAATGCTTCGGTCGCATCGCAGGCTTGGGATTGCTTTGGCTTCCGCTCACCGCGCCGGCGGCTTTTGGGTGGTGTGCCTGATCCCTTTGAGGAAGGCAGACCGGGCGCGCGGGTCAGGAGTTTTGGAGGCACGGCATGGCGCACACGACCCACCGCATGGCAAAGTTTCATGCACCCGCGTCCATGCCGCCTTACCAAAGGTCACGCGGGTCGCTGGTTGCCGCCGCCCTGTTTTGCCTGGCCCGTTCGGGCCCAGCATGGTCGAAACAGATGCTTGATGGGGCTACGACGGGCAGCGCGTGTCCGGCCTTGCGCAAAACGCACATGCGTGACCACCTCCGTGAGTCGGGCCAGAGAACGGGCACGCGTCGTTTCGTTCCTGCGATCAGGCCTGTGGCGCTTCTTCGCGCGATCCTACTTTGCCTGCAGGGTCTGATCCTGCCCGTCAGGCCGCTTGTTCTGGCAAGAGAGCATTGAGCAGCGTGATGAAAGAGCCACGCACCACCACCGAGCCAGGTCAGGGCCGGACGGTTCCGCGTTTTTCGGTTCTGGCAAGCCTGCGCGGCTACAAGCCAGAATGGCTCCGCGTCGATTTTTCGGCCGGCCTCGCCATTGCTGCGGTTGGTATTCCCAGCGCCATCGCCTATCCCGCAATTGCAGGTCTTCCGCCTGAAACCGGTATCTACGCCAGCATCGCCTCGGTCGTGGGCTATGCCCTGCTGGGCCCGTCGCGCCGGGTGATCGTCGGGCCGGATGCAGCGACGATGGCGGTTCTGGCCGGCGTTATCGGCGCGGTGCTGGCGGGCATGCCTTCCACAGCGCCGGCGGACCGTGCTGTTGCGGCCGCGATGATCGCGCTTGGTGTAGGCGTCATCTGCCTGATCGCAAGTTTCCTTCGGCTTGGCAATCTTGCCAGCCTTTTGTCAAAACCGATCCTCGTGGGCTTTTTCGCCGGTGTGGCGATCTCGATCATCGTTGGGCAGATTGACCGGGTGACAGGCGTATCCATCGACGCGGATGGTCTGCTGGCGCCATTGGTGGAACTCGCGCAGAAGTCCGGATCGATCCATCTGCCATCCCTGCTGCTGGCGGGCGTGATGTTTGCGATCCTGCAACTGGCGCGCCTGTGGAAATCGGTGCTTCCCGGGCCGGTCATCGTGGTGATGCTGTCCGTCGTTCTGTCTTCCGTGCTCGACTTCGAGGGCTTGGGCATCCGCATCGTGGGGGATCTGCCTGCAGGCCTGCCAAAGGTACAGCTTCCCTGGATCTCGGGCCTGCCACTGGGTGATCTGATCCTTGGATCCGCCGCAGTCTTTGTGGTCAGCTTCGGCTCGGGGATCATCACCGCCCGCAGTTTCGGCGCGCGGACCGGCGACAACGTGAACGCCAATGCAGAACTGACGGGCTTCGGGGCGGCAAATATTGCTTCGGGTCTGCTCGGCGGGTTTCCAGTGACCTCCTCTGATTCCCGCACGGCGGTGAACCTGTCGGTTGGCGGCCGGACGCAGGTCGCAGGGCTGACAGCGGCGGTGGTGCTTGGATTGACGATGCTGTTTTTCAGCGATCTCATGCGCATCCTGCCGATCCCGGCCCTGGGCGCGATCTTGATATCGGCGGCGCTCAGCGTGATGGATCTGAACGGCCTGCGAGAGATATGGAAGATCAGCCGGGTAGAGTTCGGCTTTGCCATGATCGCGCTGATGGGGGCGATCAGCTTTGGCGTGCTGCAAGGCGTCGTGGTCGCCATCTTGGCAACCTTCGTCTATCTCATCCTGAACGCTTCGCAGCCACGCGTGGTGCTGATGGGCCGGATACCCGGGCGGCTGGGCTTCTACAAGCTGCACCGCTCGTCCGAGACGCGCCCTGTGGAAGGTCTTGCGATCTGCTTCGTGCAGGGTGCCGTGCTGTTTTTCAATGCGGATAACGTCAAGGCCCGGTTGGACGAGATCATTGACGCCAGCCTGCCAAAGACGCGCTGGCTTGTGATCGACGGGTCGGCGATCAACCATATCGACTCGACCGGTGCGGACGTGCTGCACGATATCGGCGAAAGACTGAAGCACCACCAGATCGTCTTCGTCCTGGCCGAACTCCAATCCAATGTAGCGGCCCTGCTGAAGCGATCAGGCTTGTCTGCCGATGATGGTTCGACGCTTTTCTTCGACGATGTCGAGGATGCCTATCACGCTTTCACATTGGCCTATCCGGATCTGCAGCGCAATGTAGATGCCATGGGGCAATCTATTGCTTCTGAAACTGCGAAGGAGGATCCGTCATGAGCAAGAAGAACAAGGCGGCGAAACACGGCGACCCGGACGATGCCCACGCCGAACGGCCTGAGAAGATGTCGAACAAGGTCTACGAGAAGGAGCTTGCGCGACTGCAAGAGGAATTGGCGCACCTTCAGGCCTGGGTGAAAGAGTCCGGCGCACGGATCGTCATCATCTTTGAAGGTCGGGATGCGGCCGGCAAGGGGGGGCTGATCAAGCGGATCACGGAAAAGCTGAGCCCGCGTGTCTTCAGGGTGGTCGCCCTGCCTTCGCCAAGTGACCGCGAGAAGTCCCAGATTTTCATGCAGCGCTATATCTCGCAGCTTCCGGCCGCGGGCGAGGTCGTGATCTTCGACCGAAGCTGGTACAACCGTCCTGGGGTGGAACGGGTGATGGGCTTCACGCCCAAATCCACGGTGATGCGTTTTCTTGAGAACCTTCCGCAGCTTGAGGCCTGGGTCATCGAATCCGGGATCATGCTTCGGAAATACTTCCTCAATGTCAGCCCCGAAGAGCAGGAGCGGCGGTTCCTGCAGCGGATGGACGATCCCGTGCGGCAATGGAAACTGAGCCCGATGGACGTAGAGTCCTACCAAAAATGGTGGGACTACACTGAGGCATATTCCGACATGATCCGGATGACGGATACCGATGTGGCACCCTGGTGGGCGATTGACTCAAGCGACAAGAAGCGGGCCCGTATCAACGCCATCACCCACCTGTTGGACTCGATTCCCTACAAGCGCGTGAAGTTCCAGAGGCCCGATCTTGGGAAACGGCAGCAAAAGCCGAAGGGCATTTCAGCTGAACTGCCGTTCCGCAACGTCGTTCCCGATGCTATGGCCAAAACGAGCGGCAACGACAGGTCCGCTTCAGCACAAGAATTGAAGGAGTTTGCCAAAGATGAGCAATGACAAACCGGCCGGCGTTCCCACCGCAGACCAGTTGCGGATGACCATTCTCTCGAAAGAGATGGCCGAAATGGAAAAGCAGGAAAAGCAGAAGGCGCAGAAAGAAGAGCAATTGCGCGCTTTCACCGAAAGCTTCCTGACCGAGCACATTACCGATGATGAACGGGCGATGATCCAGAAGCTTGTCATGAACGCCGTCGCAAACGGCAAGTTCGAGGCGCTGGTCTACAGCTTTCCGTCGGATCTTTGCACCGACAGCGGGCGCGCGATCAACAATCGCCTGCCGCACTGGCCTGAAACGTTGCAGGGAAAGGCCAAGGAGCTTTACGATCGTTACATGGCCGTCGCGAAACCCCAGGGCTTCAATCTGAAGGCTGCGATCATCAACTTCCCAGGCGGGATGCCGGGCGATGTCGGCTTCTTTCTGAACTGGGCGCCGGACGAAAAATGAACCGTTCAGGGACCGGGGCCAGACACGGCCTGCCCCGGTCCTGAGTACCGAGGTGTCGCACAGGTGGACACTTTATCAACATACTGTTTTTGTTACATAAGCCGATTTTTGTTCACGGGATCTTAGGGTTTTCAGACGGGGAACGTCCCCTGATCCGGCCTGCTGCACCCGCCTTCAATGTTCCCGCATCGACCCGAGACAAGAGAAAAGCCCCGGCCTTGCGACCGGGGCTTGCTGTTGACGGCGGTGGGCGCCCGACCTACTCGGCAGTCAGAAGCGGGGGCTTGCTGCCCGAAAGGCGCGGCTTCTGCGGCTCTTCGATTTGCAGGTCGATCCCTTCGCCATCCGGTTTCAGCACGACACGCACGATGCCGCCCTTCATCAGCTTGCCGAACAGAAGTTCCTCGGCGAGCGGCTTCTTGATGTGTTCCTGGATCACGCGGCCCAGCGGCCGTGCCCCCATCTTGTCATCGTAGCCCTTTTCGCCCAGCCAGGCAGCGGCTTCGGGCGTGAGCTCGATGTGGACGCCACGATCCAGCAGTTGCGCCTCGAGTTGCAGTACGAACTTCTCAACCACTTGAAGGATGACCTCCTTGCCCAGGGGCGCGAAGGCAATGATCGCATCGAGACGGTTGCGGAATTCGGGCGCGAACATCTTCTTAACCGCCTCGTCGCCAGCGTCTTCCTTGCTGATGTTGTTCCCGAAACCAATGCCTTCTTTGGCCATGTCACTGGCGCCCGCATTGGTTGTCATGATCAGGATGACATTACGGAAATCAACGGTTTTGCCGTGATGGTCGGTCAGGCGGCCATTATCCATCACCTGCAACAATATGTTGAACAGGTCAGGATGCGCCTTCTCGATTTCGTCGAGCAACAGGACGCTGTGCGGGCTTTGATCGACCGCATCGGTGAGCAATCCGCCCTGATCGAATCCGACATAGCCCGGAGGCGCACCGATCAGGCGACTGACGCTGTGGCGTTCCATATATTCGGACATATCGAAGCGCTTGAGCGGGATGCCCAATATATCAGCCAATTGGCGCGCAACTTCAGTCTTGCCAACGCCGGTTGGGCCGCTGAACAGATAACTGCCAATCGGCTTTTCGGTATCGCGAAGGCCAGCACGGCTTAGCTTGATTGCGCTTGCCAGCACTTCGATGGCTTTGTCCTGTCCAAACACGACTCGTTTCAGGTCAGCTTCAAGGCTGCCCAAGGCGGTCTTGTCATCGGTCGACACCTGCTTTGGCGGTATACGGGCGATGGTGGCGATAACTGCCTCGATTTCCCGAGCCGTAATTATCTTGCGACGCTTTGACGGTGCAACCAGCATCTGCATCGCGCCAACCTCATCAATGACATCGATGGCTTTGTCTGGCTGCTTGCGGTCGTTGATATAGCGCGACGACAGCTCAACGGCGGCTTTCAACGCATCGGCGGTATATTTAACCTTGTGATGATCTTCAAAAGCGGAGCGCAGACCTGCCAAGATTTTGATCGTATCCTCGGTGCTCGGCTCGTTAACGTCGATTTTCTGGAACCGGCGAAGCAATGCGCGATCTTTTTCGAAATGGTTGCGGAATTCCTTATATGTTGTCGAGCCGATACAGCGGATCGTGCCGCCCGACAAAGCCGGTTTCAGCAGGTTAGAGGCATCCATTGCGCCACCGCTGGTCGCACCTGCGCCAATGACGGTGTGGATTTCGTCGATGAACAGGATCGCATCGGGGAGCTTTTCAAGTTCCGATACAACCGCCTTCAACCGCTCCTCAAAGTCACCGCGATACCGTGTGCCAGCGAGCAACGCGCCCATGTCGAGCGAGTAGATCACCGCAGGCAATAACACCTCGGGAACCTGCTTTTCCACAATCCGCCGCGCCAGACCTTCGGCAATCGCTGTCTTACCCACGCCGGGTTCGCCGACGTAAAGCGGGTTGTTCTTTGACCGGCGACATAGAATCTGCACCGTGCGGTCAACCTCCGCGCTTCTGCCGATCAGCGGATCAATCCGGCCTTGCTTGGCCTTTTCGTTCAAATTAACGGTAAACTGGTCGAGCGCGCCTTCCTTCTTGTCCTTCTTGGACTTGGTGTCGCCTTCTTCTTCGTTCTTCTGTTCGCTGCCAGTCACCTGACGCGGTTCCGCAAGTTTGCCGTCCTTGCCGATTCCGTGGCTGATATAGGATACCGCGTCGAGGCGGCTCATGTCCTGCTGCTGGAGGAAATAGACGGCATAGCTTTCACGTTCGGAGAACAACGCAACCAGCACATTGGCGCCGGTCACCACGTCTTTGCCCGAACTTTGCACATGCAATATCGCTCGCTGCACTACGCGCTGGAACCCGCTGGTGGGGGAAGGATCGACTTTGCCATCGACTTTCAGGCTTTCGAGCTCGCTATCGAGATAGGTGATCACGATGTCGGACAGCTCACCCAGATCGACACCACAAGCCTGCATGACCTTCGCTGCGTCCGCGTCGTCGATCAAAGCGAGTAGTAAATGTTCAAGCGTCGCATATTCATGCGCCCGGTCGCCTGCATGTTTCAGCGCATTGTGAAGCGTGGCTTCCAGCGATTCCGCAAATGATGGCATAATTCTAGCTCCTGACTTTCGGGTCGCTGGTTCAATTGATAACTATATCGGCGTCCGTTTCCCGGCTTTCAACCGGCATATCTCAGATAACGGATCACTCGCCAAAATTGTTAAGGTTCGGGCAGTGCTCATGACTTGAACAACGCATCTGCCGCGCTGCGATGGCGGGTTGCAAAAGCAATTTTCCCTTCGCACCGGGTAATTTCATTCTTCAACGTGAGTATGCGTTCCTCGAGTTCGGCAACCGATAACGGGTCCAGGTCCTGTCGAACCAAGTTTGCCAGCGGATCATCGCGGCGCAGCGGCAGATTTTCGTCGCTTTCCATGTGGCATATTTTGACACCACTGTGCTTGCTGTCAATACAGAAGCTGCGTAATACCCGCGTCATCCAAAGGGGGCATTGGGGCATATGACTGATTTACCTCATATAATGACCGCGATTGAAATCAGCACGCCTGGCGGGCCTGAGGTTTTGGTTCCTTGCCAGCGGCCCGTGCCGGTTCCCGGCAACGGTGAAGTGCTGATTAAGGTGGCAGCAGCAGGCGTAAACCGCCCCGACGTGATCCAGCGCAAAGGCCTATATCCGCCACCTCTTGGGGCGAGCGATATTCCGGGACTTGAAATTGCAGGCACAGTTGTTGCGATTGGTGGCGGCGTTGATGACGGCGAGTTGGGGAGCAAGCGCTGCGCCTTGGTTTCGGGCGGCGGATATGCCGAATATGCGCTTGCACGGTTTGAACATTGCCTGCCCGTGCCCGCCGCGCTGAGTATGGCAGAAGCAGCGGCACTTCCTGAAACATTGTTCACCGTCTGGCACAATGTGTTCGAACGCGCTTATGCGAGCGAGGGCGAGAGCATTCTCGTTCACGGCGGCACTAGCGGTATCGGCAGTATGGCGATCAAACTGGGTAAGCTGTTCGGACTGACGGTCATTGTAACTTGCGGGTCGGATGACAAATGCGCGGCGGCCAAGGCGTTGGGAGCTGATCATGCGATAAACTACGCCGCGACCGACTTTGTCGACGAAGTCAAGAAAATCACTGGCGGCACAGGCGTGCATATCGTGCTTGATATGGTCGCTGGCAGCTATGTGCCGCGCAATCTGCAATGCCTTCGCGAAGATGGCCGCCATGTGACCATCGCGGTGCAAGGCGGAATGGTCGCCGAAATCAATATGGCCTATATCATGAGCCGCCGTTTAATGCTCACCGGATCAACGCTGCGCCCGCGTTCTGCCGAGTTCAAGGCGCTGCTGGCGCAGGAAATTTACAACACCGTTTGGCCAAGCGTCGCTGATGGCGGACTGCGCCCCGAAATGGACAAGAGCTTCCCGCTGACTGGTGCGGCTGCTGCCCACGCGTATATGGAGGCGGGCGAGCATGTCGGGAAGATCGTGCTGGAAATTTAGTCGCCAGTCGTCGGCAACGTATCAAGCCACGCTTTCACGTCAGCAGCACTTTGCTTGGGCACTTCCTCCATCGGGATATGGCCGACCTTGGGATAGATGACCAACTTCGATCCCGGAATGGCTTTAGCAAACCACCGTGCCGAGCTGACCGGGATGAGCTTGTCTTCCTCGCCCCACATGATCATTGTCGGCACCTTGATCGTCGCAAGCTTCTCCTTCGACCCCGACCCGATGCCTCTCGGATCACTGAACCGCTTCATCGTTGCCTCGCGGTTGCCGGGATAGCGGTTGAGTTCCCAATAACGGTCGATCAGCGCGTCGTCGATTTTTGACCGGACGCTCATCGTGTTCTTGATGCTTGATTCAAAAATGCTTCGCGGCGCAATCAGACGGGCGGCTTCCTTGATAACTGGAGTCCGCATCAGCCTGAAACCGATTGGTAGTTCGTCGGGTTTGGCCTGCGGCTGCCCGCCTGCATCGACCAGCAATAGCGCCTCGGTCTTTTCGGGATTCGCCAGCGCATACATCCAAGACACGGCGCCACCCATTGAGTTGCCGCCGATTACCGCTTCGGTGACGCCCAATTTGCTCAGCAGGTCGTCCACCACGCCAACATAGGACGCGTTGTCATAGACCCCTGCCGGATTGACACCTGTCAGACCGTGGCCGGGAAGGTCCATGCTGATAATGCGATAATCCTGCCCAAGAATTTTGACCCAGGGCTCCCATGTATGCAGCGAAGCATTGGAGCCGTGGATCAGCACCAGCACTCGGCCGTCGCGTTTGCCCTCATCGCGGTAATGGACATTCAGGCCGGGCTGCAATTCGGCAAATTGTGAGGCGCCACCGCCATATTTGGCCTTCATCGCAGCGGCGTCGGTATCGGGTGCATAGCCCCAGAAGAATACCGCCGCGACCAGCAATATCAGGATCGCCACCAACCACGTCAAAAACCGCTTCATTCACGCCTCCCGTTTGTCCCCGATGGATGCACATTAGGCTGCGTGCGCGCAAGCATCTTTGCGACTTGCCGATTTGCCAAACTTGGCCTAATACCTCGCTTAACAGTTTCAGGCCGCTCCGGAAGGGGCGGCCCTTATTATTGGAGTTTCGAACATGGCCACCCCATTGATGCCACACGCAACCGCCGCCTGGCTGGTTGACAACACCGCACTCGGCTTCGCACAAATCGCTGAGTTCTGCGGAATTCACATCCTTGAAGTGCAGGCAATGGCCGATGACATGACCGGTTCGAAGTACACCGGCCGTGATCCGGTTCACGCAGGCGAGCTTTCGATGGAAGAAATAGAAAAGGGTCAGGCCGACGAGGATTATGTCCTGAAAATGTCGAAAGGTCCCGATCAGGTCCGCCGCACCAAAGGCCCGCGTTACACGCCGGTGTCGAAGCGCCAGGATAAGCCAGACGGCATCGCTTGGTTGATCCGCAACCATCCCGAAATTTCCGATGGAGCGATCTGCAAATTGATCGGCACCACGCGCAACACCATCGCCGCGATCCGTGAGCGTAGCCACTGGAACATCGCGGAAATCCAGCCAAAGGATCCGGTAACCTTGGGTCTGTGTTCGCAACGCGAACTCGACGCCATCGTCACCCGCATCGCGAAGAAGGCAGGCATCGATAACACCGCCGCTGACGATGCGCGCTTGGGCACTGACCGCGAAGCCTTGATCGAAGAACTCCGCGCCGAACGCACCGAAGCCGCCCGCAAAGCCGAAGCTGCGCTGAACGGCGAAGACGAAGATGCAGGCGCGAAGCCCGAATTGACAGCGGATACGCTGTTCAAGAAAAGCGGCGAATAAGCGGAGTCCTTCCCTAACGTCACCATTGCCTTAATCGAGCGGTTAAGGCACGGGTTGGGGATGGCCACAAAAGCTCCTCCTGCATATGATATGTCGCTGGTCGACCACGGGTTTGAAGCCAAAGAGCTTAAGGGTCTGACCTATCCGCTCGGCGATCACGCGCCGGGTTACGGCGAGATTTATAATCTTGCGCCTGACCTCGGCTGGACTCGGATGCCGGTGCCCGGGAACCTCAACCATATCAATCTGTGGTTGCTCGACGATGATGCGGAAGTCGCCAACGGTTATGCCATCGCCGATACCGGCCTGTTCATGCCCGACACTGTCGAGCATTGGAAATCGATGTTTACAGGCGTGTTGTCAGAGCGCCAGCTGACCCGAATTTTTGTCACCCATTTCCACCCCGACCATGTTGGTTGCGCAGGGTGGCTTGCCAACAAATTCAAGGTGCCGGTGTGGATGAACCGCACCGAATGGCTGTTGGCGCGGTTGATGAGCGCTGACGTGCGAGAACACCCGCCCGAGGAAATCCTGCTTCGGCGCAAATTTTACGGTTATGACGAAGAGCGGATCGATAAGATGCGCGGCGGTGGCTGGGGCAATTTTGCCCGCGCTGTATCGCGACTGCCCACCAGCCATCACCGACTTGATGACAAAGCGGTGGTCCGCGTCGGAAATCGCGACTGGACTATCATGACCGGCGGAGGACATACGCCCGAACATGCCTGTATGGTCGATCATCACAACGGCGTGATTATTGCCGGCGACCAGATATTGCCACGCATTACCTCGAACGTGTCGATCATGGACAGCGAACCCGACGCTGATCCCTTGGCCGAATGGTTGGCGTCGATTGCGAAATTCCGCACCGCGCTGCCCGACGACATGCTGGTTCTTCCCGCGCATGGTTTTCCGTTCAAGGGCGTGCATGCGCGGCTCGACAAGTTGGCGTCGGGACATCATGAGCAGCTCGACCGGCTGGAGGCAGCGCTGCGTGAAAAAGAGATGCGCGCCGTCGACACGTTCGGTTTGTTGTTCGGACGCCCGATTGACGACAATATATACGGCCTCGCCACGGGCGAAGCGATGGCGCATTTGCGCTATCTCGAACGCGCTGGCCGCGCCAATGTCGAGACCCGCGACGGAGTGGGCTGGTATAGTTCTAAATGAATAGTAAGTTGCCGCGATGAACAAAAGCATGCCCTGGACTATGAATTATCTGCACCCGGTCAAGTGGGATCAGGAGTTCGCCCCGCTGGCGCTTCACCGCATGTTTTTCCAATCGGCGGAGCGCATGGGGACGGCGGCTTTGGCCGACTTCATGGGCCGCAAATACAGCTATGCCGACATGGCCGATATGGTGAGCCGCGTCGCCAAAGGATTGCAGGATAAGGGCATTGGCAAGGGCGACCATATCGGTTTGTTTCTGCCCAATGTGCCCCATTATATCGCCGCTTATTATGGTGCGCTGGCGGCAGGTGCTACAGTCGTGAATTTCTCGCCGCTCTACAGCGTCGACGAACTCGCGCATCAGGTGGCTGACAGCGGCACGAGCATATTGTTTACAGTATCGGCAGCCGCATTGTTACCGACCGCGATCAAGGTGCTCGACAACAGCAGCTTAAAGGAATTGGTCGTCGGCAGCGTCGCCGAAGCCTTGCCGCGCGCCAAAAGCTGGGCATACCGCCTGTTCAAGGGCAAGGACGTTGCTGCGATTCCTGACGATCCGCGGATTACGCATTATGCCGATTTGATCGCCAATGACGGCGAATATGAAGATCAATTGTGCGACCCTGAAAAGGACATTGCGCAGTTGCAATATACTGGCGGCACCACCGGCACGCCTAAGGGGGCGATGCTCAGCCACCAGAATATCACCGCAAACGCGCGGCAGATTAACATGCTCGATCCGCATAGCCGGATAAACGATCCGGTCGATACCGCACCAGACCGCATATTGGGGGTGCTTCCGTTCTTCCACG
>JBGSQL010000253.1:0-5143 GCA_041738105.1 Rhodobacter sp. | reverse complement strand
GCATGGAGCTGATATCTTTGGATGATGAAAAACACAAGGCGTCACAGGGTTGAGCAGGGTTTAATTCAGTGCCAGTGCTCGTGCGCGCATCGACCAGGGCGGTCGTTGCGGCGGTCAGCGTCTTGTTGGCCGCCGTTACCGGCGCCGGCTCCGCGAAGTACTGGATCCGGCCGTCCCCGTTCAGATCGGTCATGATCAGCAGACCGGTCTTTTCCCAGTTCCGCACCCAGTTGAGTTCGGGCTTGGACTGGATGTCGGCCAGCGACACGGCTTCACCGTCCAGCGCATTGCCGGCAACGGCACTCGGCCACATCGTCGTCGTCAGGTTCAGACGCGCCATCGAACCCACGGCGGGCGCGACGGTGTAGAGCAGCGCGATGAACACCAGCGCCCATCCGGCCGACGCACGCGCATCGGCAACTTTCGGCACGGTGAAGAAGCGCACGATCACGTGCGGCAGACCCGCGGTGCCGATCATCAGCGACATGGTGAACAGAACCATGTTGAAGGTGTTGTCGGTATGGGCCGTGAACTCCTTGAAGCCCAGTTCGGTGACAACCGAGTCAAGCTTGGTCAGGAAGGTGACGCCAGATGCACCGCCATCCGCCGTATAGCCGCCAATCAGGCCAAGCTGCGGAAAGAACGCACCCGTCAGTTGCAGCGAGATGAAGATCGCCGGAATGGTATAGGCGATGATCAGCACGACATATTGCGCCACCTGGGTATAGGTGATGCCCTTCATGCCGCCCAGAACGGCATAGGCGAACACGATCGCCGCACCGATATAAAGGCCCATGTCGGTGGACACTTCGAGGAAGCGCGAAAAGGTCACGCCCACACCGCGCATCTGCCCGATCACATAGGTCACCGAGATCACGATCAGGCAGACAACCGCCACCAGCCGGGCGGTGCCCGAATAGAACCGGTCGCCCACGAACTCGGGCACGGTGAACTTGCCGAACTTGCGCAGATACGGCGCAAGCAGCAGCGCCAGCAGCACATAGCCGCCGGTCCATCCCATGATGTAGGCCGAGGTGCCGAAGCCCCCGAAGGCGATGATCCCGGCCATCGAGATGAAGGACGCCGCCGACATCCAGTCGGCGCCGGTGGCCATGCCGTTCAGAACCGGGTGAACACCCTGGCCCGCAGCATAGAACTCAGCGGTCGAGCCCGCCCGGGCCCAGATCGCGATCCCGATGTAGATGGCAAAGGTAAAGCCAACTACAAGCAGGTTGAGGGTAAACTGATCCATTGTCCCTGATGCTCCCTTATTCTTCCACGCCGAATTCTTTGTCCAGTTTGTTCATCCGCCACGCATAGGCGAAGATCAGGATCAAGAAGACGTAGATTGAGCCATTGAAGGCAAACCAGAAACCCAGGTCTGCGCCGCCTACCATGATGCCTGTCAGCATCGGTCGAAGAATGATGCCAAGCCCGAAGGATACGAAGAACCAGATCGCCAGCGATATTAGGATGATCCGGACGTTCGCGGCCCAGTAGGCGTTGGACGATGTCTTGTCCACCATAGCGTTACTCCCTGAAGTGTTGTCCTCTCCGACGGCCCCCTTCCCCGAGGAACGCCAGCCTCCCCTTACGCCGATACGCGGGTCACGATTGCCCGAAGCGCCTCGCGGATGTCGGCGATGGACCCCATCGCATCAATCCGCTGCAGCACGTTCCTGCCCTCGTAATACGCGATCAGCGGTGCCGTCTGGGCATGATAGGCGGCAAGCCTGGCACGCACCGTCTCGGCCGTGTCGTCAGCCCGGCGCTTGAACGCCGTGCTGCCGCATTTGTCGCAAACCCCGGCTTGCGCGGGTTGCTTGAAGCTGTCGTGATAGCCCTCGCCACATTCGGCACAGGTAAACCGGCCCGCCACGCGCTCGACCATCGCGGCGTCGTCCACCTCCAGGCTGATGGCGGCCGTCACCGACTGGCCGTTCTCTTGCAGCAGCTGGTCCAGCGCTGCGGCTTGGCCTTGGGTGCGCGGAAAGCCGTCCAGAACCACACCGCGCGCCGTGTCAGGCTGGACCATCCGCTCTTTCAGGATCGCCAGCACGATGTCGTCGCTGACCAGGCCGCCAGCCTCCATCACCGCCTTGGCGGCAAGGCCGGCCGGGCTGCCTTCGGCAACAGCGGCCCGCAGCAGATCGCCCGTGGACAGTTGCACAAGGCCAAAGTCGGCCTCCAGGATACGCGCCTGCGTGCCCTTGCCGGCCCCCGGCGGACCAAGCAGGATGACGACCTCGGCCGAGGTAAGGGGCGAACCGCTCACCCCCTAACCCCTGTTCATCCGGTTCGCGATCAGATCCTCGACGACCGAAGGATCGGCCAGTGTCGAGGTGTCGCCCAGCGCGCCATAGTCGTTCTCGGCGATCTTGCGCAGGATCCGGCGCATGATCTTGCCCGAGCGCGTCTTCGGCAGGCCCGGCGCCCACTGGATCAGGTCCGGCTTGGCGATCGGGCCGATTTCGGTGCGCACCCAGCCTTCAAGCTCCTTGCGCAAGGCGTCCGTCGGCTCGACACCATTCATCAGCGTCACATAGGCATAGATGCCCTGCCCCTTGATGTCGTGCGGATACCCGACCACCGCGGATTCCGCGACCTTGGGGTGCGCCACCAGCGCCGATTCAACCTCGGCCGTGCCCATCCGGTGCCCCGAGACGTTGATCACGTCATCGACTCGTCCGGTAATCCAGTAATAGCCGTCGGCATCACGCCGACAGCCGTCGCCGGTGAAGTAATAGCCGGGGTATTGCGCGAAGTATGCCTCTTCAAAGCGCTTGTGATCGCCCCACAGCGTCCGCATCTGGCCCGGCCAGCTGTCGGCGATGCACAACACGCCCTCGGTCTCGGTCGGCTCCGCCACCTTGGCGGTGGCAGGGTCCAGAACAATCGGCTTCACTCCGAAGAACGGCAGCGTGGCCGATCCCGGCTTTTGCGGCACGGCCCCCGGCAGCGGCGTGATCAGGTGGCCACCGGTTTCGGTCTGCCAGAAGGTATCGACGATCGGGCATTTCCCCTTGCCTACATGCGTGTTGTACCAGTTCCAGGCCTCGGGGTTGATCGGCTCGCCCACCGACCCCAACAGCCGCAACGAGGACAGATCGTGCTTTTCCACCCATTCCGGCCCCAGCCCCATCAGGCTGCGGATCGCGGTCGGGGCGGTGTAGAACTGGTTGACCTTGTGCTTGGCGCACACCTCCCAGAACCGGCCGGCATCGGGGAAGGTCGGAACCCCCTCGAACATCAACGTCGTCGCGCCATTCGCCAGCGGCCCATAGACGATATAGCTGTGCCCGGTCACCCAGCCCACGTCGGCCGTGCACCAGAACACATCGCCCTCGTGATAGTCGAAGGTGATCTGATGCGTCATCGCGGCATACAGCAGGTACCCGCCCGAGGTATGCACAACTCCCTTCGGCTTGCCCGTCGACCCCGAGGTGTACAGGATGAACAGCGGATCTTCGGCCCCGACCTCGGCATAGGCGCAATAGGGGGCGGCCTTGGCCATCTCGGCCTTCAGGTCGATGTCACGGCCCTCGACCCAGGTGGTCTGGTCGCCGGTGTGCTTGACCACAAGGCACTTCACGTGATCGTCGCAATGCAGCAGCGCGGCATCCGCATTGGACTTGAGCGCGGTTTTCTTGCCTCCACGCGGCGCGAAATCGGCGGTGATCAGTATCCTTGCCTCGGAATCGTTGATCCGGTTGGCCAGCGCGTCGGGGGAGAAACCGCCGAACACGACCGAATGGATCGCGCCGATCCGCGCACAGGCCAGCATCGCGAAAGCCGCCTCGGGGATCATCGGCAGGTAAAGGACAACGCGATCGCCCTTGCGCACGCCCTGCGCCTTCAGGACGTTCGCCATCCGGCAAACCCCGTCCAGCAGGTCGGCATAGGTGATGTGGCGCGCGGGCGTGCGCGGATCGTCTGGCTCCCAGATGATCGCGGTCTGCGATCCACGCTGCGCCACGTGGCGGTCCACGCAGTTGGCCGAGACGTTCAGCGTCCCGTCCTCGAACCACTTGATCGACACGCGGCCCAGCGTGAAATCGGTGTTCTTCACCCGCGTAAAGGACGAAATCCAGTCGATCCGCTGCGCCTCGTCCCCCCAGAACGCATCGGGATCCGAAATCGACTCGGCGTATTTCTTCGCGTATCCGGCAGCATCGACATGCGCCTTGGCAACGAAATCCGGTGACGCCGGATAAATGGTTTGAGTGTGCGCATGATCCATCAGCGATGCTCCCCCGAACATTGGCGCCCAAGACGCCTGTAGCCCCCCGGGCCGACTCGCATGCCAACCCCCTCAGGCATCAACACTAACCGATTTGTCAAAAAAACTCTATCTATTTTTAATAAAACGATTTTTCTGTAAAATATTTTACTGGTTCCGCCGGAAGTCTGAAAATTTTCCCGGCAGGTGTTCATAATTTCGTTACCTCTTCGGTTTCTTGGCTGTCAACGCGCCGCGGCCGCTTCCCCGCGCGCGACCCTGCCCGCATCCCGGCGCTTCGCCTTGCCGCCAGACACGCACCATCGCCTTGGCGCGACGGTTCAGCGTTCCAGGCTCCGCAGGTGGCCGGTGAATTCGGCCTCTGCCATCAGCGCGCGGCAGCGCCCGAACCGCGTCTCGGCATAGGCGCGAAAATCTTCCGCCGGGTTGCCGTTCGCCAATTGGATCAGCCCCCAGAGTGTCCACAAGAGGTCGCACATCGCCTTGTAGATCACCATGCGGGCGCGCGCCTCGTCCGGCACGGCGTCGTCGAAATAGGCCCGCAGCAACGCCTCGTCCTGCTCCGGGCTGAACTGCCCTTCCACCGAGAGATCCCCCAGATCCCACATCGGATCGTTCATGCCGGAATATTCCCAGTCCACGATCCAGACGCGCGCCCCGGTGTCGAGAAAGTTCTCGCACAACGGATCGCAGTGACAGGCAACAGGCGCTGCGGGCCGTCGCGCCAGCGCCGCGCGCACCCGCCCCGCATCGGTCACCGCAGCGTGGTATCCCTCGGGCAGCGCCACGTCCTTCGTCGCAATGATCCGCAGATAGTCGTCGATCATCGCAAACAACTCGAACCGGAACGGAAAGACGGCGCCAGACCGATGCAGCCGCCGCAGGGCCAGCGCCGCACGCGCC
>JBGSQL010000230.1:0-27443 GCA_041738105.1 Rhodobacter sp. | reverse complement strand
GATCCAGCCGCCATGCCAGCCTGCGACGCCGGTCAGCGCCGTGACGGCTGCGGCGTCCAGCAGGTCCACCGGTCGGTGCAGGGCAGACCATTGCCGGACCCGCGCCTTTGCCTTGTCGAAGGCCGCGGCGGAATGCGAGGGCTGAATCCACCCCACCTGCTGCGCATCACAGTCGATTGAATGCCGGCGGATCAGGTCAAAGACCAGATCGCCACTGCCTGCCGCCATGTCGACCAGCCGCTGCCCGGCCTCGCCCAGGGCGGCGCGGATGCCATCAGGATCGACCTTGGCAAAGTTGGGCACCACGAAACCTGCATTGCGCCCCGAGGCGCCCCAGGCGATGCGATGCGCCTCGAGAAGCACCACCGACAGCCCCGTCTCGGCGGCATGAAGGGCTGTGGACAGGCCCGCAAAGCCCCCGCCGATCACCAGAAGGTCGGCCTCGATCGCCCCGGCCAGGGCCGCAAAGCCCGGCAGCGGTTGGGCTGTCGCGTGCCAAAGCGTGGCGGGATCGGCGGTCATGGCCGTCTCCGACGCGGGCCGAAGAAGCCTTGCGGGTGCCAAAGCAGGATCAGGCACAACATGACGCCGATGGCCACGATCTGTAGCGACGCTGCCCGCGCTTGCAGATCGCCCGGCACGACAGCGGCGGTCAGCGTCCCTGATCCGACCCAGATCGCCCAGACCACGATGGCCCCGAGCACGGCCCCCCGGTTCGACCCCGATCCGCCCACCATCAGCATGGCCCAGACCTGAAACGTCAGCGTGGGCAGGTAGTTGTCTGGTGCGATAAAGCCGATGAAATGGGCCTGCACCGCGCCGGCAAGGCCCATGACCCCGCCACCGACGGCAAAGGCCTGAATCCGATAGGATTGCGCGCTCTTGCCCAGGGCGATCGCCGCCTGCTCATCTTCCCGCAGCGCCCGCAGCACGCGGCCCCAGGGACTGCGCGACAGCCGCTCCAACGCCAGGAATGTGGCCAGTGTCACGCTGGCCACAACGGCCAGATTGGCAAAGTTGAACAGCACCGGCTGGTCCTGCACCGCCGCGAAGGGGCGCGGAATGAAGGCCACGCCAAAGGGTCCACCGGTCAATCCCTGCGCGTTGAGCGCCACAAGTTGCACCACCACTGCAACGCCAAAGGTGGTTATCGCCAGATAATCCGCCTTCAGCCGCAGGGTGGCAAAGCCGGTAAAGGCCGCCGCCGCCGCCGCTATGGCAGCAGCCCCCAGCCAGCCCAGCAGGATGGGCCAGCCAAAGCCGCCAATCCGATCTGCCACGTCGGGCGTCGTTAGAATGGCGGAAGCATAGGCGCCAATCGCGACGAACCCCGCGATCCCCACGTTGAACAGCCCCGTCAGCCCCCATTGCAGGTTCAGGCCCAGCGTGATCAGCGCAAAGATCAGCGCGGTGGACAGGAAGAAGGCGCCATATCCCAGAAGGTCAACGATCATCGACCGGCCACTCCGAACAGGCCCATCGGGCGCACCAGCAGGACCGCCATCAGGATGACAAAGGCCACCGCCGCCCGCCATTCGGCCCCGATGAACTGGACCGCCACCGCCTCGGACAGCCCGATGATCAACCCGCCCAGGACCGCGCCGGAAACCGATCCGATGCCGCCCAGAATGGCCGCCGCAAACATCGGCAGAAGCAGGCTGAGGCCCATCAGCGGGCGGATCTGCACCAGCACCCCCACCATGACGCCAGAGGCGCAGGCCAGCGACGCCCCGATCACCCAGGTCGCACGCACCACCTTGGCCACGTCGATGCCCACCACCTGGGCAAGCGCCGGGTTCTGGGAATAGGCCCGCATCTCGCGTCCCCGCTGGCTGCGCGAGATGAACAGGTGCATCCCCGTCACCAGGACCAGTGTCAGGACCAAAAGCGCCACCTGATCTGCGGTGATCTTGATGTTGAAGCCCAGCGGCGTCGCCATCTGGATGGCCCGCGAAAAGTAGGTCGGGCGCGAGGTGAAGATGAACTCGAGCAGACTGCGCAGCGCCATGGACGCCCCGAACGAGGCCATGACCACGATGATGGCTTGCCCCCGCGCCCGAAGCCGCGCGAACAAGAGCCAGTCCAGCGTCAGCGCCATAAGGGCGGTCAGCCCCATCGCGACGATCATCGCCACCAGCAAGGGCCAGCCAAAGGACAGGGGCTGTATCGGCGTGCTGCCGCCCAGAAACCCCACGACCACCAGGGCCATGTAGGCGCCCCAGGCCATGAAATCGCCATGCGCGAAGTTCGAGAACCGCAGGATCGAATAGGTCAGCGTCACACCGATCGCGCCAAGGCCGATCACCGATCCGGCGATCAATCCATCCAGCAGGAATTGCAGGTTCATGACGCCTCCTTGCGGTGGCCAAGATACAGCTCGGCAATCAGCGGATCGTCCCACATCGACCGGGCCGGGCCTTCATGCGCCTCTCGCCCCTCGACCAGCACATAGGCGCGATCGCCGATGGCGAGGGCTGCGCGGGCGTTCTGCTCGACCAGCAGGATGGTCAGCCCCCTGGCTCGTATCTCCTGCAATCCGGCAAAGACCTGCGCCACCAGCTTGGGCGACAGACCTGCCGAGGGTTCGTCCAGCATCAAGACGCGCGGACGCACCAGCAGGGCCCGCGCCACCGCCAGCATCTGGCGCTGCCCGCCCGACAGGCTGCCCGCCATCAGGGTGCGTTGGCGGGCAAGATCGGGGAACATCTGAAACATCTCGTCAATTCGGCCGGCCACCTCGGCCCGGGGCAGGATGCCACCAGAGACGGCGAGATTCTCGGCCACCGTCATCAGCGGGAAGATGTTCTCGGTCTGGGGCACGAAGGCCAGACCCTGACGGATCTTCAGATGGGCGGGCACGGCGGTCATGTCGCGGCCAGCCAGCAGAACCCGGCCGGAGCTGATTGGCACCAGACCGGCGATCGCCTTGATCAGGCTTGATTTGCCTGCGCCATTCGGGCCTAGGATCACCACGATCTCGGCCTCATCAGCATGGATCGAGGCGCCCTTGACGATGGGCAACCCCGGTTCATATCCCGCGACGAGTGAGATGACCTCAAGCAGGCTCATGCGGCCGTCCCGCCCAGATAGGCCTCGATCACGCGTGGGTCGCTGGATACCTCATCGGGGCGGCCTTCAAACAGCAACGACCCTTGCGCCATGACGATGATCCGGTTGCACAGGCGCGACACCATGTCGATGTTGTGCTCGATCAGCACGAAGGTCACGCCGCCGGCATTGATCTCGCGGATCCGGGCGATCAGCACTTCCAGCAGGGCAGGATTCACCCCGGCGGCGGGTTCGTCCAGCAAGATCACCTTGGGATCGGCCATCATCACCCGCGCCAGTTCCAGCAACTTGCGCTGACCGCCCGACAGGATGCGGGCCGGCTCGTCCGCCAGCCGGTGCAGGGCGACAAGATCCAGCAAGGCCAGCGCCTTGTCCCGTGCCGCGTGTTCCTCCTCGGCGACCTGGCGCGGCGCGGTGAAATTCGCCCAGAACCGCTCGCCGGTCTGACCCTGGCGCGCGATCATCATGTTCTCCAGGACCGTGAGTTCCGGAAACGGACGAGGAATTTGAAACGTTCGCCCCATGCCGCCTGCCAGACGGCGATGTGCGGGCTCATGGGTGATTTCATTCCCCATAAGGTGGATACTGCCGGAGGTGGGCTGCACCGACCCCGCCAACAGGTCGAACATCGTGGTCTTGCCGGCGCCGTTGGGCCCGATCAGGCCCAGGATCTCGCCCGAGGTGACGGTCAATGACATGTCCTTGACGGCGGCAACACCGCCGAAGAGTTTGGTCAGGTTTCGCGCCTTGAGAACCGTCATGGCCAAGATGTACCAGAAGTTTGATCTGTGATCACACTTGATTTGATCACAGTAGAAGCGTCTAATTTTCCAGGCAAGACGATTCGCGACGGGGTTGGGGATGACCGAAACGGCGGGAGGACTGGCTCCGGTTGGGCGCGATACGGTCCAAGACCGGGTTTATACCGAACTCCGCCGCGCCTTGATCGGCGGTCTGTTCGCCCCGGGTCAGGTGTTGACCATCCGCCAGTTGTCCGATGCGCTTGTCACCTCGACCATGCCGGTGCGCGAGGCTTTGGGCCGTCTGATCACCGAACAGGCACTGGAAATGTTGCCCAACCGGTCGATCCGGGTGCCGCCGGTAACAACGGAACGGATTGCCGATCTGTTGCGCGCCCGGATCCTGATTGAAGGGGAAGCGATGGCGCTGGCCGCAAGCCGGATGACACCGCGACTTGTCGCCTCGATCCACGCCATCATGCTGGAGTGGGAAGAGATGCGTCTGGGCGGTCGCCCGGAAACGATCGACCGGGAAGTGACCCTGAACCACGCCTTTCACTTCGAGATCTACCGGGCCTGCGGCTCGTCTATCCTGTTGCCGATGATCGAAAGCCTTTGGCTGCAATCCGGCCCCTTCACGCGCGCCGCGATCTATGCCTTTTCCGAGGCAGGGGCCAATGATGCTGCGCGCTATCACCATGATATCGTGCAGGCGCTAGAGGCGGGCGATGCCATCGCGGCACGGGCCGCGTTGGTGGCTGATATCAGCCGCCCCTTTGCCTATCTGAAGGACAAACTTGGGAAAGAGGACGCGGCATGACACAGTTACGCATCCAGTCCGAGGCCGCAGGGCTGGACGTTCTGGCGGATTTCCTGCCCGGCAAGGCGCCGCAAAACGTGGCCTTCCTGCAGCGCTATCTTGCAAGCCCGCGTGTTGTGCCGGGCCTTCATGCGATGTGGACCGGCCCCGAGATTTCTTGCCCGATCCCGGCAGACCATCTGGCCGGCGCCGACTATGCCCAGGCCCTGCCGCCCGAAAATGCAACCCTGCACCCGCAACCCGGCGATGTGGTGCTGGCCTATGTTCCCGCCCGCATGTGGGGCGGCAATCCGGACCCGATCTTTGACATCGGCCTGTTCTATGGCGCGGGCGCACGCCTGCTGTTTCCGATCGGCTGGCTGGCAGGGTCCGTCGTGGCCCAGGTGCGCCCCGAGGATCGCACGGCGCTGGCCGAGGCCGCGGGGCGGATCCGGCGCAGCGGCGCCTGTGACATCACGTTCAGCGGGGTTTCCTGATGGATGACAGCTTTGATCTTTATGACCTGCGGGTCGAGATCATCGCCCCGGAAGGCGCCAGGATCTACTGCGGCACCGTGGGCGACTGGTTCGAACTGCGTGGCGAGCAGTTGCATCTGCCGCCCGGTCAGAGCTTTTCGATCTATTCGCTGGCCGCCATCCTGCCGTTGCTGCCGGCCAAACAGCGACCAACCCATCCGAATGACTGGATGGCGTCGGACGCCGAAATAGCCTGTCCCGACCCGAATTGCCCCTCGCGTCTGCGCATCACCCGCATTGGCACGCGCAGCTTTTCGCACGCGGCAACCACCGCCGTTCCGCTGCCGGCCAACCTTTCTGGATCGGACAAGGCATGACAGTATCCCGTATCGCCCTGCGCCCGGGGTATGAGATTTCCCGCGTTATCCGTGGCGGCTGGCAACTGGCGGGGGGGCATGGCCCGGTGGATCGCGCCTCAGCGGTTGAGGACATGATCGCCTTCGCCGAGGCCGGGATCACCACCTTCGACTGTGCCGACATCTATACGGGTGTTGAGGAGATGATCGGCGCCTTTCGTATGGAATATGCCAACCGCTACGGGGCAGAGGCGCTGGCGCGGATCAAGGTGCATACCAAGCTGGTGCCGGATCTTGCGCGGCTTGCCACGGTCGACAAGGACTACATCCGCAGCATCGTCGACACCTCGTTGAAGCGGCTGCGGATGGAACGGCTGGACCTGGTTCAGTTCCATTGGTGGGATTATGCGGTGCCGCGCTATCTGGATATGGCGGGTTGGCTGAACGAGATGCGGCTGGAGGGCACGATCGCCAATGTCAGCGGCACGAATTTTGACACCGCCAGAACGCTGGAGATCCTTCGCAGCGGCGTACCGCTGACCTCGATGCAGGTGCAATACAGCCTGCTCGATGCCCGGCCCGAGCGGCAGTTGGTGAAGATAGCGCAGGAAAACAACATCTGGCTGTTGTGCTATGGAACCGTCGCGGGGGGCTTTCTCGGCGACCGCTGGCTGGGCAAGCCGGAACCGCAGGAACCGCTCGAGAATCGGTCGCTGACCAAATACAAGCTGATCATCGACGATTTCGGTGGCTGGGACGTGTTCCAGGCCCTTCTGCAGACCCTGCGGCGGATTGCGGACCGGCATGGTGCGGATATCGCCACCATCGCCTCGGCGGCCATGCTGAACCGCCCCTCCGTTGCGGCGGTCATCGTTGGCGCCCGCAACCAAAGCCATCTGGCGCGGAATCTGGCGGTGTCGAACCTGCGGCTGGACGAGCAGGACCGGGCCGAGATTGCCGCCATCCAGGCACAAGGCCAGGTTCCCGAGGGCGACGTTTATACGCTGGAACGTGACCGTACCGGGCGGCACGGCAATATCATGAAATACAATCTGAACGCTGCCTCCTGAGGCGAGACAACCGCCGGACGTGCCCAGCCCGGCGGATAAAGAAACTGAGGGCCAGACAGACCGAACAACAGTGAGGATACTGCAATGAAAAGAGCTTTACTTGCAACCGCCGCCGCCCTGAGCTTGCTGCCCGGCGCCGGGCATGCCTGCGACATTACCGTGGGCCTTGTGCTGGAATTGACCGGAGAGGCCGGGGCCTATGGCCAGGCCGGGGCCAAATCCGTCGAAATGGCGTTCCGTGATCTGAACGATGCCGGAGGCGTGGCGGGGTGTTCGCTGAAAACCGACACGCGGGACAGCCAGACCCAGGCCAACGTGGCGGTAGACGCGGCAACCCAGCTGGTTCAGGTGTCCAAGGTTCCCGCCATCATCGGTGGCATCATCAGCCCGATGTCGATCCCGATCCTGACCTCGGTTACGGGCCCGGCGAAGGTGCTTCAGGTTTCGCCCGCATCCTCATCGCCCACGCTGACGGCCCTGGGGCGTGAGGGCAAGACGAACGGCGTCTTCTTTCGCACGATCACCTCGGACGCGCTGCAGGGTGTGGCTGCGGCGAAGTTCGCCATCGACAACGGCATGAAGAAGATCGTCGTCATCCATCAGAACAACGACTTCGGCGTGAACCTGGTCAAGGAGTTTTCCGACCCCTACACGGCGCTGGGCGGCGAGGTGATCTCGGTCACGCCCTATAACGCCAAGCAGTCCGACTATGCCGCCGAAGTCACCGCCGCCATGGCCGGTTCGCCCGACGCGCTCTATCTGATTTCCGACCCGGTCGATGGCGCGACCATTGCGCGCCAGTGGGTCAGCCAGGGTGGGGTGCAGAAGTTTCTGCTGAACGATGGCATGAACAGCGACGATTTCATCAGTGCGGTTGGTGCCGAGTATCTGGGGCAGGCTTTCGGCACATCGTCGGGCACCGTGGCCTCGGCCTCGACCGAGTACTTCAACGCCAACTATCAGGCATTTTCCGGCATTGATCCCGCCGCACCGGCTGCCGACCGCTCGTATGATGCGGGCGCTCTGGTCGGTCTGGCCATTGCCATTGCCGGCGGGCCTGATGCCGCGAAACTGCCCGATGCCCTGCGCAAGGCCGTGGATCCGGCAGGCGAGGTGATCCACGCCGGCAAGGACGAATTCGCCAAGGCTCTGGCGCTGATCGCGGACGGGAAGGCCATTCGGTATGAGGGCGTGATCGGGCCCGTTGCCTTTGACCAGTACGGCGACATCTCTGGTCCGTTCCGGCTTTGGCAGATCGTGGATGGCAAGGTCACGACTGTGGGCGAGATGACGAACGCGGACGTCGAAGCCGTCAAGGCTCAGGTGAAGTAAGCTGAAGCTGGCCGGAGAGCGCGCATCTTTCCGGCCAGCGTCATTGTCCGCGCCCATGCCGCGCAGAGGCGGGCCGTCGCTGCCATCGTCGCTGCCATCGCGGACGAGGCCGAACACGACGCCCGCGCCGATCTGTCTTTGCCGAAAGAACAACGGGCGAGCGGGTCGGCAGTGGCAACCCCCGCTTCACGGCAAACAGTCTACGAAAATCAACGCTCCGCAGTCACTTAGGTGTGGGGGAAACTGCCCGAGAACCTGGACAGGTTCACCGCCTGTGGTCGTCGCCACCCATGCGCCGGGGCAGTCGAAAGGCTTCACGGGTCGCAGCGCGACCGGTGGCCCTGCCTTCGCCCCATCAGTTGGGCCCGTGCCAGTCGATCTGGCAGATCTCTGCCGAGCGGCCGTCGAAATCCCAGACGCGGCCATGCGCGCGCACGCGGCCCTTGTTGGCCTGCGCGATCGTGATGTCCGGGCCCATCCAGTACCCTGTGTTGCTGACCATCACATCCTGATCGGGAGTGGCGCCGGTGATCGGCTCGACCTCGCCCTGAATGATCTTGCCGACCATCAGGCGGCGCTTCCGGCCGTCGGTTTCAAAGATCACGGGCGCCCTTTCGGCGCCGAGAAACTCTGACACCAGCATCGAGAAGAGCCCGGTCGTGCCACGGGCCTTGCCCGAAAAGATGGCGACCAGCCCGTCATGGGCCTTGTCGGTTGCGCGATCGTCGATGTAGGCGGCGGCCTTCCAGTTGCCTCGGCCCATGTTGCCGGGAATATCCAGCACCATGCCGACGTTCAGGCCCGAAAGGCTTTCGCCGTCGAAGCTTCCCTGATCGATCCGCACACCCATCCAGGCCTGGCAATAGCCTTCGGTTGGCGGGTGTTTTCCAAGGCTGACAACGCAGGGGCAGAAAACCGTGCAATTGCAGTTCAGGATCAGCTCGCCTTTCAGGGACCACACCGGCAGCGTTTTCGTCATCCTCAGTCTCCCGCTCAAATCAGGTTCAAGGTCTGCGCCATCAAGGCCGCTCCGGCGGCCAGCAAGGCAAGGCCCGCCGGTCTTGTCACGAAGCTGCCCAGACCTGGCAGCTTTTCAAAGGTCATGAACAGGGTGGCGATGCCCATCCAGATCAGGTTCATCGCGCCACCTACGAAGCCCAGCAGCATCAGCACCCAGCAACACCCCACGCAGAACGCACCCAGTCGCGCGCCCATGCCGAAGGCGGCGACGGCACCGGGCCGCCAATGCTCGATGAAGAACATCAGGGGATGGCGGCACTTTGCCAGGCAGGCGGCCTTGGCGCGAGACAGTTGGTAGGCGCCTGCGGCCAGCATCAGCGCCGCAGTCAGCCACGGGGCAAGGCTGGTGCCATCTGGCGCCAGGGCGCCGGCGCGCGACAGCGCCACCTGCGCACCGGTCGCGGCCACGGAAAACACCAACCAGACAAAACTGTAGCCCGCCACCAGCGCGGTCATGGCGCGCAGGTCGGATGCCCCCACGCCGCCAATTTCGCCAAAGACACGCAAGGCGGGCGCGAAGCCTGGCAGCATCATTGCCGCCGTCATCAGCGCCCACATCGCGAACAGCGTTTGCGCCTCGGCCTCGGTTGCCGGGAGGCAGAGCGAGGCCCAGAACTCGGACATCGTGACGCCGGGCAGCAAGTCCGGGGTGCCGGTCTGTGCACCAAGGAACAAGGCAATCCACGCCATCAGGATGACAGCATAGAAGCTGATCCAGAACAGCGCCCGTCCCGATGCTGTCGCGCGTTCTGCGTTTGGGCCGGTGTTTGCCGCGTCACTCATCCTGCGCGCCTCAGAGGAAGGGCAGATCAACGAGCCGGGCCGTCACAGCACCGCCCGAACGCACCACCTGCACCGTTTTGCCTGCCGGGACGGTCGCCGAAATCAGCGCATACCCGATGTTCGCCTTCATCCGGAACGACCAGACACAGTTCGTCATCCCGCCAACCTTGTTGCCATTGTACAGGATGTCTTCCCATCGGAAACCCAGTGGCGCAGGTTTGTCGCCCTCAAGGATCAGCCCCAACTGGTGACGCCCGATCCCCTCTGCCCGGATCCGGCGCAGGGCGTGGATCCCGATCACGTCGTCGGGTACATCGAGATCGACATACTTGCCAAGCCGGACCTCGAACGGATTGGTCTGCGCGTCTGTATCGCCGCCGACCGACACGAGGCCGCTTTCCGTACGCTCTGGCGTGGCGGGCGCGCCGGGGCCGATGTTCCAGGGCTGGCCGGCCTCCTTGAAGATGTTCCAAAGCCGTGTGCCTTGGGTTCCATCCCTGAGGTAGATCTCGAACCCGCCCTGTTTCGACCAGCCTGAGCGCTGAACCGCAACCGGGATCCCCGCGATCTCGGTCTCCTTGAACCAGAAATACTTCAACGCGCGCACCCAATCGCCCAGAACATGGGCCACGACATCCTCGGCCTTCGGACCCTGAAGCGCCATTGGGGACACGTCCGGTACGGAGACCTCGACATCGAGGCCACGCTCGGCGGCAATTGCCGAAGCCCAGAACCAGATGTCGCTGTCGGCAATCGAAAACCAGTAAAGGTCGTCAGCCAGTTTCAGGACGATGGGGTCATTGATGATCGTGCCGCGATGGTTGCAAAGGGGCACATACTTGCCCTGACCGATCTTGCACGCGGAAAGATCACGGGGCGACAGGATCTGCGCCAGTCGTCCGGCATCGCGACCTTTCAACTGGACCTGCCGTTCCACCCCGACGTCCCATTGCGAAACCCCGTTGATGATCCGCCAGTATTCGGCCTCGGGATCCCCGTAGGACGTTGGCATGATCATCCGGTTGTAGACGCTGGCCGAAACGAGGCCGTCGGCGATTGCCGCCCCCAGAAAGGGCGACGGGCGCAGTCTGGCTGTTGGAAAGACGGAAAACATCGGATCCTCTCTGCGGTCCGTCTGACATGAACGCTCTGGTGTCCCCGCGTCAAACGACGTATTCGGGGCCAATGCCCCTACTAAAAGTTATGATCGGGTTTTGCGTCAGGGACACATGCACATGGATCTGCCACCGCTGACTTGGCTACGGGCCTTCGAGGCTGCGGCCCGGACGCTGAGTTTCACCAGCGCCGCCGTGGAATTGCACGTCACGCAGGCGGCGATCTCGAAGCACGTCAGGTCGCTGGAACTGCATGTGCGCCAGCCGTTGTTCACCCGCCATCCGCGCAGCCTGACGCTGACCAGATCGGGCGAGGCCTACTTGCCGAAAGTTCAGGACGCGCTGGAGCGTCTGGCCGTCGGGACGCGTGAAGTGTTCGGCGACCGCGGTGACAAGGCGCTGACCGTGCGCTGCGCCGTGTCCTTTGCCGTCAACTGGCTGGCGCCGCATCTGGCGGATTTTCTGGATCGTTATCCGGACAGGCCGATCCGGATCCTGTCCAGCGTGTGGAGCGATCCGTTCGACAAGAGCGCCTTTGATCTGGACATCCAGTATGGCACCGGGGACTGGCCGAGCTTTGTCAGCCATCGCCTGACGTGGGAAACGATCACCCCGCTTTGCGCTCCGGGCTTGATCGCCGGTGCATTCCTTGGGTCGCCCGACGATCTACGCCGTCACCGACTGCTGCATGTCCTTGGTTATCAGGAGGGCTGGGGCGTCTGGTTGAACGCCGCCGGGGCGAGGCTGGTGGATCCGGGGCAGGGGCTGCACCTGGATACGTCGCTGACCGCCTTCGCCCTCGCGGCGCAGGGCGCCGGGGTGGCGCTGGGGCGCCAGTCGCTGGCGCGACGCGAGCGGCAGGCAGGCCGTCTTGCCGCTCCGTTCAAACTGGAGGTTCCGATCAACGAGGCGTTCCATCTGCTGCGGCCCGAGGGTCGCCCTGTCGATCGCGATGCCGCGCTGTTTGTTGACTGGATCACGGCCTTGGCCGAAACGCAGCGGCACGACGATGCCTGACGCAAGTGATTTTGCGAGACCAGCGCGGGCCAAGTGCCCGCGTTCGAAGCGCAAGGTTGCACCCCGAACCGCTGATGCCGCGAGGGGAATCGCGCAAAGGGGCCGTCAGGGGGCGTGTCATCGCTTGTGCAGATCACGCGGCGCTGGTATTTCTTCCACGGTTGCCGAATGTGGCAGGGCCCGCTGAGCAAGGGGACATCATGCGCAACTGCTTTCGGCTTCACCTGAGCGTTGCGGTTGTCATCGGGGCCTTGCTTGCCGGGTGCAGTCGCCCGCCAGAACTTGTCGGCGTCGACAACCCCGCGATTCCGGCCGAATCCGTGCCCGATGTCAGCCGGCATCGGATTTTCATCACGACGACGCGCGAAGCGTCCGAGGTTGTGGGGGCGTTCTTTTCATCCGAACGCGCCCCTGATCTGGGTCTTGCCTCGGTCGATGTCACTGTCCCGCCAAACCATGTCGTCGGGCAACTCGAACGGCCGAAGAAACTGCCGCCAGATCCGCGCACCGAATTCGCTGTCGTCGATCCGGTGATCTATCGCGACGACCGCTCTTTCATCAGCGAGATCAATCGTGAACTTGCGACCCGCCCGCGTGGTCAGCGCAAGCTGCTGCTTTTCATTCACGGCTACAACAACACGACAAGCGATGCGATCCTTCGGCTGAGCCAATTCGTCGAGGATACCGGCTTTCAGGGTGTGCCGGTGCTGTTCACCTGGGCCTCGGCCGCCAAGGCGCCACGCTATGTCTACGACCTGAACAGTGCGTTGATCGCGCGGGTCAAGATCAAGGACATGTCGGATGTTCTGGTGCAGACCAACGCCGAAGGGATTGATGTGTTTGCCCATTCCATGGGTACCTTCCTGGCCATGGAGGGCCTGGTCGATGCGGAACTGGCAGGGCGTCTGGGCCGGAACAAGCAGATCGAAACGATCATGCTTGCCGCACCCGATATCGACATCGACCTGTTCCGCACGCAGATCGGCCTGTTGCCGAGGGCGGTTGTCGACAGGATGTATCTGCTGATCTCGCAGGACGATGCCGCGCTGCGGTTTTCGCGCCGGATCGCGGGGGGCGTCCCGCGTGTTGGCGCTGCGGACGCGATCGAACTGGAAGAACTCGGCGTGACAGTCATCGACCTGTCAAAGATCGACGATTCCAGCTCTGGCAGCCATTCGAAGTTTGCCGGTTCGCCCGAGGTGGTTCAACTGATCGGAAATGGATTGAACAGCAGTGGCCGCTTTGGTGAAAGCAGCACGCCAGGTCTGGACAGGATCCTGATCGGAACGCCGATCCGGGTCTTCGGTAACTGAGCGGAAAGGCAAGGACGGCAAGCGTGTTGCGTGGACCCGCTCTGCCGGCATCGCAGGGGCGGAAGAATGGCCGGCTCGCGCGATCCGTCGCGGCGCGTCACGCCGGATCTTCGGGCTCGACCTTTGCTGACAACAGCACCGCGATGAAACGTGTCGGGGCGAACGCGCCACAGATGATTGCCAGCATCGAGGTCATGGGAATGGCAAGGATTGCGCCCGGCAAGCCCCAGAGCGCCGACCAGACGGCAAGGGCTGTCAGCACCACAACAGGGCTGAGGTTCAGCTGTCGCCCGATCACCCGGGGTTCCAGGATATTGCCCACATAGGTCTGCGCCGCGATCAGCAGCGCGCCCAGGACGGCCGTTGTGCCAAGCGATCCAAACTGCGCCAGCGACAGCACGACCGGCAACGCCACCCCGATGATGGAACCGACGTAGGGAATATAGTTGAACAACCCGATGACGACGGCCCAGAACAGTGCGAAATCGACGCCCATGCCCCAGAGGATCACGAACGAGATTGCGCCAAGGATCACGTTGATCCCGGTCTTTACGGCAAGGTAATCTCCGATCTTGCGGTTGATGTCGCGGATCAGGCGTTCGGTCAATTCCGCCTGATCGCCCCGCGGAAACGCGGCCGCAAGCTTGGCGGTGAAACGGCCGCGCTCGCCCATCAGGAAGCCCGCATAGACAACCACAAGAAACACCGTCAACCCGAGGCTGGTCAGGCCGCCCAGCAGACGCAGCAGGATCGCCTGCAGGTTCAGGTTGCCCAAGGTCACTTCAACGATGTCATCCCAGGTGGGATGTTCGATCCCACCGATATCTGCAATCCGGATTGCCAGCAGCTCAAGGTTTTGCTGGTAGCTTGGCATCACCTCGACCAGCTGGTTCAACGTGACCGAGACCACGAGCACCAGCGCAATGACCGCCAGCGTGAAACCAAGCAGGACCAGGGTATGCCGCGCGACAAGTGGCAGCCGCCCGACGAGGGGCAGCCGCTCCAGCGCCTCTGCGGCCGTTGTCAGGATATAGACAGCGATGATCGCCAGCACGATCGGCAGCAGGACGGCCTGCCCGATCACCAGCAGCCATCCCACCATCAGCACCAGACCGATCGCAAGAACGAGGTTCAGAAACGGTGCCCCTCGCATCCCGGTCCCCTTGTGCGGACGCCCGTCAGGCGACCTGCGTTCTGCCCTTGAAGTGCAGTGCCAGCGCCACCATCGAAACGCCGGTCGAGATCAGGTCGATGGCCAACAGGATGCCCGGAATGGTCAGAGCCGATTGCGGGAAGTTCGACAGGATCATCCCACCCAGGATCACAGACACCGCACCTGACAGCAGCAGCGCCCAGAAGTAGGGCGAGCCGCGCGTCGCAAACGAAAGCACCAGCTTCACGACGCCTTCGACAACGAACAGAAGCCCGATCGTCCAGGTCAGGGCGAGCGTTCCGGCAACCGGATTGCCCATGATCCAAAGACCGATGATGATCGCCAGTATCCCCAGAAGTGCCGTCCAGAGCCGGGCGCCAATCCCCAGGTCGCCAAAAGCGGCAACGATCTGCAAGGCGCCCATGATCAGGAACAACCATGCGACGATACGCGTTGCGGTAAAGGTCGCAGCCAGTGGATTGAACAGCGCGAAAATACCGCCGGCCACGGCGATCAACCCCGCGACAAGCAGAAGGAACCAGTTCTTCATCACAGCCTCACAATTTAAACTCGCGCGGACACTAGAAAAAACCGCTGTCCCTTGCAAGGGAATTGGACTGCCCGGTTTTTCGCACCTCGGCGACGAATGATAGTCTTGACCAAAGCACTATTCGTCATTGGTGCAATCAGGAAATGGTCGATTGAAGAAACCGGCGATGCCTGGGCACAGGTTCAATTCGATTTCACTATTCCTGAGAACCCCGCGACCGCCAACAAACCCAGCGCCAGTCCGGCTATGGTCTGGATGTACATGAACCATTTTCCGAAGTAGCCAGCGGCAACCCTGGTATCGGGTGACCAATAGTCCTTTTGCCCGCTGCCCAGACCGGGAAGCGTCGCATCGGCAGACAGCATCAGCGCATTGAACTTGGGATAGGCCGACGCCTCGGGTTGCCTGCGATAGCAGGCGAGTTGCGCTTCGTCCGGCATCGCCAGCCCCGACCGCTCCACGCCGAGTGACGGAATGAACCTGCGATCGGCCGTCTGCTCGGCGCAAAGCACCCATTCCGGGGATCTCAGGATCACCGGTGAATTCGGGCGCATCGCATGGGCACGGTCAAGCTGTGCGTAAAACACCGCCCCCGAAACCCAGAATCCCGTGATCCAGATCAGCGCCAGCAGCGGCATCCGGCCATAGCCCGTGGTCATGCCCATCAGGGCGTCCTTGACCCACAGCAGCGCGCGCGTGATCCAGGACTTTGCACGGCCCCGCCGGGCGCGGCGGGAAAGGCGTTCCTTCTCGATCAGGACGCGGCGCTTGTCCTCGTCATGGCCCATCTGACCAAGCACAGCGGCAAGTTGCTCATAGGGTTGCGGCCAGAAGTCCTCGCCCCAGCGATCAGGCGATTGCCGTGACAACCAGTCAAGACGGCTGTGCGCATCAACCATTCCGCCCAGAAACGCGCCATAGAGGCAGCGGTTCAGCAGCAGATCGCCCTTGGCCGGCCAGCAGTCCGGTTCGTCCACGATCGCCCCCAGCATGGCACCGGTCAGGCTGAGTGCGCCCTCGATCCTCGCGCCGCTGCGCAAGAAGAAGGCGCCCTCGGCGGTGGTGCGGTTCAGGTTCACCGCGATCTCACCGGGGCTTGAAACAACCGCCCCCGTCAGATCCAGATCGCCCCCGATGCGCGCGGTCACCAGCGTTGCGGCCCCCTTCAGGTTGGCAAGCCTCAGGGTGAGGTCGCCGGAGACCTGCACGGAGTCCGCCTCGAGTGCCGGACCATCGGTCTGTTCGATCACCGTCCCGATCAGATCAAGATCACCGCCAATCCGCCCACCAGGAAAGGCAAGACTGCCGCGCACGATGGCGCCGCGCAGCATCGCACCCCCGCGCACCGAGATCCGCTCGGCGCCAAGCGCGCGGTCGCCAGGGCATTCCAGCGTCGCACCATCAAAGATCAGGTCGCCGCTGATCCGGCTGCCGCGCAGAACGATCGGGCCACGCACCGTGGCAGACCGAAACAGCAGGTCGCCGCGCGCCTCTAGCCTGTCGGCGGCGAAGCCCGGCAGATCGGAACCATCCAGCGCCAGCGTGTCGATCACCGCCGAGCGAAAGACCGGCGGGGCATCGAACCTGCAGTCGAGCAGGCCGATGTCTCGCGGCACCCGGCAGCCTTCCAGATCCAGCACCCCGTCGATCCAGGCGCCGCCCAGACGCAGACCTTTTTCGTGCAAGGCCGGTGCGTCGGGACCGCCCAGCAGAAGGAAACGGATCAAGGCCGCCCGGACACGCCGGGCCTCATCCCCCTCGGCGGGAAGCCCGCCAGAGCCGACGCGATCGAAGTTACCCGATCCGATGCCTTCGACCAACGTGATCTCTGCCGGCCCCAGTCGCCCGAAACTGGAAAGGCCTTCGTCCCTCGCCATGCGTCAGAGCGCGGCCAGAACCCGCGCCCAGGATCGGATCCCCTTGTGGAAGCTTGTCAGGCTGTACTTCTCGTTCGGGCTGTGGATGCGATCGTCCGACAGGCCAAACCCGGCCATGACGACATCCATGCCCAGCTTTTCCTTGATCATCGTCGTCACCGGGATCGACCCGCCGCCGCCGACAAAGGCGGCTTCCTTGCCCCATTCGTCGCTCAGCGCCTTTTGTGTCTTCTGGAACGCGGGGGCCGAAACCTCGAAGGCCACGGCACGCCCCGAACCAAAGTCGGTGAACTCCACCCGGCAGTCGGCCGGGACGCGGGCCTTGACGAAGGCGCGGAAGGCGGCGCGGATCTTGTGGGGATCCTGGTCGAAGACCAGACGGAAGCTGATCTTGGCCGAGGCAACGGCGGGGATCACGGTCTTGAACCCGTCCCCAGTGTAGCCGCCGGTCATCCCGTTGACCTCGCAGGTCGGGCGCGACCAGGTTTGTTCCAGCACCGATCTGCCTTTTTCGCCCGCAGGCACGGAAAGACCCACCTCGCCAAGGAAGGCGGCTTCGGAAAAGTCGAGTTTCGCCCAGCTGTCGCGCAACGATTGCGGCAGTTCCGGAACGCCCTCGTAAAAGCCCGGAATGGTGATGCGCCCGTCCGCATCGCGCAGATCCGCGATGATCCGGGCGAGGATGTGGTTCGGGTTCGCCGCCGCCGAGCCGTAGAAGCCCGAGTGCAGGTCACGATCCGACGCGTGGATGAAGATTTCCTCGGCGCACAGGCCACGCAGGCTGGTCGTGATCGCGGGCGTTTCCTTGTCCCACATGTTCGTGTCGCAGATCATGGCCACGTCGGCCTTCAGTTCGGCCTTTGCCTTGTCGAGGAACCCGGGCAGGTTGGCGCCGCCGGATTCTTCTTCGCCTTCCAGCAGGATGGTGATCGGGACAGGCAGCTTGCCCGTCACGACTTTCCAGGCGCGGCAAGCCTCGATGAAGGTCATCATCTGACCTTTGTCATCGGACGCCCCGCGGGCGCGGATTTCCTTGCTGCCGTCGGGCAGTGTCACGATCACCGGCTCGAACGCGTCGCCCTCCCAAAGCTCCAGCGGGTCGGCCGGCTGAACATCGTAGTGGCCGTAGAACAGAACCTTGGTGCCCGAGGCCCCGTGATTGTGGCCCAGCACGATCGGATGGCCGGGGGTGTCGCGCACCGATGACGTGAAGCCGATCGTCTCAAGGTCCTTCGAGTGCCATTCCGCGCAGGCGCGAGTCTCGGCTGCATAGGCCGGATCTGTCGAGATGGACTTCATCCGAACCGTCTGGAACAGCCGATCGAGCGCGTTGTCGAGATCGGAGTCGATATGGGCGAGAACTTTGTCGAGATCGGACATTCTTGGTGCCTCCCTGGGGCCTTGGATCAAATGGTACAGCTACGGATGACGCCTTGACAGGCTTGCCGCCGCCTCGGCAGTTGGATGGCCCGGGCGCCGGAGCGCCCAGAAAGGTCAGAACGGCCAGATGAGCGGAACGAGAAAGACCGAGATGACGAAGAACCAGATCAGCATCGGCAGACCCAGCTTCCAGTAGTCGCCAAACTTGTAGGCGCCCGGTTCCATCACCATCAGGTTCGTCGGCGTCGCCACCGGCGTCAGGAAAGCCCCGGCACAGGCGATGCAGACAGACATCAGGACCGGCTGGACCGAGATGTTCATCTGCTGCGCCGCGACAACCGCAATCGGGATAACGATCAGCGATGTTGCGGTGTTCGAGATGACCTGCCCCATGATCGCCGACAGAACGAACAACCCGGCCAGCAGGGCATAGGGCCCGGCATCGCCCACCGCCTCGACCAGCCCGTCGGCCAGCAGCGCGGCCGCGCCAGTGACCTGCATTGCTGTCGAAAGCGGGGTCAGCGCGGCCACAAGGATAACCGTCGTCCAGCCGATCGCGCGATAGACCTGTTCGGTGCGCAGCACCCCCGAAAGCAGGATGATGCCGGCGGCGATCAGGCCCGCGACGGCCGGGGGCACCAGCCCGGTTGCCAGCAGCAGCACCATCAGCGCCACGGCAAACAGCACGGTTTTCGCCCCCGCGCCCATCGGAACGGCCTGCCTGCGCACAAGATCGGGCGAGTCGACAACCAGCACTTCGGCCTGGTCAAGCCGGGTGTCGAGCGCGCTCCATGTGCCCTGCAGCAACAGCGTGTCCCCGGCGGCGAGCGCGGTTCCCGGCGCGGCCTCTTTGTCACCGCGTTGATGCGCCAGCACGATCAGATCGCCGCTTTCCGTGACCATGCCCGGAAAGAACGTTTGCCCGATCAGGGGCGAGCGTGGCGGAATCAGCACTTCGGCAAGGCCGGTTTCACGGTTGAACAACTGATCCGAGAGGCCGCCCTCGGGAATGTCCTCGCGAAAGGACAGACCCAGTTCGACCGCAAGATCCGCGGCCTTTTCCCCTGCTCCGCGAAACACGACAATATCGCCCGCCGACACGGTTGCCTTGCGGATCGGGCGGCCCACCTCATCGCGCGGCGGCGAAACAGACAGGCCCGACAGCGCAAGATCGACGACGTTCTTGCCGATCAGCGACGAGTCATCGCGCACACGAAGCTGATGCACGTCGTCCGACAGCCGGAACTGCTCGATCAACGTCATCGCGTGCTTGCTCAGATCCGGCGGCAGGGACTTGCTGGTGCGGTGGGGAAGCAGCTTTTCGCCAAAGAACACGACGATCGCCACGCAGCCGATCACGATCGGAATACCAACGAGCGCGAAGTCGAAGTAGCCAAAGCCACCGCCGCCGGCATTCTCGGACGCCTCGACGACCAGAACGTTCACCGGGCTGCCGGTCAGCAGCATCTGCGAGCCGGCATGTGCGCCAAACACAAGCGGCATCAGAAGCTGGGACGGCGCCCGGCCCAGCTGGATCGACATCACCACCACGACCGGGATCAGCGCAGCCACCGCGCCATTCACACTGATCAGCGCAGCCAGCACGCCGACGAACAGCATCATTAGCACGATCAGGCGCGTCCTGCTTTCGCCGGCCTGCCGGATCAGCAGCTGCCCGGCCCATGCCGTCACCCCCGCAACCTCAAGCCCTGCACTGACGACGAACAGAGACGCGATGAAGATCACCGCAGGGTCGCCGAATCCGGCAAGGCTTTGCTGCAAGGTCAGGATGCCCGTTGCCCACAGCGCCAGCGCCGCCGCCATGCAAACCGCGATGACCGGAAACCGATCCCAGGCAAAAAGCACGACGATCGCGGCGATGATCGCAAAAACGGTCCAGATATCGCTCACGCCATGCCCCTGATTTATTGCCGCCGAGAGGATGCCGAAACCCGGTGGAGTGGGCAACCCTATTCTGTCAGCCGGTGGTTCTTTGTCACATCTGCATTTGTTTTATCGTCGATTGCAGTTGCGCATCGGGACAGCTGCAGTTGCGCATCGGGTCAGCCGCCCAATAATTCCGTTTGGACAGGTGCGCAAAAGGCAAGTTATCAGCACGATAGTGTGACGGAGTTGATCGAGTGGCCGAGAATCGCTGCGGAATGGGAATGTGGCGACAACATGAACAAAATGAAGGCCGAACACTTCGCTTGTGGAAGATCAGGAAGAGTTCAGGATCAAGACCCGCTTGCCGATACGCGGGCAGTTGATTTGAAACCTTAGTAGATGACCTTGCGTCACTGATCATCGCGCCAAGACAGGATCAGGGAGAGAACCATGGCAACAAAACCTTCACAATCCGGACCGCCTGATAATGCCGGCGCAACCGGATTTCTTGCCACGATCGAACGTGTCGGAAACATGGTTCCGCACCCCGCGATCATCTTCTTCCTGTTGATCGGGATCGTCATCGTCCTGTCCGTCATTTTTGGGGCGCTGGGAACCACGGTGACCTACGAAGGCTATGACGAGGCGGTTGGCGACATAGTGACGCAGACCAGTTCCGTCCGCAGCCTCCTGTCGCCCGATGGCATCCGGTTCATGTTGACCTCACCGGTTGCAAACTTTCTGGGCTTTACCGGCGTGGGCGTGATCCTGGTTGCGATGATCGGGGTTGGCCTGGCCGAGGAATCCGGTCTGATCGCCACCCTGGTGCGCAAGTTGGTGGCGATCGCGCCACGGTCGATCTTCACCTTCATGATCGTGATGGTGGGCGTGCTGTCGTCGATTGCCGCAGATGCGGGCTATCTGGTTCTGGTTCCCTTGGCGGCGGCGGCATTTCACAGCATGGGGCGGCATCCCTTGGCCGGCCTCGCCGCAGGCTTTTCCGGCGTCGCGGCCGTTTTCCTGGTGAACGTCTTTGTCACCCCGACCGACGCGCTGCTGGTCGAGGTGACGAACGATGCGATCCGGTCGGTCAATCCTGCCGCCCAGATCAGCGTTGTCGGCAACCTGTTCTTCATGATCGTGTCCTCGATCCTCATGGGGATCATCTGCACGGTGCTGACCGAACGGCTGGTCGAACCGCGCCTTGGCCCCTACACCGGGGGCGTGCCCGTCGAAGCCTCGGTCGGCCTGTCGGGCAGCGAGGCGCAGGGCCTGAAATATGCCGGCCGCGCCTTGCTGGGCTTTGTTGTTGTCATCGGCGCGCTGACCGCGCCGCCGCTGCCCTGGGGCATCCTGCGCAACCAGGAAACTGGCGGCATCATGGCCGGTTCCCCGTTCATGAGCGGTCTGATCGTGTTGATCAGCCTGCTGTTCCTGGTGCTCGGCTACGCCTATGGCCGTGGCGCGGGCACGATCGCGAATGTGACCGCGGCCATCGGCCTGATCGTGAAGACCTGGAGCAACCTGGCCGGCATGATCTTCCTGCTGTTCGTGATTGCGAACTTCATCGCCTTCTTCAACTTCACGAACCTGGCAACCGTGCTTGCGGTCAACCTGGCCGAGTTTCTGCAAACCGTTCCGATCGGGGCAAGCGGCTATATCATCCTGTTCGTGATCGTCGTTGCGATCATCGACATCATCTTGACCGGGGCGCTGGCGAAATGGGCAATCCTGGCGCCGGTGTTCGTGCCGCTGTTCATGCGTCTTGGTGGTGATCCGGATCTTGTGCTTGCGGCCTACCGGGTCGGGGATAGCCCGATGAACGTGATCACGCCATTGAACGTCTATCTGGCGGTCATGGTTGGATTTGCACAGAAGTACCAAAAGGATGCGGGCATCGGCACCATCGTGGCGCTGATGATCCCCTATACGCTGACGCTTCTGGTCTGCTGGACGCTGCTTCTGATCGTCTGGTACGCCATTGGTCTGCCGCTTGGCCCCGCGTGATAGACGCCCGACCCAAATCAGGACGCGCGAGGCAATCGCGCGTCTTGCCTCGTGCGGCTGATCTGACACAGACTTGACGCACTGCAGCATGTAGGAAGACCGCAGGGAAACTGCGTTCTGTCTTGATGGAAACGGCTCGCGGTGCCGCACCGCCCCGAAAGGAGACCGCCCGATGACACCCGTCCTTCCGCCCGCGCGCTCTGTGTTGCGTCTGGCCTTGGCGCTGACCTTTGCTTCGGTGCTCGTCGCGTGTGACGAAACAGAAGATGTGGCGCCCACCGAGGCGCGCCCCGTCCGGGTGGTGACCGTTGAAGAGCGTGTTGCCGGCGATACCGTGTCGCTGGCGGGAACGGTAGAAAGCCAGGTGCAGGTCGATCTGGGGTTCCGCATCGGCGGGCGACTGCTGGAACGGCTGGTCGGTGTGGGGGATACGGTGGAGGCGGGGCAGATCATTGCGCGCCTCGACCGGACCGATGAAGAGAACGGTCTGCGGGCGGCCGAGGCCAATCTGGCGGCGGCAGAGGGGCAATTGTCCGAGGCCCGGTCAAACTTCGATCGCCAGCGCCAGCTTTACGATCGCGGCTTCCTCGCCAAAGCCGGGCTTGAGCGCGCCGAAGCCGCCCTGACGACCGCATCGTCAGTGGCCGACGCGGCCGCTGCGCAGTTTGGCATTGCGACCCGGCGGCTGAATGACACCGCGCTTTACGCAGATGCGCCGGGTGTCGTCACCGCGATCGGGGCAGAACCGGGCGAGGTGGTGACACCGGGCCGCATGATCGTGCAGGTCGCCCGCGAGGAAGGCATGGATGCGGTGTTTGACGTGCCGGAAAACCTGCTGGGCTTGGGCGGCATCGACAACGTGATCAACGTCGCCCTGTCGCAGAACCCCGGGATCACGGCCGAGGGCCGGGTGCGCGAGGTCTCACCCCGTGCCGATGCGGTGACCGGCACCTTCCGGGTCCGCGTCGGGCTGATCGACCCGCCGCCTGAACTTCGGCTGGGCTCGACGATCACCGGTCAGACCACCTTCGATCCGGTGGGCAGCATCGAGATACCCGCCAGCGCGCTGACCAGCGCCGACGACCAGCCTGCGGTCTGGGTGGTGGACCCGGCCGCGCTGACCGTCAGCCTGCGCCCGATCACGGTTGGCCGCTTCACGCCCGCGGCGGTCGTGGTTCAAGACGGTCTGCAGCCCGGCGATGTCGTGGTGACCGCCGGGGTGCAGGCGCTACGCCCCGGCCAGCAGGTTCGCATGGCCGGAGGGGCGTCATGATCGGCCCCAACCTTTCGGAATGGGCGCTGCGCACCCGGCAGCTGACGATCTACATGATGATCGTCGGCGTCATTGCGGGGGCCTTCGCCTTCATCAACCTCGGGCGCGACGAGGATCCAAGCTTTACCATCAAGACCATGCTCGTCACCGCCGTCTGGCCTGGTGCCACGATGGAGGAGACGCAGGCGCAACTGACGGACCGGCTGGAGCGGCGGCTGGAAGAAACGACAGGCCTTGACGCGGTGCGCTCGATCACCCGGCCCGGCATTGTCACGATCTACGTCGATCTTCAGGGGGCCTTCCCCCCCGAGCGCGTATCCTCGGTCTGGCAAGAGGTGCGCAACAACATCGGCGACATTCGCCATACCCTTCCGCAAGGCGTCCTGGGGCCTTTCTTCACCGACAACTTTGGCGATGTGTTCGGCATCGTCTATGCCTTTACTGCTGACGGTTTCACGGACAGGGAACTGCGCAACGAGGTCGATATCGTGCGGTCCGATCTGCTGCGCGAGGTCGAGGGGATCAGCAAGATCGAATGGATCGGCGTGCAGGACGAGCAGGTCCTGATCGAGTTCCAGCCCGACCGCGTGGCCGCCATGGGCCTGGATTACAGCCAGATCTTCAACGCGATCGCCGCGCAGAACGTGGTGCGCCCGTCCGGCGTGATCAACTCGGGCACCGAGAACCTGGCGTTGCGTGTGTCGGGCGCCTTCACCTCGGAGATTGACGTGCTGGACGTGACGCTGGTGGCGGCCGGGCGCACGATCCGCCTGGGCGACATCGCGACCGTGCGCCGCGCGCTGGTGGACCCGCCGCAACCCCTGCTGCGGGTGAACGGGCAGCGCGCCATCGCGCTGGCGATCTCGATGGCCGAGGGCGGCGACATCCTTGAACTGGGCGAGAACGTCACGCGCGCCATGGCGCGATCCACCGCGAACCTGCCTGTGGGGATCGAGCCGATCCTGATTTCCGACCAGCCCTCGGTGGTCGATCTGGCCATCGGCGACTTCACCGCCTCGCTCTGGCAGGCGGTGGGCATCATTCTGGTGGTCAGCTTCCTGATGCTGGGGGTGCGGCCGGGTGCGGTGGTGGCCATCGCGATTCCCATCACTCTGGCCATCGTGTTCCTGATCATGCAGATCATGCAGATCGACCTGCAGCGGGTGTCGCTTGGCGCGCTGATCATCGCGCTGGCGCTGCTGGTGGATGACGCGATGACGACCGTTGACGCGATGCTGCGGCGGCTGGCGGCGGGCGACAAGATCGAGACGGCGGCGAGTTTCGCCTACCGGACGCTTGCCGCGCCGATGCTGATCGGCACGCTGATCACCATCGCGGGCTTCGTGCCCATCGGCTTCGCCGAAAGCCAGGGGGGCGAGTACACGATCTCGCTGTTCCAGGTGGTGGCGATCTCGCTCATCACCTCGTGGTTCGTGGCGGTGCTGTTTGCGCCGATCCTCGGGTCGGTGCTGCTGAAACCGCCCGCGGCCGGGGCGGCGGTGCCGCCGCCCGGTCGGGCATTGATGGCCTATCAGAAGATGCTGCGTCTGGCGATCCGCTTCCGCGCCGTCACCTTTGCAATCACCCTGGGGCTGGTCGCGCTGGCCTGGGTGGGCTTTGGCCAGATCGACCGGCAGTTCTTTCCGGCGTCGGACCGCAACGAACTGATCGTCGATTTCCAGCTGTCACGGCCCAGTTCGATCTTTGCCTCCGAGGATGCAGTGAAGCGGATCGAAGGCTTCATCGAGGCCAGCGGCGACGCGCAGTTCTATACCTCTTACGTCGGGCGCAACGTCATCCGGTTCTACTTGCCGCTGGCGATCCTGCCGTCAAGCGACCACCATTCGCAGATCGTCGTCATGGCGCGCGACTTTCAGGCGCGGCAGCGGCTTCAGGACGGGCTGACGGATTTCCTGATCGAAGAATTCCCCGAGGCCGTCAGCCGGGTCAGCCCGCTGGAACTGGGCCCGCCAATCGGCTGGCCGCTGCAGTACCGGCTGACCGGCCCCGACCCCGAGGTGCTGCGCGCCCGGGCGCTGGACCTTGCCAGCCTCGTTGCCAGCTATCCGAACGCCCGTCAGGTGCATTTCGACTGGATCGAGCCCGCGCGGCAGCTCAGGATCGAGATCGATCAGGCGCAGGCGCGGCGGATGGGGCTGACCTCGGCGCAGCTGGCCGCGGTGCTGCAGACCGCCGTTTCGGGCGCGCCCGTGACGCAACTGCGCGACGATATCTATCTGGTCAACGTGGTGGCCCGCGCCGCCGATGGCAGCCGGGTGTCGCTGGATACGCTTGCCACGCTGCAGGTGCCGGTGCCCGGCGGGCGCACGGTGGCGTTGAGCCAGTTCGCCAATTTCAGCTTCGATCAGGAACAGCCCTTCCTGTGGCGGCGCGACCGGCTGCCGACCCTGACCGTGCTGGCCGATGTGGTGAACGGCGACACGCCCGAGGCCGCCGTGGCCGCGCTGGAGCCGCAGATCACCGCCTTTGATGCCAGCCTGCCCGTGGGCTACGAGGTGCAGGTCGGCGGCACGGTGGAAACCAGTGCCGAAAGCAGCGCATCGGTCTTTGCCGTGGTGCCGCTGATGGTGTTCCTGATGATCACGCTGCTGATGGTGCAGCTGAAGAACTTCAAGGACATGGCGTTGGTCGTCGTGCTGCTGCCGCTTGGCCTGATCGGGGTGGTGGCGGCGCTTCTGGTGTTCGGGCGGCCGCTCGGCTTCGTGGCGATCCTTGGCATCCTTGCGCTGATCGGGATGATCGCCAAGAACGCGGTGATCCTGATCACCCAGATCACGGATGAGCGTGCCGCCGGCAAGTCGGTGGAAGAGGCGGCGGTTTCGGCCGCGACCAACCGGCTGCGCCCGCTGGTGCTGACGGCGATTTCGACGGTGCTGGGCCTGATCCCCATCGCGCCCACGCTGTTCTGGGGGCCGATGGCCTTTGCGGTGATGGGCGGGTTGCTGGTGGCCACGCTGCTGACGCTGGTCCTGCTGCCGACGCTTTATGTCACGCTGCATGGCGGGCGCGCGGGGAAGGCCACGGCCGGTGCCTGAAGGCCTCAACGCGCCGTCGCTGCCCTGGTCGGGCGTTAGCGACAAGCGCAGCTATTACAAGCTGTTCTTCGGCTATGTGATCGCACTTTTCGCCACCGGCATCGCGACGGTGGCGCTGGCGCTTCTGGCCTTTGATCTGGCGGGGGACGACTCCGGCGCGGTGCTGGGCACGGCGCTGTCGATCAAGATGCTGGCCTATGTGGTGGCCGCCCCCGTCTCGGCGGCGCTGACGGAACGGTTGCCGCGAAAGCAGCTTCTGATATCGCTGGACCTGGTCCGCGCGGCCAGCCTGGGCCTGCTGCCCTTCGTCTCCGAGGTGACCACGATCTATGCGCTGGTCTTTGTCTTTGCGCTGGCTTCGGCCACCTTCACGCTGGTCTACATGTCGGTCGTGCCCTACCTTCTGGGCGACGAGACGCATTACGCGCAGTCGCTCGCCCGGTCACGGATCGCCAGCGAACTGGACGGGGCGGTCAGCCCGATCCTCGCGGCGGGGCTGTTGCTGGTCGCGGCGGCCTCGGGGATCTTCCTGATCGCGACGCTGGCGTTTCTGGTGTCGGCGGCACTGGTCTGGTCGGCACGGCTGCCCACACGACTGGCGGCGCATGAGGGCGGCGTCTGGGCCAAGGTGCTGCGCGGGCCGCGCCTGTTTCTGGCGGTGCCCGAGTTTCGCGGCGTGATCGCGCTGGATGTGGCGGTGGCGCTGGCCTCGGCGATGGTCATGGTCAATACCGTGGTGATCGTGCAGGGGCATCTGGACCTGGATACGAAGGCGGTCGCCTCGGCGTTTCTGGCCTTCGGGCTGGGGTCCGTTCTGGGCGCTGCGGTGCTGCCACAAGTGCTGCCGCGCATGGCGGAGCGGCGCGTGATGCTGGCGGGGGCGGGACTGATGACGGCGGGACTGGCGGCCGGGGCGGCTCTGGGCAGCCTGACCGGGCTTCTGGTGCTGTGGGCGGTCATCGGGCTCGGCGTGGCGCTGACCCTGACGCCGACCAGCTGGCTGATCCGTCGCATCGCGCCGCCCGCCGATCTGCAGACCCTGTTCGCCGCGCAGTTCTCGATTGCCAATGTCTGCCTGCTGGTGGCCTATTCCGTCGCCGGTCTGGTCGGCGCGGCGTTCGGCCTGCCCGCGACCTTCGCCCTCATGGCCGCCGGCACCGCCCTGGCAAC
>JBGSQL010000214.1:0-30088 GCA_041738105.1 Rhodobacter sp. | reverse complement strand
CTCGGCGTGGGCTGGCACATCGCGATTGGTGCTGCGAGCCGGGCACGCACCATGGTCGGCACGACTGCCCTCGTGCTGGGTGGCATCGCCTTGACCGCCGTTGCCATCGGCGCCAGCGCGCAGGCCGTAGTCGTCTCGATGGCGGGACAGAGCGCCCTCTCGGCCGAGTTGGTCGAGCGGGTCGAACCGATCAGCGCTGCCCTCGCAACGGCGGCCGCGCAATCGGACCTGAGCCCTCTGATCGGTTCAGCCTCATCCACCGCCGCGGGTTACCGCGGCATGGCCGCGCAGGAGGCCGCAGGGGCCTTTGGGCGGGCGGGAGAAGGACCGCGCTATGCCACGCTCACGATGGCGGCCCAGAACTTCGACGCCGCGCAGCAATCGCTGGTGGCACTCGACGCCGAGGCGGATGCGATCCGGGCCCAAGGCGCAGCCGCTGTTGCCTCCCTGCGCGCGGCCGCTGCCCTCGGTGACCAGACGGCCTTTCTTAACGCGGCCCAGGACGTGTCTGCGGCGGTCACTGAGCTTCAATCGCTCGACCCCAGCGTTGTTGTGCAGACCACCGGGATTGTGCGGATCCAGGGCGATGGCATCGCGGGCCTCGACGCGCCGACCCAAAGCTGGGTCACACAGGCACAGGCATGGGCAGATCTGCACGAGCCGGTCACAGCGCCGATCCCTGCGCCAATGAGCTTGGGAGAGGCCGTCCGGGCCCAGGCCTTTGGCGCTGCGCTTCACGCGTGGATCGCGGCGGGCGCCATCGACATCCTGCCCCTGATCGCCCTCCTCATGATCCTCAGCCTGCGCAGCGAGCCATTGATGCGCGATCGCATCCAGCGGCGCGAAGAAACGAGGATCGGCGAGCGCGAAGACGCACTGCGCAGTCAGGAAGCGGCGGTCGCGTCCGGCTCGGGTATCAGCCGGTTGCACGCTGCAGAGTAGGACAGACCTGCAGCACGCAACTGCGCTGAGGCGAACTGTGGACAGTGCGCTGCTAACACTTGTGAACGGGTGGCGAACCCGGTCGAGCAGACCTGCCAAAACGCTCGCGGCTGGATGGTCACACGCACATGGGACAGATGGCCCTGGCCTTGCCGTGGGAGCTCAATTGGGCACGACACCATTTTGAAGGTGCTCGTATCGCAGCGGCTGCCTTCGAATTGCCACGTGTCGGCCCGCGCTCAGTCACGAGTTTAAGTTTAACTCTATCTATTCCAATGTGGGGCGATGCTTGTGGAACTCCTAGAAGAGAAAACTGCTTTCGAAGGTTGTCGCAGAGAACTGCTCCCGGTCCTGGGTCGCCTCGCCGGACAGTTCTACACTTATGTACTCTGTCGCCCAGATGGACGCGAATTCTATGTCGGTAAGGGACTCGGGCGCCGTGTTCTGGAGCATGAGCTTGAAGCGCGACGCAACCACGTGTTCGAGATAAATGTCTACAAATGCCGGGTTATCCGCAAGATCCTGAATGAAGGGGGCGAGATTATCTACCGGATCGACCGGACGTTCCCGACGGATCGGGAAGACCTCTGCCTCTTGCGCGAGGCTGAATTGATTGCCCGCTACGGCATGAAACACAACGGCGGGAGCCTCGCCAACCTCACTGGGGGGCTAGGCTCGTCTGGCAGCAGGGCGCCTTCCAGTTTCGCGCGGCAGACGGATACCCTCGCCGGCAAGCCGAAAGACAAGCCCGATGTCGCAGTGTTGAACACATGGCTCCTCGGCTTCGGGCCAGTAGGCAGTGTTCCGGTAAAGCCCGTCAGCTGGAAGCGCGGTATCGAACCCAGCTCGCCACACGAGTGGAAATCGCAGGTGCCCTCGATCCGCATGTGCCTTGCACTGATGGCCAGCGCTTCTGCGCATGGGTTGGTCTTTGTGCCCGGAGTCGAGATTCCCCGAAGCTTTACCTACCTTGCGGACAATGAGCTCAAAGAGGATCCGTCCTGGCCCGACATCGTCGAGGGGTTTATCGAGAACGGCTGCAGCCGTGATATCCTGACGTCGCGCCTGGCGACGCTCGTCCCCGCGGCCGATCCAAGGGAGGAGCGGTTCAAGCTAGATGCGGCGCAACTCGGGGCACTGCGTCGACTCGTCGGTGATGCGGAACTGAGGAATCGCGGGTTGCTGCCAGCTTAACTATAAGAATTGGCGTCCCTTCCAAGTCCGCAAGATGCCACGCCCTTGAGTGTCATGCAGTTCTGCCTAATGCCCTCAACCTCAGCCCCTTTGCCCAATCCTCGCCCCAATCAAGAAGTGTAATGTCCGGTACAACCCCAGGAGGCAAGAGTGTCGGACCTCACGTTTGCTGAACTCAAGGATAAGGAAAGACGGCTGCGCAGCGGCTTCCCAGAAACCATGGGTCTCAGGGTGCACCGCGCCATCTCCTGGATCGGGCGGGCTCAGAAGGAGACCGACGACCCAGACGCGGCGTTCCTGTTCTTCTGGATCGCCTTCAACGCAGCTTACGCGGATGAGCGAGACGCAGACACGCCGGTAGGCGAGAGGCGGCAATTTGCGGAGCTCCTGCGCCAGATCGTTGGTCTCGACAGCGCCGGGAGATTGCATGCGGCAGTCTCTCAGCGTTTCCAGGGTCCAATCCGGAAGTTGCTCGAGAACCGCTATGTGTTTCGGCCCTTCTGGCTCAACACGAACGGTGTCGCCGGAAACGAGGATTGGCAGAAGCAGTTCGTCGCGTCCGCAAATGTGATCCGGCGTTCGATGATCGACAACGACACGGCCCGTGTTCTGCATATCGTCTTCGATCGGCTCTATGTGCTCCGGTGCCAGATCATGCATGGCGGCACGACCTGGGGCAGCTACGTGAACCGCGATCAGGTCAAGGACGGGGCGGCGATCCTCGGGTTCCTGCTGCCCGTGATGGTTGACCTGATGCTCGACAACCCGGATGAGGATTGGGGACGGCCGCTCTATCCGGTGGTCGGCGCGCCTCGTCGGGGCACTTCAGGATCGGCCAGGTTGGGATGAAAGGGTCGGATGAATCCCAGCTGGGCCGAGCGTACAGGGAACGGGCCAACCAGGACTGGCTATTCCCGAGAGATACCTCGACCATGCCAAGATCTGACACCCTTGTGTGACAGAAAGGAACTGCGGCCGTCGGCGTGATTCCTCGCCGTTTCAGTGACGTAAGGTTTGGAGTTTGTAATGAGGAAGTTCGACGGTCGCACCCTCTTCTCAGGCACCGATCTGGTGCGGTTCGTGGTCTGCGCCCATGCGTCCAAGGGCGCTCTTCTGCGCTCTATAGGCGATGCTCCGTCGCGCGACCTGAACCACCATTGTCGTGGCGCCTTGCGTGGAGTTTGGGCATGAGGCTCGATCCTCTGCTCTATGCTCATCCATTGACCGGCGCGGTGATGCCTATCACCCCTGACCTTCTCGCCGAGACATATATGGCGCCGCATCCGATCGAATGGGACATTGGCCCGGCACTTGCCGATCCCAAGTTCCCCTGGGCCATCAGTTGTGGGATTGCGCCTGACGAGGTTAGGGCCGCTGTAGAGCGTGCTCTGCGAAACATTATGGCTGCCACCCCAAAACTTGATCCAACCATGTTGGTGACCAGGGGCCTACCTGCCTCGCGGGCGCGACGTCACCTGGAGGCCTTGCACGAAGTTTGGGAGCGCATTGGTACACTCCCCGCTGACCTTGCGGTTATCCGGCACGTGCTCTCTTGTGATGCTGATCAGGCGTTGGCCTCTCTGCCGCTGATACCCCAATCGGATGACCGCTTTGCAAGCCTCGCCGAGTCAGCGCTAGCTACTCATCTGCTCGCGCTTCACGGTACCGCAACAGACGCCCAGCGTGATGCGTGGCTATCTCGGCAGCCGACTGGAGCGACAAACGGGTCTTTGGCACATGTCCAGCAAAACCTACTTGCTGGCGCGAGCCCAATGACGCGGGATGAAGGACTGGCCTTCTACAGCCTGCATGGCAGCTTTCAGGAAGCACGCTTTGCTGCCGCACTTGCTCGCCAGATGCTGGAAGACGGCCGCGCAGCGTCAGCATCGGACATCGCAGTGTTGTTGCCTGAAGGGCCGGTACGTCTTGCCCATTTGGCCGAGGCGTTTGCAGCTCAAGGGGTGCCGCTCTCGGGCCTTCCGCAGGCTGCAGCGCAGCGCGATCTTGCGGGCGAGCTGGCCACGTTGACCTTGCGTGTGCTGCGCGCACCTGCACCGGCGATGGCACTTGCCAGCCTTGCCGTCTTGCCAATGATGCCCTGGGAAAATGCGGCCGGCATGGCGCTGGCGCGCGATCTGATGCGCGGGAACTACCGCCCGAAAATAGCAGAACGGTTGGAGGGCAAGGCCGCAGCCCTTTGGGACGCTCTGCAGTCGGGAGCATCAACCGCAAAGCAGCTAAGCTACAAGTTGGGTGTGATGTCGGAGGCCTTGGTTGCACCCGCAGGACTTGAGACAGCCTGCACTGCCGCACAAGGCCTTCTGCGGCAACTGCAGGCTGTCGTCGGTGAAGGCGCACCCGACTGGGTGGTGCTTTCGCGACTGATCTCCCTCAGACAGCCCATCACATTGCCCGTTTCGCGCCTTGTCGATGGGGTGAGCCTTATGTCGGCGGGGGACCTTCCCTGGCGCCAGGCCCGGCACATGATCGTTACTGGGTTCGCCGCCGGTGCGTACCCTTCAGGCGTTGGCGTCTCGCCATTCTTTCTGGACAGTGAAATCGCGGAAATTCGGCGTTCCACTGGCCTGCAATTGCCCAGCCGGGAATTGATGCTGCGCCGGGGCCTGACGCTGTTCGCCCGCCAATTGGCAGTAGCGTCGCAAAGCGTGACATTCCTCTGTCCACAGCGCGATGGCATGGGCCGTTCTTTGGCCCCGCCAATGACCCTGTCGCTGATCGCGCGCCTGCTGGAGGGTGGCGAGAAGAACCTGATCCAGGACCTGTCGGCCGTGCCGCCCGAGGGTTGGCCGGTCGCGCATTACCGTGTGCCGCCGTTGCCCGCCTCGATCCCCCCCTTGCCCGAAGATGGCATTGCCCACCTTGGCCGCCGAGACCTGTTGCGCTTGAACGAAGATGACGCGGGCCGCGCCCTGCCCCAGTCCCCCTCGCGACTGGAAACGTTGCTCGTCAGCCCGCTGGCCTGGTTCCTGGGAGAAACCGATGCAACGGACTTGGTTTGGTCACCCGAGAAGCTGGACATCATGTTGGCAGGAACACTTGCCCATCACGTTCTGGAGAATGTCTTTCCAGCGAATACCCAGCTTCCCGATGCAGCCGCACTTCCCGCCTTGACCGAGGCCAGCCTCGCCCAAGGCATCTCCAGGCACGCGCGATTTCTTTCAACAGCAGAATGGCAGCTGGAGCGCGAAACCCTTCGACGCGAGGCCCTGCAGGCCACACGTATCTGGCATGGCATCCTCTCCGGCACCGGGGCAACAATCGTGCACAACGAAGTACGGCTTGAGGGCAGTGCGCACGGGATTGCGATCCGGGGGCGGGCGGACTGCATCTTGCGGCTGTCCAGTGACCAAGTGGTGATTGTCGATCACAAGAAGAGCGGCTCAAGCCGAAGGCGGATGCGGATGCAAGCAGGATGGGATCTGCAGATTGGGTTGTATCGGGCAATGTTGGCACATCCGATCCGTCGTGATCGAGACGGTTTGGATCAGATCGCCGGGCATACCCCTGCCATTGCCTATCACCTCCTGAACGATGGCACGGTGCTGATCAACGGCCTGGACCCTGTCCCCGGGGAACGCGTCGAGGCTGTGGGGGGTGACATCTCAGCCCGGGCCGTGGCGCTTCTGCAAACCCGGTTGGCTGAGGTGGGAGGCGGATCACTGCGCCTGAACGGGACAGAGGACGAGGTCGCCTTCTCAAAGGTCGCCGCCATCACCGCTTACGCCCTGGACGCAAGTCCACTTCTGCGTCGCTTCATGGCCAACGGGCTGTCTGTCGCGCTGGTCGCTGATGAGGAGGAGTTGCCTTGAACCTGACCATCGTTCCGGCAGGCGCAGGAGCGGGCAAGACACACCGCATCCAGACGCAATTGACAGACTGGGTACGAACCGGCGTGGTGCGCCCAGACCGCATCGTCGCCGTCACATTCACCGAAGCCGCAGCCGCAGAGCTTTCGGGCCGCATCCGACAAAGTCTGCTGGCCGCGGGAATGATCGAAGAGGCGATGGCGGTGGAACGGGCATATGTCTCGACCATCCACGGGCTTGGCCTTCGACTGATGACCGAGCATGCCTTTGGCGCAGGGACAACTCCGCGCCCGCGTCTTTTGCTCGACACCGAACAGGATCTTCTGATCCGCAAGGAGCTGGCCCGATGCCGTATCCTCGACGTTGTTGCGACCGACCCAGACAGGTTCGGCCACGCCGCGACCTTCGGCAACAGCACTGAGGATGGCTTGCGCACCCGGGTGCTCGACATGATTGCGCTCTTGCGCGGCCTGGGAGAGGCAGGGCTGTCCGCACGGCTTGCGCCGGATGCCTGTGACCGTGTCCGGGACCTCTGGGGACCAGTTGTGGCTGACCCAGTGCCTTTGCGAGACCGATTGACGCGGGCTGTGGCGGAGCTCTTGGCCACACTGCCAACTGGTGCCCTCTCACCCGGCCAGAACGCCACTGCTGAGAAAGAGTTCCGCCGCGATCTGGCCCGCCTGCGCTCAGCAGAGGACCCCGGGCGGCTCGACCGAGACTGGAAGCTTTGGAACGAACTGCGCAGCCTGCGACAGTCCAAGAAGGGCGCGCCAACTCCACCCGGCTATGACGCGCTTGCATCCGCCGTGATGGAGGCCGCCGCGGCCGTGACTGGCCATCCTGGCCCCTTGCAAGATGCCTGCACCAACCTCACCGCACTGGTGACGGGCGCACAGGCGATCATGACGGGATATGACGCCCTCAAGCGCGATCTCGGCGTGATCGACTATGCCGACATGATCGCAGGCTGCGAAGCGCTGCTGCGCGGGCATCCGGACATCTTGCGATCCGTTCTGGGCGAGATCGATTGCGTTATCATCGACGAGTTTCAGGATACGAACCCGGTTCAGTTCGCTTTGCTGTGGCAACTGGCAGCGCAGGCTCCTCGCTGCTTGCTGGTCGGTGATGCCAAGCAATCGATCATGGGATTTCAGGGAGCGGACCCACGGCTCTCGCAGGCTCTTGGCGCGGCGAATCCGCAGGCCATCGATCCCCTGCGCCACAACTGGCGCAGCGACCCACGCCTGATGGCTGTGATCAATGCTATCGGTCAGGGCTTGTTCGGTGAAGACTATACATCCCTTGCCCCGACGCGCGCTGAGACGGGCCAGCCCGTACTGGAGGTGATTGCCCTGTCCTCGTCGCGTGCCGGGCGCAAGATGCCAAAGCTGCCTGATCATACCGCAGCCCGCATCGCCGCGATGCTTGAGGCGGGTGAACAGGTGACTGATCGCGCCACCGGCGGCTTGCGCCCGGTTCGCCCCGATGACATCGCGGTGCTGTGCCAGCGCCACGCTGAGGCAACCCGCTATGCCGAAGCATTGCGCCGCCTCGGTCTGCCTGTACGGATCAGTGCGACAGGCTGGCACGACGCTCAGGCCATCCTGGTTGCGCGGCACGCGATGGCGCTGGCCGCAGACCCACAGGATGCACATGCCGCCCTTGTGGTTCTCACACTAGGCCCCGCCGCCCTCCCTCTCGATCGGGCGCTTGCGTTGTTGGCCGATCGTGCGCTCAACGACCATCCCGCCTTGCGTAGGTTACTTTCTCTTGCTGCCACTGCCCAGGTTTGGCCGATGACGGGCCTCTGTCTGACCGTGACTGCCCTCTTGCGCCCCTGGGCCGAGGCACTCCCCGATCCTGCGCAGGCCTTGGCCGATCTGTCGCGGCTTGAGGCGCTGGCCGAGGAGTTCGACACATCCGACCCCGAGATGCTGGCTGCCAGCGGCTTCCATGGCCGAGGCGCGAGGGTATTCTTGGGTTGGCTCGCCAGCCGTCTTGAAGAACGCGACTTCGACCGCCACCCCGACCCCGGCGGCGGCGGAGCAGGGATCGAGATCGTGACATGGCACGGTGCAAAGGGGCGGGAATGGCCAGTTGTTGTCGTCTGTGAGCTTGATCGCGAGGTAGGTGAACGCGAGAACACCACCCGAGCTGTGTTTACTGACTTCAGTGACCTGACCCATGTATTGGACAGAGCGCAATTGGTCCACACTCCGCGCTGCTTTTCTCCCGAACAACGCGAGGTGTTCCTTGCTGATCGCCAGCCCGCTGCCGAGGCCGAAGCGCGTAACCTGATCTACGTCGCCCTCACCCGTGCACGCGACCGGCTGGTGATTGAGTGGCCCGAAAAGGCGCTTGAGAAAGAGGCGACATGCCTGACGCTCTTGGCCCGGGCGGGCGTTGCGGTGGAGGATGGCCTGCGGGTCGGAGGACAAGTTTTCCCAGCATGCATCTGGCGCGATCCGGCAGGTGAGGGACGGGAGCCAGCGGAGCCGCCTGCCATTTCGCTGGCGCGCTTCGGTGCGCCCGAACCCGAACCAATCCCAGCCCGTCCAACCCCTTGGCGCAGACGTCCTTCGACAATGACGGAAGCTGCCGCCTTGCCATCGATGCCCCGGCTGATCCCGCTTGGCCCTGCGTTTGGCGCAGGCAAGACCATGCCCGCCACCGAACGCGGAACGGCTTGGCATCGCGCCTTCCGCGTGCTGGCGGCTCGGCCCGACTTGGCCACGCGCCTGCCTCTCGCAACTGGGCTGGATGTGCCGACTTTGACAGCCATCGCAGCCCAGACCACAGCACTTTGCGACTGGCTGCGACGCGAGGGTTTTCCCGAACTGCATCTGGAGGTGCCGATCCACGCCACTCATCCTGACGGCTCCGAGACGCTTGGCATTCTTGACGCAGTGGCCATGGGGCCTGACGGCATGGTCATTGTGGACCACAAAACTGGCCCCGCACCTGACCCCCAGGCGCGCTTCACCAGCTACTGGCCCCAACTTGCTGCCTATGCAGAAGCGCTTTGCTTGACTTTTCCGGAACGGCGCCTGCACGGCGTGGCAATCCATTGGATGAACGAGGGCACCCTGAGTTTTCTGCCGATGGAACGGGAGACCATCGCCTGATGTCCGCCCTTGCCTGGATCGACTTCGACCAGACCGACCGTGATCGTGCACGGCGGATTATGGACCTTTTTGGTGTTGAGGATTCGCGCGATGAACTGGGGCTGGGTTCGATCCGCGATGCTCTGTCGGACCTTATGTTTCCAGGCACCAGCACGATCCAGACGCGCCTGCGTTATATGCTTTTCGTGCCATGGCTGTACCGGATGGCCGCACGGGCTGGTGGCAGGGTTGAACAGGCACGGGCACTGGAAATCCGGTTGATTTCGGCGCTGATGCATGGCGGCGAGACCGAGAACGTTATCGGAAGCGAAGCCCGAGAAAGCCTGAAACGGCTGCCGAGCGATGTGTACTGGGCGGGTCTCCTGGCACTGGGTATCCGAACGTCGCCTGGCAGTCGGGCGGAAATGCTGACGGCAGGCGATGCGCCGAGGACGTGGTCCCCCGGGTTGCCCCCAATGCCGGAGGACCTACTGGATCAAGCAACGTTCCGTCTTACCCCGGATGAGGGGGGGTTCCTGCGTGATCGCTTGGCGGTCTCCACGCGCGAGAGCCTTTTCAACGAATTGGCGCAGGCGGGCGATCGGGCTCAGGCCGAGGCGATCTGGCTGCATCCGATGCGCGCGACCTGGTCACTGCGCAACGCGACGATTGTGGGTCAGGCTGAGCGGTTCGCCCGAGTGATGAACGGAGCGGCTCTGCTCTACAACCTGATGCTGGCCGAGCGTGCTGCCGAGATGCAGGGGGCCGAGGCCAGCCGCTGGCACGATTTGGCCGCCGACTATCGCGCCCGCCTCGGCGGGTGGCAGGCCGAGGAGCCGGATAAACTGGCCACCGGTTGGAACCTTGCAGAACTTTGGTCCCTGACCTCTCAGACCATCCATCGCGTCGCCCCCCAGACCGTGGCGTTTGTGTCCGAATGGGCGGCGATTGTGCAGAACCGCAGCGGCGCGGTGGTAGACGACCGCGACGCGCGCGCCCTGATCCTGCGGAGGGAGACCCGGCTGAAGGGGCCAAAGGCGCGGCTGTCAAATGACGCGGCACTGGCGCGCTGGGGCGGGGCGTCGGGAGCGGTTGTGCTGAACTTCCGCTGGACGATAGTGCAACGGCATTTGCGGGACCTCGCCGATGCCGTCTGAAAGCTCGCTCGACCCGGAAAACCGCGCGCTCTACGGCGAGATTCTGCGCGCCCCGCCGGGGTACGAAGTCGATCAGGCACTTGCCACGACCTATTCACTGGATTTCGAAACTGCGCTGGTGATCCCGGCAACAATGGCTTTTCAAGCGGCCGAGAACCGCGCGCAGGTGCTGGATACACCGCTGGCCCTTCTCGACGGACTAGAACGGCTGGCTGAGCGCTTGGCCATCTTTTGCGAGGCCGGGCGCATCGCCGCCCAGCCCCGCGCGGCCAATCGTTTGACCGCACTTCTGGAAGACACGGTAACCGAGGTGCTAGCCCCGCAGGGTGGCGCTTTCCACCCAAAGATCTGGGTCATGCGCTTTGTGCCTTTGCATGAGGCTGGCCCAGTAAAGTTGCGTTTGGCGATCCTGTCGCGCAACCTGACGACGGATCGCAGCTGGGACCTGGCGCTGTCATTGGACGGGGTGGTGTCCGACACTGACCAGGCCGCAAACGCACCCATATCGGGTTTGCTGCGCGCGCTACCGGGGCTGGCGCGTGGCCGCCCGACACCGCCACGCAGCCGCAAGATCGCCGAGGCACTGGCCCGCGATCTGGACCTTGCGGTCTGGGACCTGCCGGCGGGCACGCGACGCCTGCGCTTTGCCGTCAATGGCCTTGGACAGCCGACGTTCCGACCAAGGGTTGGCAACGCGCTGGGCATCGTCTCACCCTTCCTGTCACCCGATGCGCTGATTCAACTGACCAAGGGGTTGTCGCCTGATGAGTGCTGGCTTCTCAGCCGGAGCGAGGAACTAGAAAAGATACCGCCTGAGGTGCTGGCACGGTTCGCGCAGGTGTTGGTCCTCGATGATCTGGCCGAAACCGAAGACGGAGAAGAGGCCGAGGCGAGCACCAACGAGGCAGCGCTGGGTTTGCACGCCAAGGTGTTTGTCACCGAACGCTATCCACGGCCGGAATCGACCACCGACCTCACGGTTGGCTCGGGCAATGCCACGGCTGCCGCACTGTTGAGCGGCAGCAACGTCGAGATCTTTGCCACACTGTCCGGCCCTTCTCGCGCGATGGGCTGGGTGAACGACCACGTCGCACCAGAACGCCTCGGCCGGTTCCTGCGGCCGTGGCAAACTCCTGCTACGCCGCCAGCGGCCAATCCAACAGTGGCGGCAGAGGCGCGACTCGAAGCGATCCGCAAGGAGCTCGCGGGCGCAGATCTGACTCTACGCTGTGCCGTCGGCCCGGATGGACGGATTGGCCTAACCCTTTTCACTCGACGCCCCTTTCCACTGCCTGCCTCACTGCGGGCCGAGCTTTGGCCCCTGACCCTGGGGCCAAACCATGCGGTGACGCTCACTGCCCCGCTGGGACACGCCGGGTTGCCACTCGGCCAATTTGCGTTGGCAGATGTGACACGCTGGCTTGGGCTGAGGCTGACTGACGTGGAGACGGGAGCCGAAATGATCTTTTCGCTCGGAACCACGCTGAAGAATCTACCCGAAGCGCGCACCGCCGAGATTCTGCGCACGATCATTGAGAACCGCGAGGCCTTCCTGCGATACATTCGCCTGCTTCTGGGCGATCCGCAGACCGGGGGGCAGATTATCCTTCAGAGCGGCGGAAAGGGCGGTTTTCTCGGCTTTGCCGGGTTCACAGACGATGCGCCGATCCTCGAGGACATGGTTCGCTCGCTGTCCGGTGACGGTCGCCGCCTGCGCGACATCGAACGGTTGATGTCGCGGCTGGGCGATGCGCGGGGGGCAGATGGCGAGCCCGTTATCCCGCCCCGCTTTGCTGCCCTCTGGGAGGTTTTCCGCGGCGTCCTGCCGAAGGAGACCCGCCGTGGCTGACACATCCCGCTTTGATCCCGCGCCTGCACTTGCTCCTCTCAAGGCATTTCAACGTGCGACGGTGGATCACGTCTGCCGCCGCCTGCTGACCGACCCTGACGCTACACGCCAGTTCCTCGTGGCCGACGAGGTAGGGTTGGGCAAAACCATGGTCGCGCGTGGGGTGATTGCCAATACGATCGAGGCTTTGTGGGACAAGGTCGAACGGATCGACATCATCTATGTCTGCTCAAACGGCGCCATCGCTGCGCAAAACCTCGCGCGGCTGAATGTGATGGACCGCGAGGCGCAGGTGCTGCCTACGAGGCTGACCCTGCTGCCGCTTGTGCTAGGGGGTGAGAACAGCCTGCGGCAGAACAAAGTCAACTTTGTCAGTCTTACCCCCGGCACGACCTTTGACTTGAAGTCATCGGGGGGTTGGGCACGGGAGCGAGCGCTAATCCTGCGGCTTCTGGACGGCCTGCTCGCCCATCACACCGGTGCGATCCGTCTGTTTCAAGGCTGGTCGGGCGAAGCTGGTTGGGAGGGGGAACGCGCCCGCGTTGCGGTCTTGCCGGTCGATGCCGAGATTGCCGCGCGGTTTCGCGATGACGTCACGGCCAGCCCCGGCTTGATCGCGCGCATCGACGATCTTTGCACCGAACTCTTGCGCCATCGGGAGATCGACGGCGCGTTGCGCCATGCCTGCACGACCCTCATCGGCGAGTTGCGCGGCATGTTGGCCCAGTCCTCAGTTCAATCATTGGAGCCAGATCTGATAATTCTGGACGAGTTTCAGCGTTTTCATGAGCTCCTGCACGGCGAAAATGAAGCCGCTGATCTCGCGCGCCAGCTGTTCAACCACACCGACGCGGCCGGAAACAGCGCCAAGACGCTGCTTCTTTCAGCCACGCCCTACCGGATGCTGACCCTTGCGGGCGACGCCTTGGAAGAAGGAGACCACCACCGAGATTTTCTGGAGGTCTTGAGGTTTCTATTCGGCCCCGAGGACGCCATCCGCAGACGCGACGAGATTGACCTGGAAATGCGGCGCTTCCGGAAGGCGATGCTGGCCTTGCCCGCCGGGTTCGATGCCGCCAAGGCAATCCGGCAAGGGATCGAAAGCCAGCTTCGTCGGGTCATTGCTCGGACCGAGCGGGTCGCCGAAACTGCTGACCGCGACGCGATGATCAGCGAACTGCGCCATGAGGTGGACATCCGAGCGCAGGACCTTGTCGAGGCACGTGCGATAGCGGCAGTCGCGACCGCGGCCGGGGCGCCAGGAACAGTCGAGTATTGGAAGTCCTCGCCCTGGCTTCTGAACCTGATGCGCGGCTACAAACTGGCCGATCTGCTGAAGGATCAGGCCCGGGCCCCCTCGCCAGCCCTGCGCGCCGCGATGAAGGCAGCCATCCCGTTGCAGATCGACCCGCAGGCGGTCGAAAACTACGAACCGCTCGCCCCTGCCAACGGCCGAATGCGCAAATTGGCCGACCTTGCGATGGAAGACGACATGGCCCGTCGCCTGTGGATCGCGCCATCACTACCCTATTTCGGTCAGCGCCAACCGGTCAGCAAAATGCTGATCTTTTCGGAATGGACAATGGTGCCTGATGCCATCGCAGGATTCCTGTCCTACGAGGCCGAGCGACAAATAGGCATGGGCCGGTCTGGTCACAGATATTCAGACCTGCCCACTACCCGGCCCCTACAGTTCCGACGGACCCAAGGGCGGTTGGCGGGCCTGCGGACCCTGCAACTGGTGATCCCATCACCAAGACTCGCAGCGCTGGTTGATCCGCTGGCGCTGATGCGGGAGGAAGGGCCGTTTGGCGATCTTGACGCCTTGCGGAGGGCCGCAAGCCGCCGATTGCGCGGAGTTGTGGAGCGCATGCTTGCCACGACGGGACAGGCTGATGGCGAAGGCGGTTGGGACTGGAGTAGCCCAGCTGCGCTCGACATTGGAAACCCAATTTTTGCGGATTGGATAGCCGGAAACGACCTGCGACAGGAAGGCGACGAAGAAGCCTGGCCCGATCACCTCGGAGACCTTGCACGCAGCGCGCGTCAGCCCCTCGGTACCGTCGATCCAGAACAGTTGCTCGCGCACCTTGTTGACGTGGCCCTGGGCAGCCCTGCGATCTGCGCGCTCCGGTCGCTTTCACGGGTCGCACCGAGCTTGCGCTTCGATGATCCTGCGCTGTTGACCGCCGCTACACACGTCGGCATGGCTTTTCGGACCTTGTTCAACCAGCCCGAGACACAGGCGCTTCTGCGCGCAGAAGGTGACGTCTACTGGCGCGCCGTCCTGCGCCATGCCGCCGAGCACGACCTGCAATCCGTGTTGGACGAATACATCCATGTTCTCTTCGAAGCCGAGGGGCAAATAGGTCACCCCGATGCTTCGGTGGTGAAGACACTCGCAGCGCGCATGGCCGAAGCCCTGTCGTTGCGCCCGGCCCAGATCGAGTTGAACCACTATGCGCTGCGTCGAGGCCGCATCAGTCAAAGCCACCCGATCACACTTCGCGGCCGTTTCGCCATGCGGCTTGCCCAGAAAGGCGAAGATGAAACCGGCGTGAGCCGAACAGGGCTTGTCCGTACCGCCTTCAATTCGCCCTTCCGCCCATTTGTCCTCGCATCCACATCGGTCGGGCAAGAGGGACTTGATTTCCACCCCTACTGCCACCGATTGGTCCACTGGAACCTGCCCGGCAATCCCGTCGACATGGAACAGCGCGAAGGCCGCGTTCATCGCTACAAGAACCACGCCGTGCGGCTGAATCTTGTTGCACAGCATGCCAGGGTCGCGTGGGAATCCAACAATCGCGACCCATGGGCGGCTATGTTCCACGCGGCCCACCAGCAGGCAAAGCGCGTGGGCGATCTTGAGCCGTTCTGGGTGCTGGACGGTCCGGTGAAGGTGGAACGGCACATTCTGTTACTTCCCTTCAGCCGTGAAGAGACGCGGCTCTCCTGGTTGAACCGTTCGGTCGCGCTCTACCGTCTTGCGTTTGGACAGCCGCGGCAGGACGATCTTCTTGCGCTGCTGGACCGAGTTAGGGAGGGGCTGTCAGAGGAACAGGCCTCAGAGCTCCAGATCAGCCTGCGTCCCAGCCAATTGGCCCGACCCTAGGATCCGAAGGCTCACTTCCGCGAGACTGCTTGCTCTTTCAGCAAAGACAGAAAGTGCTCTAGCTGAGCCTCGCGCGGAATACTTCCTTGACTGTAACCATCACCGAAAAGGGCCAGTAACTCTGTCTCATTGACAGCTCGAGTGGCCAGATGGCCTGCGTTACGTATTGTCTCGGCAAGATGCCAAACGTATCCGCTTTCACCACCAGCAATACGGTTCTTCGCGTGCAGTCTGAGACCAATAGCCTCCAGTAGCGCAGCGAGTTCCTCAAGAGATCCAAAATCTGCGGTTTGACGTGTCATGATCGCGGCCACCTCAATACGCTACCAAAGCCGCTAAAGGACAAGCCGACCTTGATTGACAGCCCGACGAAAGCATACCCACCACCAGGATAGAAGAGCTCTTGTAAAGGAACGTCTGATCAACGCGCTCGTCTACACCGAGACGGCGGTTTGATCGTCTCGAGGAGCGGCGTGCGGGTCACTGGTAGCGGATTTCGCATCTTCGGGGCCGCGGTGTCGGCTGCTTGGCGGATTTCGGACAGACTCGTTCTCATGCCAGCAGCCGTCTTCGAACCAGGAACAGGTTACCGAGCGCGAACAGCGTGAAGAGCTGGGCGCGGTTCTTTGCCAGGCCCCGATAGCGGGTCTTCACGTAGCCGAACTGCCGCTTGAGGATGCGGAATGGGTGCTCGACGCGGGCCCGCACCATGGCGATGATCCGGTTGATCTTCTCGTCCTCAGGGTGAAGCTTGCCGCCCTTCGGCGGCTTGCGCATCACGCCCCAGACCTTGCCCTCTTCTTCGGTGAACACGGCCTCCCGCTCGGCGCTGACATACCCCTTGTCAGCCCAGACAGAGGTTTCCTCGCCGTGCAGCAGCTCGTCCCAGATCCGGCTGTCATGGACCCTGGCCGTCGAGGTATCGAGACTGTGGGTCACGCCGCTCTCGGCATCGACACCGACATGCGCCTTCATCCCGAAGTACCAGGTGTTGCCCTTCTTCGTGGACGACATCTCCGGATCGCGGGCGCCCGCCGTGTTCTTGGTCGACGACGGTGCATCGATAATGGTCGCATCCACCAGCGTCCCTGACCGCAGCGTGATGCCCTTGTCCGCAAGGTGCGCGTTCACGTCCGCGAAGATCGCTTCGGTCAGCCCGTGCCGCTCCAGAAGATGGCGGAAGTTGAGGATCGTCGTTTCATCGGGGATGCGGTCGTCGCCGAGCTCGATCCCCGCAAAGCGACGCATCGCCTCGCTATCATAGAGCGTCTCTTCCGCCATCGGGTCGCTCAACGCGTACCAGTTCTGCAGGAAGTAGACCCGCAGCATCGTCTCCAGCGGCATCGGTGGCCGTCCGCCCTTCGGCCCCGCCTTTGGATAGTGCTGCGCGATCAGCGCAAGGAGACGGCTCCATGGCACCACCGCCTCCATCTCCGCCAGGAACTGCTCCCGCCGCGTCACCTTCTTCTTCATCGCGTCACGAAGACCGGGAAGGGCAGGCTGCTTCGGCATCGGCGGAACTCCTCTCGGGGTTCTCGTAGCCTATCAGATCACGCCAAAGCCGGGAGGTTCTTCAGGGGTTCCTAAAGGTTCGAGCCAGGCGGCGAATCAAGGCTGAGTGGTAAAGGGCTTTCTGCCTAAGCTCATGCGACGCCAATAGATCTGCGAACCTTGCTGAACCTTCAATCTGCACGGCGATGGCCAGTATGCACAATCATCGATGGCTAGACTGAAGGCATATATCTTAATCAGATCGATAGTTCTTCAGGGGATTTTCCAGCGCTCAACGCCGCCTCAAACCACCGCGGCTTTCGGCCGCGACCAGACCATGTTTCTTCCTGGTTGACCGGGTTGGCATACTTGGCGACAGCTGGGGCGCGTGTCTTGGCAACAGAAGCTCCAGTTAACTCGGCCAACGAGAAACCCATCTCCCGGGCTTTTCCTTCAAGCTCCAACAACGCATCTTTGCGTCTACGCTCTTCAAAGGTTCCAATTGCACGGACGATCCGAGACTTAAGGCCCTTCAGTTCTTTCAACGAAAGGTTGTTCAAATCGAGATTCATTCTGATTCTCCCCCAATTGCACTTCTTGTTGAATAGACTTGAGGTGATCGGACTACAACCAATATCAACCTGCCAAAGGCAGACATAGAAGGTAAACGGCCATGATCAACGGCAAGGTCAGCCGGTCGAGCGAGTGATCCGGAGTCTGAAGGAGCAGAGCATAGACCGCTGGCACATCGACAGGACTCACAACGCATCCGGCGCCAACAGAGACTGGATTAGCTTCTAAAACTACCGCAGCCCACATCAGTCGTGGGACATGAAGACCCCCGCCAAGGCAATCACATCGGAGACTTAGACTGTGAAGAGTCCACTAGGTCGATACACCATGTCGACCCACTTCAGTGTATCACCCCAAGAGCGTTCAGCTTCGCCGCACCCATTAGTCTCACAATCAATGCGGACGCCTTTGAACCGAGAATGATCTCTTCTTCTGCTGGGTCCCGGGCAGCCCGTATGCTCGCCACTCCACGTCCCGTGATGTTTTCGCAAACGCCATTCTCGATAACGGCCTCGATGCCATTATACACGAAGCGACGAGGAATCTCGGCGCCCGCCATAAGAGGAATGCCATGGCAGATGGCGCTTGCCACTATTGCCCCGGCATTGCGAGGGCTGAAAACTGCGGGCTTGGTCTTCATCGTCGTTGGACGAACTTTATTGCGAAATAGTGCAAAAGACTTGATCGGAACACTCTTGACCCTTTGGATTGACTGAAAGAACGAGTTCAGTGCTCGAGTCTCAGGGTGTTCCGCTTCTCCAAACAACGAACTGGCGTGCTTTTCTCGTGAGCGAGGGGCCACAAAGTCCGGATTGTCGTGCCCACCTGCTAGATTCGTCAACGGGCCATCCTCATGTAGGCGACCAATTGATTGGATCAGCGTGGCTTCCCTTCGTCTTGCCAAAGGTTTCTCATCGTGAAGGCTGTCAATCCGGTACAAGATTTGGCTGCCAGCCGCCTCAATCATTCGGATCACATTGCATTTGTATGGGTTTTGCTCGCTTGTTCTGTGCCGACGCCGTGCCTCAAGCACATGGTCGAAGGCACGTCTCATCGTCCCCTCTCCAACATAGAAGGGGGTGCCGCATGGGCGCAATAGTACGTAGACACAGCATGGTTGCTTAGCCGATTGCAGGAATTCCCGTGCTCCGGCCTCAGTCCCTTGGAATAGAAAATTGCTCATGATTTCGACTCGTTAGATTGTGAGAAGGTGTGCTCGGCCGCGGGGCGTTGCCATCGAGCGCTAGCTGCGGCCTCGACAGCTAGAATGCGGTCATAAGTTCCGCGCCGGTACAGATCGAACTTCTCCTTCAGGCGGAAGCAAGCCTGTTTGAGTTCTTGCTCGAGAGCTCCATCCAGTAATTCCATCTGAAAAATGGCAGCTGGCGACCCTTGCTCGAAACGCACGGGCGGGCGGCGATCGAATAACCGATCACTTAGGCGCAAACTTGTCTCAAAGCGGTGTTCGCGCCCTGAAAGCACCTCGCGCAACAGGGCCGGGCTGACTTCGTCCCAAGCGAAATAGCTGTGTTCGGTGCCATATCGCCGTTCGGGTTCAGACTCTTCAAGATCCGGCATCGCTGAAACCCCATGGGGCTCGCCATTAATCAGAACCTCATGAACCACGTCGAATCCACCGGTGTGCGGGTTGTCGAATGTCAGAACGTTCTGATTCTCATCAACAGCGTCTAGAACGGTTCGGTACTCGATGAGGGGTCCGACCTCGGCTATGTCGTTTATCGGGGCTAGGGCGAGCCGGATTTCCAGCCAGAACCGAAACTTTAGCGGTAGCTTGCGACCATCCTTAAGCACGAGAATTCCGGGCTGCGGTTCGACCATCAGACGTCGGGCAATGAAGCATGAAGGAACCGGCGGGATTTCATCAGAACAGATCGCATTGCTGGCCAATCCTTGCCGCAAGGCAAAATTGTCAGATGAGCCCCAAGCGGCTTCGAACAGGCCTTTTCGCACGTCAAATGGAACGTCCAGCATCGAAACCGCCTTCCAGTACTCTTGAAGGCCGGTGTCATAAATCACAGACCGGGCCATCAGCGTGACCTGGCGTGCAAGGACGACCCAGCGTTCCGTATCCCAGTCCGGGAGTTCCTCCGCCAATGAACCAAAGCTACAGCCTTCAAATATCTGACAAAGAAACGGCTCTTCCGGTTCCTTTAGGAGATCGGCGATAGCTGTAGCGAAGGAGAAATATCTTCCAGGTTTCTGGGCGATCCTAGCTCGGCGGGCAGGGTTGGCATTCTCGGGAAGAGTGTAAGTGTCTAGCCGCTTACTTGAATCTGTCAGCTTGTTGCCGCCGAGACCTGCCTTCTGAGCCACTTCAGTCTTAGACAGGCCACGGTGGATCTTGAGATCTTCCAGCAAACGGTGGAATTGCTGTGCCACACGCTCCTGATCTTCGGTCGAAAACCGCGCCCTCGTGTCCCGTGCATGGCGCAGGGCTGCAGCTCGACGAAGTTGACCAAGCGAAGCCTCTGTGGGCCGGGGGCGAGCCGAAGCCGGAACGAAAGACACAACGTTAGACATAATTCCCTCAACGTCCATTGCGATAGCGGCGCGACTGACGACCACCATTGTCGTGAAAGGCAGTGACCACCTGATTGCTTCGATCGCTCCAGATGACAACAAGCCGCCGAATTCGTTCGCTATTCTGGGCGCAGCTCCCGACGGCCTGTAGTTTTCTGGCGACGTCGTCACTGACGCGCAGAGCCCGACAGCCGCTTCCCACGTCAGCGTCGATGTCATGCCACTCCAGTAGTGTCCGGATCATGTTGCCGCGGATACCTCTTTGCTGACAGCGTAGTGCCGCATGGGACGACAGGGCCGAGTTGATGTTCAATTCCATGGTGACCTCCGTTCGATGAACTAGAGGTATGCGGGTCGGACAAACGGAGCATTCCGAATATCGGAAAAATTTCAACAAAAATTCGGAACATATTCTCCAAGAATTTCGGAATATGCTGTACGGCGTCACCTTTCGCCGTGATGCGCGTCGACACCGCCATCAAACGCTGGCAGTCGGTCACCGGCCTAGAGGCAGTGCAGACGGAAACCAGGGAGCGCTACGCCGCGCTGAAGGCCAACCTGCCCGCGGAAAGAAGGACGAGGCCGGTCAGGCAACGCGCTCTAATTCAAGAGGATATGCCACCTCATATGCTTCTATCCCAGCACTGTTTGCGGCGCGGCGAACGTCCGACGGCACCCGTTCTGCAACCAGCGCTCCTGAGATGGCTCCGCCAAGAAAGTCATCTCGGCGCGCGAGTGTGAGCATGTAGCCTTCAATCTGTCTGACGGCTTCAATCGTTGCCTCTGCGCGCTTCACTTCGATGACAAGCCAGTCCCCATTCTTTGGATTTCTAGCGAGAATGTCGATCCGTCGTGGATTCAATCCGGGATCAACCGGAAATTCATCACCTACCAGCCTGTGACGCTGCCCGAACGGTGTCTGGTCCCATAGGAAAAGAAGTGACCGCTGAATATCGTATTCCAGCGCGAAGCCCTCGTAGACTGCCTCGGTGCGGGAGAGATACAGGACGCTATGGTCAAGGTCCCTCATTAGCCGGAGCGTGGGTAGCACGCGGTCCCTTGGCACGTTCATATGACCGGCGCCCCGGTTTCGTTTCTCGAACTCGAACGGCACTCTGTGGCTCAGAAACTGCTGATGGTACTTGCCGTTGAATGCGCCATGGCTGAAGTCACCTTTGCCATCTCGGAACGTATCGATAGCAACTGACCATTGCTGTTCTCTGGTCGGCGAAAAAGCAAGATAGACCCGTCCCTGCCCAGCAGGCCAGCGCGCGTGGGACTGTGGATGACCCTCTCTGATCATCCAGCGCAATCCGCTATCAAGTGCGGTTTGGACAAGTTCGATTGTCGGCTTCGTTAGCCTCCAGCCGCGCGCAACGTAGGCATCGCCATGTTGGCGTACGAGCAGCCCACCGTCCACGTCTTCCATTTCGATCCCGTTATCGAAACGCATTCACAACCCCAATATCGCAACCGACAGTCCGGACAGGAACTGCAAGCCCAACTCGTTGCCGATCTGCAACCGGCCGCAGATGCTGCGTTCGGCGCGGCGGACGTAATTCATCAGATCTGGAGACCGTATCGTGCCTGCAGAAGGGCAAGGTGCTGCGCGAGCCACGCAGGCAGTCCAGCATTCGCCCAGCCGTTCCAGAGTTCGGAATAGCTCATGGCCGCAAAGGAAGGGGACGAACCTGCAACGCGATCGGCAAACCGGGCGATTTCTGATCTATGCTGGGAAAAAACCGGGAACTCATCGGCGTTCGGCGGTTCCCAGTAGAGGTAGAGGAGCTGGACCGGCTTGCCGGGATAGGTATGAGCCAGGCCAAAGGCGTGCTTGATCAACTGTGCCGCGTCGAGCCAGCGGTAATCGTCGGGCGCGTCGGAGAGACGCTCCATCTCGGCAAACCAGCCGCTTTCGCGGCGCGCGTCGATAACCTCATCGAAATACGCCTTCGCAAATTCCGTGCTGTGGGCGGAAAGATACTCGGTGCATTTCGACTCGATCCCGATGATCTGATCCAGGCATTCGAGAACGAGATCAAGGTTGGGCGGCGTACCGCGACGTAGTCCGGTCGGGCATTTCCGTTCAAAGCCGACAATCGAAAGGCCGTCCCTGTCGCCAATCGCAAGGTCTGACGCATGGCGGCGGAACGGAGCAAAGCTGTTGACGGCCAGGGCGGAAGATGAATGCGCGGCCCGAAACTTCCCTTCCAGCTCACGTCCGCTTCCTTGACGAAGGTCCGCCTCGAAATCCGCTGGAATGACGCCGGGCAGCAGGTTCTGACCAAAGTCGGACACATACCCGGCCTCGTTCAGGTCAACGCCGGGGCGGATGCCCCGAAGGCCCCGGCTGAGGGCATCAAGGGCCTTTGCCCGTGTCGGTGCTGATCTTGCGACTATGTTCATGGCTACCAGAAGTACATCAGAAAATGGCTCGAGTTTGACCGACCCATGGCCTTCAGCGGGCGACAGTTCCTGTCACGTCGCGCGGGGGCGGTCCCAGACCATGAGGGCAAGTCGCGGATCGGGAGCGAAGGTGTCGCGGGAAAATTCCAACCCGAGTGCCGGATGTTCCCGCAGCGCCTGGGCACCGGACCGGCCGATCCGGATGCGCCAGGTCTGACGCTCGACCGGCTGCGGGGTGGCGAAGGCGCGGCAGGTCAACACCGCAAGGTTCGCGCCACGCGCGGGATCGCGGACGGACATGTAACGGACAGCCTCGACCCCGATCGCGCGCGCGGTCTCGGCCAGCGCCTGACAAGGGCCGTAGTCTCTCAGATCGGTCCATGCAGCATGGTCGGCCGCAAGCTCCCCGGCAGACAGGTCCAGCGCCACGGGTGTCACCAGATCCGCCGAGAAGGCGGTATACTCTGCCGCGTCGTCGGGAAACGGGGTCTCCGGGCTCTCGGCGTAGAAGAGGAAGCGGTAGAACACCATCTCGGCCGCCGCCGTCTCGGGCGCCTCGGCACCGTACCAGACACCGGGGGTCAGCCCCGCACGGCGGAAGCGGGACCCCGCCGGATAGGGGCGGTAGCGGAAGGGTGTGGCCAGAAGGTAATCGAGATGGCGGCACTCCTCGGGCACCGGAGGCTTGGTCGCCTCGAGGATCTCCTCGAGCGCCGCCTGCTCGGCGAGGCTGTCGACAAGTTTCAGGGTCGAGACCCGATGCTGGGCCTCGACGAACCGCCAGGCGGGGCCCGCGTAGGGCCGCGCCTCAGAGCGGAGCGCGTCTTGCGTCCAGATAGGTCGTGACATCGACAAGCCCCTGCACCTGCGCCATCCGCTCTACGGGGCGTGCCGCGAGCGCCGTATTGGGCGCCGCTAGCCAGCGGCGCGCCACTGCCTCGTCCCCGCCCGTGATCGCGTCGAGCGACCGGAAGGTGCGGACGAGGAGTGCGGCAAGCTCGAAGGGCTTCGATCCCGGCTCGAGCAGGCTCTCGCCCCGCTTCCAGCGCGAGACGGTGGCCTCGGACACGCCGATGATCTCGGCAAGCTGGCGGCCGGAGAGGCCAAGCCGGTCGGCCGCCCGCAGTGCGGCCTTGGTCAGCACAGCACCGGCTTCGGGATGGCTGGCGATCTGATGGGACTGGGTCATGTTCCGCTCCTGTCTGGTGGAAACATAGTATCAATTGCTTTCACATGAAAGGGTTAAGATGCCGGACGCCGTCATTTCCGCGCTAGCCGCGCTCTTCGCCGACCCGAACATCGGGCGGGACGCGGTTTACATCGCCGATGGCGGCGCGCCGGTGCCGGTGCGCGTCGTCACCCGGCGGGCGGATGCTGTCACGGACTTCGGCGATGCACGGCTCTGGTCCGAGACCACGCGCATCGACCTGCGCGTCACCGACGTGCCAAACCCTCGCCCCGGCGACCGGATCGAGATCGACAGCGAGGCCTTTCTCTTTCAGGGCGAACCCGTTCGCGATCGGGAGCGGCTGGTCTGGACCCTGGATGTCAGGCCGGCGTGACTTTCTCGACTATAGGATCACCGCGATCGAGCGGGTCGATCGGCATCGGGATCGGATCAGCTGAAGCGTTTCATCGCGTCGTGGAAGGACTTGGAGATGCTGTCCCAGGCTGTCAGAAAGCCCTTGTGCATGTCGTCCCACGCGGCGTCGGTGGCGTTCTGGGCTTCCTTCATCTTGGCGAGTGCCTCGTCGCGCATCTTGCGCATGTCATCGAGCTGCTTTCCGTATTCGATCCGCGCATCGGCCTCGGCCCCTTTGGCCTTGGCCTGCATCTTTTCGATGTCCGCGGTCCATTCGTCCACCTTGGCCTTCATCTTGTCGATGTATGCGCTGCGATCAATCATGGCTTCCTCCTCGGTTGCACTTCGCTCGATGTGGCCATGACTCTGCTGCAAACAAGCGCTGCTGAAAAGACTGCGGTCAGATGAAACTGAAGCTCGCCATCGCCCCGGACATCGTTGCCATGATGGCCGCCGAGGTCACAGCCAGCGCGCTCGCTCACATCACATTGATCGCCTTGCCAGTTCCGAGCAGACCTTTTCCATCGCGGGTCGCAGCGCATCGAGAGATGGCCTCGCATACCTTTGCCCGGTAATCGAAAGTGGCGTGTGGTTCAGCAATCGCCCCACGATCTCCTCGAGGACGCCCGCTTCTATCGCCACGGTGGCGAATGTTCTGCGATGAGAATGTGGGCTCCATCGAATGCGGCGCGGGGCGTTCAGTCTGCCATCCGGGCCCTTGAACGATGGAAATACCCATTTTCTGTGCAGCCCACGAACTGGCGCAAGTATCTCGTGATGGGCCTGGAGGATTGGAAGATCAAACGGGCGTCCATTCTTGGTCATAGGCAAATGGATGCGATCCTCATGCACATGTTTCCACTCGAGGGTCAGCGCTTCACTTTTTCGAAAACCTGTGAACAGGAGGAGCTGGAAGAAAACGGTATGGATAGGGTTATCGAGGGCATCGATCGTTTGTCGCCATGCCCGAAGATCTTCGATGATCCTGCCATCGGGCTGCTCTTCGAACCATTCGATAGCCATGGTGGGACACTCTGGAAGGTCTGAGGTCCGGCGCGCATGATTGTAGACGGTTCTGAAGTACTTGAGCACGTGATTGGCATTGGACGGCGTGGCGGCAAGCGCACGATGGCGCTCGACGACCATCGATTTGCTGATCTCGTCGAGGGGCAGTCTCAACCAGGGACGCAGGTGATTGTCGAACTGCTGGCGCATCCCGAGTTTGTGGGCCTCCGATCTCAGCTTTGGCCGCGCGAGATAGGCCTCAAGCGCATCACCAAGCGTTGGGGCACCAATCTGGATCGCCCGCCCTGCCCCACGGCTCATTTCCAGAGCAAAGCCCATGGCGGCCTGGCGAGCAGCTTCTGCGGAAACGGTGGGATAGCGCCCGATCAGAATGCGCTGCGTCTGCCCACCAACATCCTTCTGGAAATACCAGGTCTTCGATTGCTTGCCGACGAACAGCACCAGACCCTTGATCTCGGCGTCCCAAAACTTCTGGGTGCCCCGCTCTGACTGCGAGATCTTGCGCGCGAACGTCTCTGTGAGCTTGGGCATGCTTTGTAGGTATTTTGTCGGTATCAGCCAGAAAAGGGTGATACCAATAGGACATCATAGGAAAGACAAAATCAAGTAATTTGAATAATTTGGAAAGCGGATGAACGTTCTGGAAAGTAAGAACCTCTGCTTGGAAGGCTAGGGTCTTACCATTACACAACGCCCGCACCCTAGGACAGGACCTAGTTGATACCACCCAGAGGGTCAAGCACCACGCGTAACTATAGATGTTCTTGGTCAGTTGTGCCCAGCCGGACGATCGACACGATCGGACCTTATCTGCCTTTCCAACATCACTGACGACCCACGCAAAGCAGTCGCTCGGCAACATGGCCTTTATGGGTTTGTCCCGTCTAGTCGCGGCCTTGTGATTGCAAATGCGCTCGTGAAGCCGAGGTTGTCTCAAGGTACCTCCGGTCCACGTCTCTCGTCAGGTCTGAGGCGGGATCAGAACGAAGTTGCCAACATGTGATTTCTTCAGGAATTCCTGCTGCGCGGCGGCGATCTGTTCGAGCGGGTATGTCATGGCCAGAAGCGGGCGGATTTCGCCGCGCTCAATGTACGAAATAAGGTTGGGGAACACCGGCTCGTCCCAGCCTGTGCAGCCGATCAGGGTAAGGTCTTTCAGGTAGAACACCCGCATGTCGAGCTCGACGATCGGCCCGCCGATGGCTCCAGACGAAACATATCTGCCGCCACGCCGAAGGACGTCCAGCATCGCACCGAATCCGTCCCCGGCAACATTGTCGATCACGACATTGACCGAATCTTTTCCCAACGCCTCGACCGGAGTTGCGTGACGGTCGATGACCTCATCCGCACCAACCGCGCGCACGTCCTGCATCTTTGCCGGTGTGGTGATGCCGATCACATGCGCGCCGCGCCTCTTTGCCAGCTGAACGGCGGCAGAGCCGACGCCGCCGGAGGCACCAGCCACAAGCACACGCATGCCGTCCCTGACGCCCGCGCGATGGATCATGTTTTCGGCGGTGCCGTAGGCGCAGGGAAGGGTTGCGAGCTCGGCATCGCTCCAGTTGCAGGTCACCGGGAAGGCCTCGGATGCCGGAACCGTGACGAACTGGGCAAAGGCTCCATCGAAGTCCGACCCCATCCAGATGTTTTCGGGAGAGGAGAACCCGCCCGGCCGCATGCAAGCGCGAACAAGGACACGGCGCCCAAGAAGATCCCGGTTCGCCGCATGGCCAACCTCGACAACGGTCCCGCAGCAATCCGTGCCCTGAATGAAGGGAAAGGGCGTTGCCGCGTTCCAGCCGCCATCCGCCTTCTGGGTCGGCGCGACCTGCTCGGCCTCCGAGGCGTCTGCCGTGCTGTTCTTCACAGAGGATGAGTACCATCCGAGGCGTGTGTTGATCTCGGTATTGTTCATACCCGCGGCCCGCACTTGAACAAGGACGTCGGCCGGCGCGGGGATAGGGCGTGCGACATCGCAATAGACGAGTTGATCGTAGCCGCCATTCCCCATCGTCACGACCGCTTTCATGGTCGGTTTCTCGTTCGCAGGGCTGAGTCTGCCTAGTGCTTTGACGCTCATCTGGATCTCCCGAATGGATTGGCTTTCTGCCGTCGACCCGTCAGGCCTCATGCCTTTTGTCGCGCGTTCTCCGGGTCCCAGGCGGGGGCGCCGAGCACCGCAAAGGAGCGGCGTTCGCCGAGAATGACCACGTCCAGTTCCTTGTCTGCATCGGGGCTGACATAGGCGAAAGCAAGGCTTTTTCCCACCGCGTGGCCAAACCCGCCAGAGGTGCAGACGCCGACCACGCGGTCGCCCTGCATCACCGGTTCGCCGCCGTAGATGTCGCAGTCGGTGGCGGCGATCTCACCATAAACCAGCGTCGTCGTGATGCCCGCAGCCCGCGCGGCCTCGGTCGCGGCACGGCCGCGAAACTCGCCCTTGTCGGGAGCGTAAAACCGGACGCTGCCAGCCTCGATCAGCGTGATCTCGTTGGTCAGTTCCGACCCGTAGCCGCGATAGCCCTTCTCCATTCGCAACGAATTGACTGCCTGCCCGCCGAAATCGGCGATGCCGTGCGGTTCCCCTGCCGCCCAGATTGCCTCGTAAAGCCGGGCAAGCTCGGCCATCGGCGCGTGAATTTCCCAGCCGAGTTCACCAACATACGTCACCCGCAAGGCGCGGACGGGGATACCGGCAAGGGTAATTTCCTGCGCCGACAGCCAGCGGAAAGCGGCGTTCGACATATCGGCGTCGGTCAGCCCGGCCAGCACCTCGCGCGCCTTCGGGCCCGCGACGACCAGCATGCCAAAAGCGTCGGTGACATTGGTGATCGTGACGTCCGACCCCGCCGCAAAGGCCAGATCGTCGCGCGTCTGTTCCTCGGCCCCTGCGCCGGTCAGCAGATAGAAGTGGTCCGGGCCAAGGCGGGTAATGGTCCATTCGCCAAGGATTCGGCCCTTGTCCGACAGCACCTGCGTCAGCCCGATGCCGCCCGGCTTCTTCGGCAGGCGGTTGGCGGTCAGCCGGTCCAAGAGCGCCTCGGCTCCCGGTCCGGTCACGTCGAACTTGGCAAAGCTCGACAGGTCCATGATCCCCACCCAGTCTCGCACGGCGCGGCATTCGGCGGCGACGAGATCAAAGGTGTTGGTGCGGCGGAATTGCAGCTTTTCGACAAAGCCTGCCGGGGCAAAGTATTTCGGCCGTTCCCAACCATGCACTTCGGTCATCACCGCGCCCTTGGCTTTCAGCACTTCGTAAAGCGGCGTCACGCGGCGGGGGCGACCGGCTTGAACCTCGCGCCCCGGAAGCGGGGTTTCGAACATGTTCTCGTAGTCATCGAAGCTTTTGGCGCGGGTATAGGCCTGATCGGCGTAGGCGCCGAAGCGGCGGGGATCGACGCTGGCCATATTGATCTCGGCGTCGCCATGGACCATCCACTGCGCCAGATACTTGCCGCAACCCGCGCCCTGCGCGATGCCGATGGACGAGCCGCAGCACTGCCAGGCATTTGGCACCCCCGGCATCGGCCCGACCAAGGGATTGCCGTCGGGTGTATGCGGGATGGCACCGTTGATGATGCGCTTGATACCCGCGTTGGCGAATATGGGCATGCGGTCCAGCGCCTTTTCCAGCCAGGGCGCGATGCGGTCAAGGTCGCCCTCGAACAACTCGTTCTGGCTTGACCATTCCGGCAAGCCGCCCCGGCTCGCCCAAGCCTCCTTTGCGCCTGTGTGTTCATAGATGCCGACAAGCCCCGCCTTCTGTTCCTGCCGGTAATAGCCTGCCGTCGCCGGGTCGCGCATCACCGGCAATTCTGTTGGGCTGTCCTTGAACTCGGGCAAGGGTTCAGTCACCAGATACTGGTGTTCCATGTTGGTAATGGGCGTGTCGACGCCCAGCCACTTGCCGACCTCGCGCGCATAGCAGCCAGCGGCGTTGACCACATGCTCGCAGGTGACATTGCCCTTTTCCGTCTCGACCCAGAACTCGCCTGATGGCAACCGGACGATGCCGGTCACGCGGGTGTGGCGCAGGATGGTCGCCCCCCCAAGCCCGCGCGCCAGCCGCCATGGAGTTGCAGGCGCTGGACGGGTCGACATGCCCGTCCAGCGTGGTATGGGCCCCGGCAAGGATGCCCTCGACCTTGAGCCAGGGGTTCAGTTCGCGGATGCGATCCGGGCCAATGATCTCCATCTCGAAACCAACATTGGCCGCAAATCCTGCAACGTGGCGGAACCAGTCCACTTCCTCGGGCGTGGTGGCGATGCGGATGCCGCCGCAGCCGTGCCAGCCGGTCGGATGACCGGTCAGCGCCTCCAGCCTGGGGTACAGCGTATTGCCGTAGTGATGGATCTTGGCCATGTTGTAATTGCCGATGAAGGACGGGCACTGCCCGGCGGCGTGCCAGGTTGATCCGCTGGTCAACTCGGCCTTCTCGATCAAGAGGACATCCGTCCAGCCCGCTTCGGCAAGGTGATAGGCCAGACCCACCCCCATCATGCCGCCGCCGATGATCACCACTTTTGCATGGGCTTGCATGATCTTCCCCCTTACCAGACGCCGTTTCCGGCCTGCATTCGTTCGCGCGGCAGGATGATGTTGTACCCAGACCGGATCGCCGCATCGACATCCTCACCAATGTGGCGCGGGTAATGGTCACCAAGGATTTTGCGCACCCGGTCTCTCGCCACATCGCGCGTGTCGCGCGCACCAGCATCTTGCCATTCGCTGATGCTGCGGCGGTCGGCGATTTCAGGATAGACGTAGTCGGTCTTCATCCGCGCGAAGGTCTGGGAATGGCCAAGGTAATGGCCGACGCCCGCCACCGTGTCGCGGATCACCTCGAAGTTCAGGGTGTCCGCGCTCACCTCGATCCCCTTCACGGTGCGCAGGATCGCTCCCAACAGGTCATTGTCGATGACATAGCTTTCAAAACTGGTGCCCATCAGCGAGCCCTGCATGCCCGCGCATTCGTGAATCATCGTCGCACCTGCCTGCGCGGCGAGCGACACGGTATAGCCCTTCTCACCACCGCTTTGCGCATCCGGCAGCTTGCTGTCGGTCATGCCCGCGGGAACAGAGTTCGGCAGGTCGTAGAAATTCGCCATCTGCGCGCAGGCGGCCGACAACAGCGCCTGTTCGCCCGACCCGCCCGACATCGCCCCGGTGCGAAGGTCCGACACGAAGGGCCAGGCGGCAAAGATGCCTCGGCAGTCCGGATCGATGATGTTGCACAGGATCAGCCCCGCCAGCACCTCGGCGCAGGCCTGCGCCACC
>JBGSQL010000189.1:0-2921 GCA_041738105.1 Rhodobacter sp. | reverse complement strand
CTTGCCGGCGCGGCCGCAGTCGATGCCCTGCGGCTGGTGCTGGCGACCGACCTTGCCTTTGCCGGTGTCTTCATGCTGCAAGCCGTGGCGTTTCTTGTCGCGGCCGGTCTGGCGCTTCGGGTGATCGACCCGGGCCGCGACCGGCCACTGCCCTCTGGCCTCGTTCCGGGAGAATGACGATGAAATTCGATGCGATCGTTGTGGGGGGCGGCCCGTCGGGGGCGACGGCCGCCTGGGATCTGGCCCGCGCCGGCCTGTCGGTGGCGCTGCTGGACAAGGCCGGGCGGATCAAGCCCTGTGGCGGGGCGGTTCCGCCACGGCTGATCCAGGATTTCGACATTCCTGATGCGCAGATCGTGGCCCGGATCAATACCGCGCGGATGATCTCGCCCACCGGGCGGTCGGTCGATATCGCGATCGAGAACGGATATGTCGGGATGGTGGACCGCGAGCACTTCGATGCGTTCCTGCGCCGCCGCGCGGTGGATGCCGGCGCGGTGCTGATCGAGGGCACCTTTACGGCGATCGAGCGCGACAGCGAAGGCACGCACGTGGTCTATCGCCACAAGGCCAGTGGCGACGTGGTGCGGCTGGGCGCACGGGTGGTGATTGGGGCCGATGGCGCGCGGTCGAACGTGGCGCGTGCCGAGGTGCCGGGCGGCGATACGATCCCCTATGTGATCGCCTATCACGAGATCATCGCCGCGCCAAAGACGGGGGGCAGCTATGATCCCACGCGCTGCGACGTGATCTATGATGGGCGGATCAGCCCGGATTTCTATGGCTGGGTCTTTCCGCATGGCGCACAGGCCAGTGTCGGCATGGGCACGGGGATCGACGGGGTCGATCTGAAGCAGGCGACGGCCGATCTGCGCGCCTCGTCCGGCCTTGCCGGGTGCCAGACGATTCGCCGCGAAGGCGCGCCGATCCCGCTGAAACCGTTGGACAAATGGGACAATGGCCGGGATGTGGTGCTGGCAGGCGACGCGGCCGGGGTTGTCGCGCCTTCATCCGGTGAGGGGATCTATTATGCGATGGTCGGCGGCCGCGTGGCAGCCACGGCGGCGCAGGCGTTTCTTGCCTCGGGGCGGGCCAGGGATCTGGCGCTGGCGCGCAAGCTGTTCATGAAAGAGCACAAGACGGTGTTTCGGGTGCTGCGGTCGATGCAGGATGCCTATTACAAATCGGACGAACGGCGCGAGCGTTTTGTCAGCCTGTGCCACGACATCGACGTGCAGCGGCTGACGTTCGAGGCGTATATGAATAAACGTTTGGTAAAGGCGCGGCCCTTGGCGCATATCAAGATCGGCTTCAAGAATGTCGCGCACCTGCTGCGGCTGATTCCGGCAGCGGCGACATGACCCAGATGATCCCGGCGTTTGTCGACGGTGTGCTGATGCCTGTCGAAAAGCTCGAGGTGCATCGCCGTGGGCTGCGGCATCTGGCGATCTCGGTCTTTGTGATGCGCGGGCATGAGGTGTTGTTGCAGAAGCGGGCCGCGGGCAAGTATCACACCCCGGGGTTGTGGACGAACACCTGCTGCACCCATCCGATGTGGGGCGAGGCGGCGCTGGACTGTGCGCGGCGGCGTCTGGATGAGGAACTGGGGATCACCGGGTTGCGCCCCTGGCTGCGCGACAAGGTGGAATACCGGGCCGAGGTGGGCAACGGGCTGATCGAACACGAGGTGGTCGACATCATCCTGGCCGAGGCCGGGCCGGGGCTGGTCGTGGCGCCGAACCCCGAGGAGGTCAGCGCGACGCGCTGGATCGACCTCTATGATCTGGATGCCGAGTTGCGGCGCTGGCCGGATCGGTTCACGCCCTGGATGCAGATCTACATGGCCGAACACCGGGAACAGATCTTTGGCGCTTTGACAGGGCGTTAGAGATACTTCTTCAGAAATGGAATGAGAAGGGCAGCCGTCGCCACGGGGGCTTCTTCATGGATCAGATGGCCCGCACCGGCCATCTCGATCACCTGCGCGTGGGGCATCCTTGCGGCGGCGTCGCGGCTGACTGAAGGCGGCACGGCACGGTCGGCGCTGCCGGTCAGGAACAGCGTGGGTGTGTCGATCATCGGCAGGCGGGCGATCAATCCGTCAAGCTGCCATTGCGCCATCATGGTCAGCGTGCCGTCGATATGGGACGGCTCCGCCACGAGCCGTTCATAGAGGTGGCGACCTTCGGCGTCGATCTTCGATCCGGTCGAGGCGATCAGGCGTTTCACCTGGGCCTCGCCCCCCGCAAGCCGGGCAAAGAGCGAGGGCACCAAGGGATTGAGCGCCAGAAGCCGGGCGAGAACCGGAAAGACGACACCTGGTAGGCCCTCGAACTTGTCCAGCGCGGCGTTCAGGCCGACAAGGGCGCGCGGCTTGACTGCAAGCCGTTCCGCCAGACGCAATGCCAGTGCGGCGCCCGCCGAATGGCCGAGGATCGCCTGCGGTTGCCAGCCCTGATCGGCCATAAGCGCGCCGAGATCTTCCGACATTGCATCAAGACCACAACGCATCCTGTTGCCAAGACGCGAAAAACCCTGACCGGGGAGATCGGGCATCACAAGGGTGAAGTCCTGCGCCAGACGCGGGGCCAGACCGCGCCAAGTATGGGTCGAGGCGCCCGCCCCATGCAGCAACAGCAGCAAGGGCCCGTCACCCATCACCTGCACATGCCACAGATGCGGGCGGACGTGGATCGCGCGCGACCATTCGCGCATCGGCCAGTCGGACGGAACCTTGGCGGGGATCGCGGCAAAGGCCATGTCTCAGGTGCCCAGCGCGGTGGACAACGCGGCCGACAAGCGGTGCGCCTCGGCGCGCGGCAGGGGCAGAAAGGTGGCGTCCATCCGACGTGCCAGCTCGGCAAGCCAGGGCGTCGGGCGATTGCCGGTATCGACCACCAGCGCGGGCAAGCCGTGGCTAG
>JBGSQL010000181.1:0-4814 GCA_041738105.1 Rhodobacter sp. | reverse complement strand
GGCGCTCGACACCCTCGACCCCGCTGCCTTTGCGCAAGACAGGCGCATCCGGCACCGGGCCGGCTTTGCTGATCTGGACCAGCCGGGCGCCGATTTCCTGCATCTGTTCGGGATGCCGAATTTCCTGTTCCACACCAGCATGGCCTTTGCCATTCTGCGCGCGAACGGGATCGAGATCGGCAAGGCCGATTTCGACGGGTTGCATGACTATCCGCCGGGGTTCCGGTTGTGAGCACAGGACAAGGCATGACTGAAGACCGCCAGTTCGGCGAACCCGTGCCCGGTTTCGTGCCCCCCGTCCGACCGATGGGGCAGACCCTGACCGGCCGCCATGTGCAGGTTGAACCGCTGCGCGCAGACCGGCATGCCGCTGACCTGTACCGCGCTATGAAGGGGGATGACCGGATCTGGGACTATCTGCCCTATGGCCCCTTTGCCTCGGCCTCGGCCTATCACCGCTGGGTGAAAGAGGCGACGGGTGGCGACGACCCGGCGTTCTATGCGATCCGCAGTCTGGCGACGGGCCAGTGCGGCGGGGTTGCAAGCTATCTGCGGATCTCGCCCGAGGCCGGCTCGATCGAGGTGGGCCATATCTGCCTTGCCCCCGAGGTGCAGCGCGGCATCGCGGCGACAGAGGCCATGTATCTGATGATGCGCTGGGCCTTCGAGGCGGGGTATCGCCGCTATGAATGGAAATGCGATGCGTTGAACCTGCCGTCGCGGCGGGCGGCGCAACGGTTGGGGTTCTCGTTCGATGGCGTGTTCCGGCAGGCGGCGATCGTGAAGGGGCGCAACCGTGACACGGCGTGGTTCGCCTGCATCGACCGCGAATGGCCGGCGCTGAGGGAGTGTTTCGAGGCCTGGCTTGCGCCCGAGAACTTTGACGCCGAGGGCCGCCAGCGCGAACGGCTGTCCGATCTGACGCGGCTTGTCCGGGCGGCGTCGGACCCGGTCCTGGCGGTGTAAGGGGGGCTGTCTGCCCCCCATCGCGGCCCATGGGCCGCGCCCCCCGAGGATATTTTTGAACAGAAGAAGCGGCTTTGGGGGCAGGGCCTACCAGCGCTGGTGCACGTGGGGTGCGATCTTGGTCAGATAGACCTCGCGGAGCGCGGCCATGGTTTCCGCCGGCAAGGCGGGCAGGGCATCGGCGCCGGCATTGGCCAGCGCCTGATCGGGGCGGCGGGCGCCGGGGATGACGACCGAGACCGCCTGTTCCATCAGGATCCAGCGCAGGGCGAATTGCGCCATCGTGGCGCCTTGTGGCACCAGTGGACGGATCGCCTCGACCGCCTCGAGCGCCACATCGTAGGGCACGCCCGAAAAGGTTTCGCCCACGTCAAAGGCGGCGCCGTCACGGTTGAAGGCGCGATGGTCATCGGCGGCAAATGTGCTTTGCGCGGTCATCTTGCCGGTCAGCATGCCCGAGGCGAGGGGCACGCGGACGATCACGGCAATGTCTCGGGCCCGCGCCTGGGGGAAGAACAGCGCTGCGGGGCGCTGACGGAAGATGTTGTAGATGATCTGGATCGAAACGACGCCGGGGTATTCGATGGCCTTCAGCCCCTCCTCGACGGTCGAGACGGAGACGCCGTAGTTGGCGATGCGGCCCCGCGACTTGAGGGTTTCAAGCGCGTCGAACACCTCGGGGCGGTAGAACACCTCGGTCGGCGGGCAGTGCAACTGCACCAGATCGAGCGTGTCCATCCCGAGGTTCGCGCGGCTGCGATCGACGAAGGCTGCGAGGTTTTCCAGCGTATAGCCCGCGGCGGTATGCGGGCTGAGCCGGCGGCCGGCCTTGGTGGCCACGAAGGGCCGTGGGCCGCCGCGTTCGGCCAGGACCGCACGGATCAGGCGTTCCGAGCGACCGTCGCCATAGACGTCGGCCGTGTCGAGAAAGCTGACGCCGCTGTCGAGCGCGGCATGCAGGGTGGCCTTTGCCTCGGTTTCCGTGACATCGCCCCAGGAGCCGCCAATGGCCCAGGCGCCGAAGCCGATGGCGGTGGTGGTGCGGCCGGTGCGGCCAAAGGGGCGTTGCGAGAGGGGCATGGCAGATTTCCTTGCGCGGGGTTTGCCCCGTTCTAAAGGAAACTCCGCCGGGGTCGACCCTATTGCGGGGCGCGCGGCAAAAGAGGTTCGGCGCGGCCTGCGCCGAGGCGGCGCGGGAAGGCAGAGGGCGCGCTGCCGAGGCGGTCGGACACCAGCGCCCGCAATCGGGCAAGATCGGCGTCGCTGGACCTGGCGCGATCTGCGGCGCGGGCAAGGATTGCATCGCGGGCGCTGTGCGCGAGGCTGCCGACAAAGGCCGCAACGTAGCGCCGGGAGGCCGCATCTTGCGGGCGCGACAGCAGCACCGCAGCATGGGCAAGATCATCGTGCAGCGCCAGGGGGTCGGGGAAGGTCATCGGCGCGTCAACGGGCGCGGGCGGCGGGGTCGCACCTGAAAGCAGTTGCAGGATTGCTGCCTGGAAGGCTGCAAGGCTGTCCGGGGGTTTGGGCAGGAAGCCCGCCGCGCCGGCCCCGAGGGCGATCGACTGCCCCGCCGGATCGCCGCTGGTGCCCAGGACGCGGGCGCGACGATCGCGCGCCAGTGTGCGGATCAGATCGGCGCCATCCCCGTCGGGCAGGCCGAGGTCGACGATCACCACATCGGGGCGATAGACCGACAGGTGGCGAGTCGCCGCCTCCAGCGTATCGGCCCGGCGCAGGCGTGCGCCCGAGCGTTGGCACAGAAGGCGCAGCGCCTCGGACGCAAAGCGGCTGTCGTCCACCATGAGGAGTGTCAGCCCTTGCAGCGGCAGCATCGGGCGGACGGAGGGGGTGTCGGCGGGCAGGGTTGATCCGGGAAGGTCTGGCATGGCGGGCCTTTCTGGCGGCGGGGACTGAGTCGCAGCCAAGCAGATCGTTCCTAGCATCAGGTAAACCGGTCCGATGATATGAGCGGTCGCGCGTGCGGCCTGCCGACCTCTTGCCCTGCGCGACCGGGCACCGCATAAACGGGGTTCACCGCAGAGGGAGAGCCGCGCGATGATCGGTCGCCTGAACCATGTCGCCATCGCCGTGCCGGATCTGGAGGCGGCCGCCGAGCAGTATCGCACCACGCTGGGCGCGCGGGTCGGCGCGCCGCAGCAGGAACCGGATCATGGTGTGACGGTGGTGTTCATCGACCTGCCGAACACCAAGATCGAGCTGCTCTGTCCGTTGGGCGATGCCTCGCCCATCAAGGGCTTTCTGGAAAAGAACCCGGCTGGCGGGATCCATCACCTCTGCTATGAGGTGGACGATATTCTGGTGGCGCGGGACCGGCTGATGGCGTCGGGCGCGCGGGTTCTGGGCACGGGCGAGCCGAAGATCGGCGCGCATGGCAAGCCCGTGCTGTTCCTGCATCCCAAGGATTTCAATGGCTGCCTGGTGGAACTGGAGCAGGTCTGATGTCGATCACCGCTGTCATCGTTGTCTATGCCGTGACCTGGTTCATGGTGTTTTTCATCGTGCTGCCGATCCGGTTCGTGTCGCAGGCCGATGCCGGGTCGGTGGTGCCGGGCACCCCGGCAGGTGCGCCGGCGGAAGAAAATGTGCGGCGCAAGGCGTGGATCACCACGGCGATTGCAACCGTTGTCTGGGCGATCATCTGCGCCATCATCCTGTCGGGCTGGATCAGCGTGCGCGACTTTGACTTCAACGGCGTGATGGGGCCTGCCCCTGCAGCCGATGAAACAGATGGGTGAAGGTTGCCGCCGCCAGAACCGGGATCAGCAGGTTCACCAGCGGAATTGACAGGGGCGCCGCCATCAGCGCGCCCGCAAGCCAGATCGTTCCGGCATGGCGGCGGCGCAGGGCGCGGGCCCCGGCGCGGCCCAGATGGCGCATCGCGGCAAGCGTGAAATACTCGCGGCCCAGCAGGTAGCCGTTGATCGCCCAGAAAACCACGGGGATCAGCGGCCCGGCGAACAGGTAGAGAACCAGCGCCAGCACGTTTGCGGCCACGATCACCCCGAAGAAGTTCACCGAATCAATCAGCGCCGTCAGGAAAGGCACGCGGGCCGGGTTTGGCAAATGCGGGTAGTGCCGGTCCTCGACCGCTTCGGCCACATCCTCGAGAAAGAAGCCGCAGAAGGCCGAGGCGACCGGCACCATCAGGAACACCGACAGCACCAGCACCAACGGGATCGCCCCCCAACCCAGCGCGCGATCCAGACCCTCGACCGGGCCCCAGAGTGGCAGGGTGATCTGGTCGGGCACGAAAAGGCCGATCGCGGCCAGGAACAGCAGATAGACGCCGATCAACAGCAGGATTGTCAGGCCAAGGCCCAGCCAGACCACCCGGCGAAAGCGCGGATCGCCCAACTGGCCAAGGGCAAGGGCGAAGGCCTGCAGGATCATGTCCGGACCCAGCTGGTCAGCTGTGCCGGATCGGGGCGTGGGCGGTCGGGCGGCAGGACGGTGGGTGTGCCGATATGGACAATCCCCGCGACGAACTCTTGCGGTTCAAGGCCCAGCCCTTCGGTCACGAACGCGCGGTCGTGCGCGGGCCAGCCCGACAGCCAGTTTGCGCCCCAGCCCGCGGCGGTTGCCGCGTTCAGCAGCGCAAGGCAGACCGCGCCGGCCGACAGGGTCTGCTCGATCTGGGGGATCTTGGCCGAGGGTTTGGGGCTGGCGACCACGACGACGGCAAGGTGGCCGGCGTCGAACTGGGCGCGGCCCTTGGCCGTCTGTTCCTCATCATGGCCCAGTGCTGCCGCGCGCTGTGCCGCCAGATCGGCCAGGCGCGCCATCGCGGGGCGTTCGAGCACCAGAAAGCGCCACGGCTCCAGCTT
>JBGSQL010000164.1:0-4454 GCA_041738105.1 Rhodobacter sp. | reverse complement strand
GGCGAGAGCGTGGTGGCCGGGGCGGCGGCGCTGGACGCGCACGTGGCGCGGCGGGCGGCGGAGGCGGGGCTGGACCTGACTTTCCTGCGCACCATTCCGGGTAGCATCGGCGGCGCGGTCCGGATGAACGCGGGGTGCTATGGGTCGTATGTCGCCGATCACCTGGTCGAGGTGCGCGCGGTGTTGCGGTCGGGCGAGGTCACGACGATCCCGGCCGAGGCGTTGCACCTGCGCTATCGCCAGAGCGATCTGCCCGAGGGGGCCGTTGTGGTCTCGGCGACCTTCCGCGCGGGGGCGGGTGATCCTGCGGCGCTGGACGCCAGGATGGCCGAGCAGATCGCCAAGCGCGACGCGAGCCAACCGACCAAGGCGCGCAGCGCGGGGTCTACCTTTCGTAATCCGGCGGGGTTTTCCAGCACGGGGCGCGCGGATGACCGGCACGATCTGAAGGCCTGGAAGGTGATCGACGCGGCCGGGATGCGCGGCGCGCGGCGGGGCGGCGCGCAGATGAGCGAGATGCATTCCAACTTTCTGCTCAACATCGGTGGGGCCACAGCTGCCGATCTGGAGGAATTGGGCGAAGAGGTGCGAAAAAGGGTTTTCGATCACAGCGGTTTGACATTAGAGTGGGAAATCATGCGCGTCGGTGAACCGGGCGCATCGACCAGATAAAACACGGGCTGCCAAGGCCCGGTCAGAGGCGGTAGTGGGCATGTCGAGCAGGGCAGCCCCCAAAGTTGCGGTGTTGATGGGTGGGCTTTCCGCAGAGCGGGAGGTGTCGCTTGTCACAGGGCGTGAATGCGCCACGGCGCTGAGGGAGGCGGGGTATCCAGAGGTGGTCGAGGTCGATTGCGGCCTTGATCTTGCGATGCGGCTTGCCGAGTTGAAGCCCGACGTCTGCTTCAACGCCCTGCATGGCCGATGGGGCGAGGACGGCTGCGTGCAGGGCATCCTTGAGTGGATGCAGATCCCCTATAGCCATTCCGGCGTTCTGGCCTCGGCCCTTGCGATGGACAAGGCGCGGGCGAAGGATGCCTATCGCGCCGCGGGCCTGCCGGTGGTCGAGAGCGTGATCGTTTCCCGTGCCGCGGTGGAAGCAGGCCATGTGATGGCTGCGCCCTATGTGGTGAAGCCGAACAACGAGGGATCGTCGGTTGGCGTCTATATCGTGCGCGAGGGCGCCAATGCCCCGCGTCTGGCGGCAGAAATGCCGGCGATGGTAATGGTCGAGACCTATGTGCCGGGGCGCGAACTGACCGTCAGCGTGATGGGCGACCGGGCACTTGGCGTAACTGATATCCAGACCGACGGCTGGTATGACTACGACGCGAAATACTTGCCCGGCGGATCGCGCCATGTGCTGCCCGCACAGCTTCCGGCCGAGATCGGGCAGGCGTGCCTTGACTACGCGCTGCGCGCCCATCGGGCGCTGGGCTGCCGCGGGCTGAGCCGCACCGATTTCCGCTGGGACGAGGCGCGGGGCAGCGCGGGGTTGTTCCTGCTGGAGACGAACACCCAGCCGGGAATGACGCCCACGTCCTTGTCGCCCGAGCAGGCGGCCCATGTGGGGGTCAGCTTTCCCGACCTTTGCCGCTGGATCGTGGAGGATGCGTCATGCGATCGCTGAGGACGGTTGCGGTGCCGATGTCGCGCGATCCCGCGCCAAGCCGGGTTGCCTACCGGCTGCACCGGCTGTGGTTGACACCGGTGTTCCGCGCCTTGTTGCGGGTGGGCTTGCCGGCGTTTGTCGTGGCCTTCGGGCTGGGGCTGTACCTGTCGGACGGTGACCGCCGGACCGAGATCTCGACCGCCTGGGCGGGAACCTGGGAGGCGGTCGAGAAGCGGCCGGAGTTTCTGGTGAACCTGATGGCGATCGACGGAGCCTCGCCGGCGTTGGCCGAGGCGGTACGCGCGCGGCTGGACCTGAAGTTTCCGCTGTCGTCCTTCGAGATCGACCTGGCGGCGGTGCGCGCGCGGATCGAGGAACTGGATGCGGTGGCGCAGGCCGACCTGCGCGTGCGGGTGGGGGGTGTGCTGCAGGTGACGATTGCCGAGCGGGTGCCGGTCATCATCTGGCGCACGCCGGTCGAATTGTCGCTGCTGGACGCCGAGGGGCGCCGGGTGGCGCGGATCTTCGAGCGGACCGACCGCATTGATCTGCCCATCGTTTCGGGCGAGGGCGCGGACAAGGCGGTGCCCGAGGCGCTGGAGGTGTTCGCTGCCGCCGGGCCGATCCTGCCGCGCCTGCGCGGGCTTGTCCGGATGGGCGAACGGCGCTGGGATGTGGTGCTGGACCGGGACCAGCGCATCCTTCTGCCCGAGGTGGGCGCGGTGCGCGCGCTGGAGCGGGCCATGGCGCTGGACAAGGCGGAAGACCTGCTGAACCGCGATGTGCTGGCGGTTGATCTGCGCAACGAACACCGGCCGGTCTTGCGGCTGGCGCCTTACGCGCTGCGGCAGTTGCGGGAACAGCAAGGTGTCATCACAACCGGAGCGAGTGACCTATGACCGATCTTTACCAGTCGCAGCGCGCCATGCGGAACATGCGCCGGATTGCCATGCAGCGCGGCGTGATTGCCATTCTGGATGTGGGAACATCAAAGATCGCCTGTCTGATCCTGCGGTTCGACGGGCCTGACCGTCTGCGCGAGGCGGATGGTGTCGGGTCGATGGCGGGGCAATCCTCGTTCCGGGTGATCGGGGCGGCCACGACGCGGTCTCGTGGGGTGCGGTTCGGGGAAATCTCGGTGATGAACGAGACCGAGCGGGCGATCCGCACCGCCGTTCAGGCTGCGCAGAAAATGGCAAATGTGCGGGTCGATCATGCGATCGTCTGTTTTGCCGGGGCCGAGCCGCGCAGCTATGGCCTGGCTGGCGAGTGGGATTTGCAGGACAGTGTGGTGACCGAAGAGGACGTGGCGCGTGTGCTGTCGGCCTGCGAGGTGCCCGATATCGGGGCCGGGCGCGAGGTGCTGCACGCCCAGCCGGTGAACTTTGCGCTTGATCACCGGTCGGGTCTGGGCGATCCGCGCGGCCAGATCGGCAACCGGCTGGCTTGCGACATGCACCTGCTGTCGGTCGAGGCGAGCGTGATCCAGAACATGCTCTATTGCATCAAGCGCTGTGACCTGGAGCTCGCCGGGATTGCATCCTCGGCCTATGTCGCGGGGATCTCGTCGCTGGTCGAGGACGAGCAGGAACTGGGCGCGGCCTGCATCGACATGGGTGGCGGATCGACCGGGCTGTCGATCTTCATCAAGAAGCACATGATCTATGCCGATGCGGTGCGTCTGGGCGGCGATCATGTGACCTCGGATATCTCGAAGGGCTTGCAGGTGCCCATCGCCGTGGCCGAGCGGATCAAGACGCGGCACGGCGGGGTGCATGCAACCGGCATGGACGACCGCGAGATGATCGAGATCGGCGGCGACAGTGGCGATTGGGAAAAGGACCGCCGAACCGTCAGCCGGACCGAACTGATCGGGATCATGCGACCGCGCGTCGAGGAGATCCTGGAAGAGGCGCGGGGGCGGCTGGATGCGGCCGGGTTTGACCATCTGCCCAGCCAGCAGATCGTGCTGACCGGGGGTGCAAGTCAGATCCCCGGGCTGGACGGTCTGGCCGCGCGAATTCTTGGCCAGCGGGTGCGGCTTGGCCGGCCGTTGCGCGTGCAGGGCCTGCCACAGGCGACGACCGGGCCGGCCTTTGCGGCCGCCGTGGGGTTGTGCCTGTTCGCGGCGCACCCGCAGGACGAGTGGTGGGACTTTGACATTCCGACCGAGCGCATCCCCGCGCGGTCCCTGAAGCGAGCCATCCGATGGTTTCGAGACAACTGGTAGCCGCTAGATGGTGCGTTGGCGGCGAAATCCCGCTGACAGCACGCCTCATTTGCCCATATTTTGTGGGCAATCGACGTTTTTCTCGTGACCTCGGGCCTGTCTGTGGATAGAATCGCGGATAATCTGGGGATAACCCACCTGCGGCGCGAGCAGAGGCGCCACGAAATTCTGCGCGGCCGGGGCAACGACAAATAGGGCGGACAGCGATGACATTGAACTTTGTGATGAACACCGAGCGGGAAGAGCTGAAGCCGCGGATTACGGTCTTTGGCGTCGGCGGCGCGGGTGGCAACGCCGTGAACAACATGATCGACCAGAACCTTGAGGGGGTCGAGTTCGTGGTGGCCAACACCGACGCGCAGGCGCTGATGCAGAGCCGGGCCAACGCCACCATCCAGATGGGCGTGCGCGTGACCGAGGGTCTGGGGGCAGGGGCGCGCCCGACGGTGGGTGCGGCGGCGGCCGAAGAATCGATCGAGCAGATCGTGGATCATCTGGCCGGCGCGCACATGTGTTTCATCACCGCGGGGATGGGCGGCGGCACCGGCACGGGTGCCGCGCCGATCATCGCGCAGGCGGCGCGCGAGTTGGGCGTCCTGACGGTCGGCGTCGTGA
>JBGSQL010000144.1:0-9320 GCA_041738105.1 Rhodobacter sp. | reverse complement strand
ACCCACGAACACCGCAAGGCGCTGTTCGCCAACATGTCAGGCTCGCTTATCGAGCATGAGCAGATCAAGACCACGCTGCCCAAGGCCAAGGAATTGCGCCCGATCATCGAAAAGCTGATCACGCTGGCCAAGCGCGGCGATCTGCACGCGCGCCGCATGGCCGGCGCCCAGCTGAAAGAGGACAAGCACGTCGAGCGCCTCTTTGCCATTCTTGGCCCGCGTTACAAGGATCGTCAGGGCGGCTACGTCCGTGTCCTCAAGGCCGGCTTCCGCTATGGCGACATGGCGCCGATGGCGATCATCGAATTCGTCGACCGCGATCCGAATGCGAAAGGGGCCGTCGACAAGGCCCGCACCGCTGCCGAGGAAGCCGCCGAGGCCTAGGCCAAGGCGAGAGATCACGGCACCCTGAGGCCCGCCCTTTGTGGCGGGCTTTTTCATGCCCAAGGTTGATGAATGGCCTCTGGACGCACCCCATCGGAACCCGCCATATACAGGCAAGATCCGATCCGAGGATGCCATGAAACACGCGCTCGCCCTTGCCCTCGTTCTTGCATTCGGTGCTCCGGCCTCTGCCGAAGCCCCTCAGATACCCAACTCTGCCGCGCAGATCGCGCTCTCTTTTGCCCCACTCGTAAAGGCGGCCGCGCCAGCAGTTGTGAACATCTATGCCCAGCAGATCGTCGAGGATCGGGTCAGCCCTTTTGCCGGTGATCCTTTCTTCGAGGATTTCTTCCGTAATTTCGGTCCCGCCACGCCACGTGTGCAGAACTCGCTTGGCTCGGGCGTGATCGTTTCGTCGGATGGCCTGATCGTCTCCAACTTCCACGTCGTCGGCAAGGCCTCGCAGATCCGTGTCGTGCTGAATGACCGGCGAGAGTTCGACGCGCGTGTGCTGCTGGCAGACGAGCAGAGCGATCTGGCCATTCTCAAGCTCGACGGTGCCGAGGGCCTGCCGACCCTTCCGCTGCGCGACAGCGATACCGTCGAAGTGGGTGAACTCGTGCTTGCGATCGGCAATCCCTTTGGGGTCGGGCAGACCGTTTCATCGGGCATCGTCTCGGGAGTCGCCCGTTCCAGCCCATTGGTCGGCAACGGGCATGGCTACTTCATCCAGACGGATGCCGCGATCAATCCGGGAAACTCCGGCGGCGCGCTGGTGGATATGACTGGCACCCTGATCGGGATCAACACCGCCATTCTGTCCAGGTCTGGTGGGTCGCTGGGGATCGGTTTTGCGATCCCCTCCAATCTGGTCAGCCGGGTCATCGAACAGGCGCGCGCTGGCGAGACGCGCTTTCGTCGCCCTTGGGGGGGCGTGACCGGCCAGGCTGTGGATGCGGGCCTTGCAGACGCCATGGGTCTGCCCTACCCCGAGGGCGTCGTGCTGAGCGATCTGCATGGGCTTAGCCCCTTCGCCGAGGCAGGGCTTCAGGCGGGCGACGTGATCCTCAGCCTCGGGGGGCAGCCCACGAACACGCCGGAAGAGGTCTACTTCCGGATGGCGGCGCTCGGGATTGGTGCCCAAGCCCAGGTCCGCTACATCCATGCCGGAGAAATCAAGGAGACGACTGTTCGTCTTGTTCCGGCACCGGATGTTCCGCCGCGCGACACCCGGACTATTTCTGGCAACGTGGCGCTGCGCGGATTGACGGTTGCCCTGATAAACCCCGCACTTGCCGATGAACTGGGACTGTCGTCGCAGGCCGAAGGGGTCATCGTGCTGTCTACCGAAGATCTTGCGGCCCAGACCGGGCTAAGGCCGGGTGATATCCTGCTTGCGATCAACGGTCAGTTGATCGCCTCGCCCGCCGATGTGGAGGCTGTCGCGGCCGATAGGGTGCGGGCGTGGCAGCTTGATGTGAACCGCGATGGCCGGTCGATCCGGCTGCGCTTTCGCCTTTGATCCCGCGCAAGGCAGGTGCAGGCCAGCCAAAGTTCAACCCTGTCCTACGGGTGCCCGCACCCCGTGGCGCAGAACTCAATCAACCTGCACAAAGACCCGCGCGCCCTCGACCTTGACCGCGAATGTCCTCAGGTTGACGCAAGCCGGCGTACGCTTTGCCTCGCCGGTTCGATAGTCGAACTGCCCGTTGTGCTTGGGACATTCGATCAGATGCCCCATGACCAGCCCACCCGCCAAGTGCACCTGTTCGTGCGTGCAAAGGCCGGCGGTCGCAAAGAACTCGCCCTCGGGTGACCGGTAGATCGCGAAAGTCTGGCCACCGTGATCAAAACGGATCAGGTCTTCGTCCTCGATATCATCAACGGCACAGGCATCGACCCATTGTGTCACGGCTGTTCTCCTTGTGGGTTCGAACCCGGTCTATTCGGCAGCAGCCTGTCCATCCAGCGCCCCAAGATGGAAGTCCTCGCGATACGGTTTGGCCGATGGGGGCAAGGCGCGCTTCAGAAAGTAGTCCTCGTTCCGGATCTGCCGCTTGATCGCGGGCCACATCTCGCGGAACGCTTCGGGAATTGACAGGTTGGGGGCTGGCAGGTCGTGCTTGATCAACGCATGCAGCCTCGGCAGCGCATGATAGGGCACCATCGGAAACATGTGGTGTTCGACGTGGTAGTTCATGTTCCAGTATATGAACCGGCTGATCGGGTTCATATAGACCGTGCGACTGTTCAGGCGGTGATCGGTGACATTTTCCGCCAGCCCGCCATGCTGCAGCAGGCCCGTCATGATATGGTGCCACGCGCCGTAAAGCCGGGGCAGCCCGATCACCATCAAGGGCAGGATCGAGCCAAGCCAGAACGCCAGACCGATCGTCGCTGCGTAGATCGCTGTCCAGATCCGGGCCACGCGCACAACCTTGTGCTGCTCATTCTCCGGGATGTATGTCGCTTCTTCCGGATCGCGCCTGCCGGTCGCGTTCAGCAGCATCCGGCCCCAACTGCGATATCCGTCCAGCAGACCAAACGTGTTCAGCACCAGTTTGAACACCTCTGGCGGGCGCATGATCGCAATCTCGGGGTCGCGGCCAACGATGTAGGTATCGGTGTGGTGCCGGGCGTGGCTCCATCGCCAGGTGACGGGGTTGCGGACGATCATGAAGCACGCGATCTGATAGACGACCGTATTCATCCAGGACGTCCTGAAGGCGGTGCCATGCCCGCATTCGTGCCAGCGCGAGTCGGACGCAGACCCATAGAGCACACCATAGGCAAGCCAGAACGGCGCGGACCACCACGACGGCCAAAGCGCAATGCCGATCGCTGCGAACAGCACCATCGCGCCGTAGTAAATGGCAGTATCGCGCAGGGCCGGCATGTCCGACCTTTGCATCAGCGCCTTCATGTCCTTGCGCGGCACGTCGCTGTGGTACCACTCGGCCGCCGCCAGCCCGGTTTCCACCGCGCGCTGGCCGTCAGCCCCCAGCAGACTGTAGTCGCGACGGCCCATGCCCGCCCCCTCCCGCTCGATCACGCCGCTTGCCGCACTGACGAAGGATAGGGGGCCGAGTGCCGTTTGTGCAAGCCGTCCACTGCGCGCGCCGCCGCCAACCAGGCCGGTCCTGCCGACGGTCTGACCTGCCCGGCTTTGTGCTGCCAGCACGGTCAATGATGTTGATCACAGCGGTTTCAACGCCTAAAGCGTGCAACCACAGGCCCAGGGGCAAATGCGAGGATATCATGACTGTCAGGTTCGGACTTCTGGGCGCAGGCCGCATCGGCAAGGTGCATGCCAAGGCCATAACAGGCGATGCCGATGCCCAACTCGTTGCCGTGGCAGACGCCATTCCGGCTGCCGCCAAGTCCTTGGCCGATCAGTATGGCTGCGCCGTCCGCACCATCGACGAAGTTGAGGCCGCCCGCGATATCGATGCGGTGGTGATTTGCACGCCCACCGATACCCACGCCGATCTGATCGAGCGGTTTGCCCGCGCCGGCAAGGCGATCTTCTGCGAAAAGCCCATCGACCTTTCACTGGATCGGGTGAAATCCTGCCTCAAGGTCGTGCAGGATGCCAAGGCCACGCTGATGGTGGGCTTCAACCGTCGCTTCGATCCGCATTTCAGGGCCGTGCGCGCCGAAATCGACAAGGGCACCGTTGGTCAGGTTGAGATGGTCGTGATCACCAGTCGTGATCCAGGGGCGCCGCCGGTCGATTACATCAAGCGCTCGGGTGGCATCTTCCGCGACATGACGATCCATGATTTCGACATGGCACGCTTCCTGCTGGGCGAGGAAATCGCCGAAGTGTCGGCCATGGCCGCCGTCCTGGTTGACCCCGAGATCGGGGCTGCGGGCGATTTCGACTCGGTGCAGGTCATGCTCAAGACCGCGACCGGCAAGATGGCTGTCATTTCGAACTCGCGGCGCGCGACCTATGGGTATGACCAGCGGATCGAGGTTCATGGTTCCAAGGGGCTGGTGTCTGCGGAAAATCAGCGCCCGGTCTCGATCGAGGTCGCCACGGGCCATGGCTATACCCGCCCGCCGCTGCACGATTTCTTCATGACGCGCTACACCGATGCCTATGCGGCCGAAATCGCAGCTTTCATCCAGGCGGTGTCGGGCAAGATGGCTGCGGCACCTTCGGGCGAAGATGGTCTTGCGGCCCTTGCCTTGTCCGAAGCCGCGCTCAGGTCCGTGGCGGAAGGACGCACGGTTGCCTTGACCGAGGTTGTTGGCTGACGTCGGGCAATTGCCCGAATGCCTCAGTTCGTCAGCAGGTCATAGCGGTTGGAGCGCGTGCCGGCGTTCGTGACGCGAAGGGTGTAGTGGCCATTCGTGGCTGGAACCCAATCGCAATACGCAGTGCTGGATGCGCCGTTGACCAGGCAGACGGGCACCCCGTCCTGATCGGCAATGCCAAGCCAAAGGGTGGCATCGCCCGCGCCGATCACGGCAGCCTCGGCGCGCGCACCCGCGAAAAAGGGGATGGTCCAGATATCCGTCTGCCCCGCCCCGAGAACGCTTTCCGTTCGGGCGGCGGTCACGCTTCCGTCTGGCAGCTCGCCCGCCACACGATCGACAAGCAGAAGTAGCGTCTCGTCATTGCCCGCAATCCTTTCAGCCGCGCCAAGCATCTCATCTGCGCTGGCAGGTGCGGATCCGCCTTCGTCTGATCCTGTGGGCGCACCGGGTTCCGTTATCCTGGTGCGTGCCACATCCGAAACCACGACCTCCCGCGCAAGCTGCGCAGCCGCAAGCACCTCAAGCGCATTCTTGCGCGCCATCCCTGCGGTATAAAGGCGATGCGCGAATTCCAACTGCGCGACGCCGCCCTTCGGTGCCAAAGGCAGGGCGCTGCCGGCGTCCTGCCCATTTGCCGCACCCGCCAGCAAAATCGCCGCCACCGTGAATATTGCTTTCATGCCGCCTCTGCCGCGTCTTTTCTGCCAGCCGACTGTTTCATTCCCGCCGCAGCTTGGAAAGCGTGAGGGGCTTTCGCCGGGCGGTTTTTTGCGATCTTGTGGCAATGCCCAAGGACGTGACCCATGCAAACCCGAGATATTCTTGCCCGCCTGATCGCGTTTGAAACCGTCAGTGCCTTGCCGAACATCACCCTGATGGAATGGATCCGCGACCTGCTGGCGGGGGTGGGGATCACCGCGACGTTGATCCCGGATCCGTCTGGCAAGAAGGCCAATCTTTTCGCCACGATCGGGCCAATGGATCGCCCCGGCGTCATGCTTTCGGGACATACCGATGTGGTCCCGGTCGAGGGGCAGGCGTGGACGCGGCCCGCTTTTGCCCTGACCGAGGCCGAAGGGCGCTACTACGGGCGCGGCGCGACCGACATGAAGGGCTTCGTGGCCTGTGCGCTGACGGCGGCGCTGGGCGCGGCCCGGCGCCCGCTGCGCACGCCTTTGCACCTGGCGCTGAGCCATGATGAAGAGGTCGGATGCCTTGGCGTCGGATCGCTGATTGATCTGCTGCACGCGGCGCCGATCCGCCCTGTGATGTGCATTGTGGGAGAGCCGACGTCGATGCAGGTCGCCACCGGCCACAAGGGCAAGATCGCCCTGCGCGCCACATGCACCGGCCGTGAAGGACATTCCGCCCTGGCGCCCATGGCCTTGAACGCGCTGCATCTGGGCGCGGATTTCCTGAAATGTGTGAGGGACTTGCAAGCTGAGGTCGCCGCCGGTGGAACACGCGACGGCGACTATGATGTGCCTTACACGACGCTTCACGTGGGCAAGATGAACGGTGGCGTGCAGGTCAACATCGTGCCCAACACCTGCGTGCTGGATTTCGAGATCAGGAATCTGGCCGAGGATGATCCGCAGGTGCTGATTGATCGTTTGCAGGCTGCGGCGGCGGCCCTTGTCGCACCCTTGCGGGCTGAATTCCCCGAAGCAGACATTCGGGTAGAGCGGCTTTGGGATTATCCGGGTCTGGGCACGCCAACGTCGGCGCCCGTGGTAAACTTCGTCAAGGGACTGACCGGGGCGAATACCACGATGAAGGTCGCCTTCGGCACCGAGGGCGGGCTGTTTTCGGATCGGCTTGGCATTCCGACGGTGATCTGCGGGCCGGGCAGCATGGCGCAGGGCCACAAACCGGATGAGTGGGTGAGTGTCGAGCAGATCGCGCGCTGCGAGGCGATGCTGGCCCGCCTGATCGACCGGCTGGAAGCCGGATTGTAAGGCTGTATTCCGGCGTCTGGAAAGCGTATGGCAAGCGTATGGCTTTCCTACATACGATTACCTCTCCATGCCTCTGACGCTGACCAGCCTGCGCCAGGTTCTCGACCTGGACCATGACGACATCATCGACGTGCGCGCGCCGGCGGAATGGGCCGAGGATCATCTGCCCGGCGCAATCAGCCTGCCGGTTCTGGATGACGAGGAACGGGCAAGGGTCGGCACGATCTACAAACAGGAAAGCCCGTTCCGGGCCCGCAAGATCGGCGCGGCGCTGGTCGCAAAGAATGCGGCGCGCCATCTCGAGGGGGCGCTGGCCGACAAACCCGGGGGCTGGCGGCCACTTCTTTACTGCTGGCGGGGCGGGCAGCGATCGGGGTCTTTTGCGTCGATCCTCAGTCAGATCGGCTGGCGGGTCGAAACGGTGGCGGGCGGCTACAAATCCTACCGCACGCTTGTGGCGCAAACGCTCTACGACACGCCGCTGCCATCGCCCCTGGTTGTGCTCGACGGTAACACCGGCACGGCCAAGACCGAACTTCTGGCGCTGATGGCCGGGCAGGGGGTGCAGGTCATCGACCTCGAGGGGTTGGCGAACCACCGCGGATCGCTGTTTGGCGGGCGGGCCGGGGGGCAGCCATCGCAAAAGGCGTTCGAGGGGCGGCTGGCGCTGGCACTGACCCGGCTCGATCCGGCGCGGCCGGTGGTCGTCGAGGCCGAGTCGAGCAAGATCGGCACCCTCTCGTTGCCGCCGCGGCTGTGGCGGACCATGGTTGTCGCGCCAAGGATTTCGGTGGCGGCCCCCTTGGCCGAACGGGCAGGCTATCTGAGCCGGGCCTATGCCGACCTGACGGCGGATCCTGCCGAACTGGCGCGCGTGATAGGCAAGTTGCGCCCGTTCCATGCGGCCGATCAAATCGTGTGTTGGCAGGCCATGGCAGCCGCGGGCGCGTTCGCCCCGCTCGCGGAAGAGCTGATGGCCCGGCACTATGACCCGCGCTATGCCAAACAACGCAGTCTGACCGACGCCCCAAAGGCGCGCGTGGTCGAGGCCGCAAGCCTGTCACCCGTCGCCTTGCCAGAATTGGCGGCCCGGCTGGCCGATGAGGTGGCGCGGCTGGCCTGACGCAACCGGTGGACAGGGCCTGTCAGACCCGATCACATGGCAGCACGCCAACACCGGAGACAGCAATGACAACGCCCGAACACCTGGCCCTGAGGATGGGTCTCGATATCCCCGACTTTGACCGTATCGGCTATTACGGCGCCGACTATGGCACGATGAAGCCCTATCACCGCGTCGGCAGCCTTCTGTTCCTGTCAGGTCACGTTGCACAGATCGGCGCCGAGATCACCCACAAGGGCCGGCTGGGCGACACGCTGACAACCGCACAGGGCTATGAGGCCGCGCGGCAGACCGGGATCAACGTGCTTGGCGGCATCCGGCAGGCCGTCGGATCGCTGGATCGGGTAAAGTCGATCGTGCGCACGCTGAACTTCGTTGTCTGCGCGCCGGACTATGAAGAGGTGCATCTTGTGTCATCGGGCCTGTCGGATCTGTTCGTCGAGGTGTTCGGGCGCGACCGCGGCCTTGGTGGCCGGGCGACGATCGGCGTGATGGCGCTGGCGGGCGGGGTGTGCTTCGAGACCTGGGCCACCGTCGAGATCGCGGATTAGCCCGACGCGTCTGGCGGGATCAGCCAGGCTCTAGCACACCACCTCGATCAGGAACGGCCCGTGCTGCGCCATCGCATCGCCGAACGCCGCAACGAACTGATCGGTGTCGGTGACGCGCACGGCATCAACCCCGTGGCCTCTGGCCAGTGCCACCCAGTCGAGCGTGGGATCGACCACATCGAACATCCGCACCGCGTTGCGGCCCATGTCCGTGATGCCCATCGCGGCCATTTCCAGCCGCAGGATCTGGTAGCCGCGATTGGCAAAGATCACCACGGTCACGTCCAGTCGTTCGCGCGCCATCGTCCACAGCGATTGCAGCGTGTACATGGCCGACCCGTCGCCGTCCAGCACCACGGTCTTGCGATCCGGGCAGGCCACGGCCGCGCCAACAGCCATCGGCAGGCCCGCGCCGATTGCGCCTCCGGTGATCGACAGCCAGTCGTGCCCGCGCGCGCCCTCGGTTGCGGCCTGGATCGGGGCCGAGCAGGTGATGCCTTCATCCACCACGATGGCGTCCTGCGGCAGCAGCGCCGCGATGGCCGCGCCAACCTTTTCGACGCTGATCGCGCCACTGGGCAGATCGGGCAGCGCAAGGGTCTGAAAACTGGTGTCGGGCAGGGGCGGGGTGCCAGCCCCCAACGCATCGGCCAGCGCCTGAAGGGTCCAGGCAAGATCCATGTCTGGGGCGCAAAGCTCGATCACCCGGCCATCGGGATTCTCGGGCAGGCTGGGCTTGCCTGGATAGGCAAAGAAGCCCGCCGGGCGCGTGGTGCCGCACAGCACGAGGTTGGTCGTATCGGCGAGGATCCTCTGGTTGTCCTCGATCCGGTAGGCCAGACGGTTCATCCGGATCGCCCCTTCACCGCGCCGCATCCGCGCAACGAAATAGGGCGCCATCAGCCGACATCCGGCGGCCCTGGCAACCAGTGCGGCAAGCCGGCTCAAGTCACCCCAAAGCGCCGGTCCGTCCACCATCAGCGTGGCACCGGGCTGGCGCAGGGCGCGCGCAGCCGCCGCGATGTTGCTGGCCGACGG
>JBGSQL010000143.1:0-2987 GCA_041738105.1 Rhodobacter sp. | reverse complement strand
GCCGCCACCGCCCCCAGCGACAGGGCAAGGCGCGACGCGGGGCACAGCATCGTGGCCAGTTCCCACACCATCACGCCGGCCGCAGCGATGGCGAGTGCCGCAAACACCCAGCCGCCCGCCCAGATCGCGCCGGTTCCGATCCCGATCATTGCCAGCGCCGAAGCCACACGCGGGCCGAGATCAGCCCATTTTCCGCTGGCTGTCATGCAGACGAGGCACCAAAACGTCGCTCCCGCCCGGCAAATCGGCCGACGATCTGCGCAAGTTCCGCGCGGGTGAAGTCGGGCCAGAGCGTGGGCGTGAATTCGTACTCGGCATAGGCCGATTGCCACAGAAGATAGTTCGAGATCCGCGTCTCGCCGCTGGTCCGGATCACCAGATCCGGATCGGGCAGGTCGTGTGTGTCAAGCGCATCTTCCAGTGCGGTCTCGTCAATCGCCTCGGGCGAAATCTCGCCCGCAACGGCGCGCGCGGCCAGGCTGCGCGCGGCACGCAGCAATTCGTTTCGCCCGCCGTAGTTGATTGCAACCGTCAGGTTCAACAGGCTCAGGCCCGCCGTCCGCTCTTCGATCCCGCGCATCAGACGCTGCAACTTTGCGTCGAGCCGCGAGCGGTCGCCGATGAAGCGCATCCGCACGCCTTCCATCGCCAGCCGGTCCGCTTCACGCTCGATATAGCGGGCAAAGATCGACATCAGGCCGAGCACTTCTTCGGTCGAGCGTTTCCAGTTCTCGGTCGAGAAGGCGTAGATTGTCAGCCAGCGGATTCCCAGATCGGGGGCGCATTCCACGATTTCGCGCACCCTTTCGGCACCGCGACGATGCCCGACGAGACGCGGCATCCCGCGATTGGTCGCCCAGCGGCCGTTGCCGTCCATGATGATCGCGACATGATCGGCCCGACGCGGGGGCGGGCTACCGTCACGCTGTTCGGCTAAGGCCAAGATTACGTCCTTTCGTGCTGCATCTGCCTGCAGGTGTCAGACCTGCATGATCTCTGCCTGTTTCTGTTCCAGCGCCTTGTCCACGCCGGCGATGGCCTTGTCCGTCAGATCCTGCACTTCGTCCGACCACATCTTCTGATCATCCTCGGACATGCCGGCCGCCTTTGCCTTCTTGATCTGGTCCATGCCGTCGCGACGCACGTTGCGGATCGCGACTCGGGCGCTTTCGGCATATTGCGCCGCAACCTTGGTCAATTCGCGGCGGCGCTCCTCGTTCAGCTCGGGGATCGGCAGGCGGATCAGCGGGCCATCCACCACCGGATTGATCCCGATGCCGCTGTCGCGGATCGCACGTTCCACCTTGCTGACCATCGCCTTGTCCCAGACGTTGATCACGACCATCCGCGGTTCGGGCACGTTGACCGTGCCCAACTGATTGACCGGCGTCATCTGTCCATAAGCGTCGACCTGGATCGGCTCCAGGATCGCGGCCGAGGCACGCCCGGTCCGCAACGAGGCAAACTCGGTCTTGAGCGCGGTCATCGCCCCGTCCATGCGCCGCTGGATGGCATCCAGGTCGATCTCGGTTGCGTCTTGGCTCATGGGGCTGTCCTTTTTCTTGCAGGCCGCACCGGGGTCTTTCCGCTTTAAACCGGCAGGCTTTAATCAACCGTATCTTTAATCAACCGTATAGCGTCAGCCAGCGACGGCGGAAATGCCCTCATCGTGCCGCCGAGAAGGCTCTTCGCGCACGATCGTGTAGGTTCCCTGCCCTGCCAGGATGCCACGGAACCCCCCCGGTTCATCCAGACTGAACACAATGATCGGCAGATTGTTGTCACGCGCCAGCGCAATGGCCGAGGCATCCATCACACCGAGATGTTTTTGCAACACCTCGTCATAGCTGACCGTCGCGTAGCGTTTCGCATCGGGATGCTTCTTGGGATCCTTGTCATAGACGCCATCCACCTTGGTGCCCTTGAAGATTGCCTCGCAGGTCATCTCGTTGGCCCGCAGCGTGGCCGCGGTATCGGTCGTGAAATAGGGGTTGCCGGTGCCGGCCGCAAAGATCACCACCCGCTTCTTTTCCAGATGGCGCACGGCGCGGCGGCGGATGTAGGGCTCACAGACCTGATCCATCGGAATCGCCGAGATGACCCGGGTGAAGACCCCAAGCGCCTCGAGCGCGGCCTGCATCGCGAGGGCGTTCATGACGGTGGCGAGCATCCCCATGTAGTCGGCCGTGGTCCGTTCCATCCCCTGAGCCGAGCCTTGCAGACCGCGAAAGATGTTGCCGCCCCCGATCACCATGCAGATCTCGACACCCAGATCATGCACCGATTTCACCTCGGCGGCGATCCGCTTGACGGTAGGCGGATGCAGGCCATAGCCCTGATCGCCCATCAAAGCCTCGCCCGAGATCTTCAACATGACACGCTTGTAGCGCACCGATCCCGTGTCGTTCGCGCCATCCATGCCAATCGCCCCCTGGGATTTCGGTGTTTCGTTGCTGCCGGCCTTGCATCGCCACCGGCGCTTTGCCCTTGCCTGTGGCGCAAAATGTCGGAAAACGCGGGCGGGTTCAACGGTGAAGGTTGCGGTCCGTGTCCCGGCGGTGCAGCGGGGGTTTCACACCCCCGCACCCCCGTGGGACATTTGGGAACAGAAGAAAGCCAAGAGTCGGATCATGTTTCGCGACCTGCTTTGCGATATCCCACCCGATCGCCCCGTGCTGATTGCGGGGCCGACGGCCAGCGGCAAGTCGGCGCTGGCTGCCGGGATCGTGGCGCAGGATGGGGGCGTGATCGTGAATGCCGATGCCTTGCAGGTCTTTGGCCGGTGGCGCCTGTTGACCGCCCGGCCAAGCCCGGCCGAGGAAGCGGCCCTGCCGCACCGCCTGTATGGCCATGTCGGCCTGGACGAGAGCTATTCGGTGGGGCACTGGCTGCGCGAGGTGGCTGCGGTGCTGGAGATGGGGCAGCGCCCGGTGATCGTGGGGGGCACCGGGCTCTATTTCTCGGCGCTGACCGGGGGTCTGGCGCGG
>JBGSQL010000138.1:0-2570 GCA_041738105.1 Rhodobacter sp. | reverse complement strand
GGGCGGCAGCAGGTTTCCGCCTTCGGGTAGCGCCGGCAGCACTGGGGCCGGGGCTGGCGCGGTGCCGCCGATCTGGTCGATGACCGATGTGCCAGCCGCATTGCGTGCGGCAAAGATCGTGAGCGCGATCGAGGTGCAGATGAAGGCGATCGCGAAAATCCAGGTCAGCTTGGCAAGGGCCGTGGCGGCCTGACGCCCGGTCATCGCGCCGCCACCGCCGCCGCCCATGCCCAGACCGCCGCCTTCGGACCGCTGCAGCAGCACCACCCCGATGAGGCAGAGTGCGAGGATCAGATGGACGATGAGGACGACGTTTTCCATGCAGGCGGGCTTCCCGGAATGCTGACGCGCCTATCTAGGGCCAAGCGGCGCAGGCCGCAAGCCCGAAGCAGTGCGCATTCAGGCACGGCTGGGATGCCCCCCCGGTTTGCGCGGATTTCGGTTTCGCCCCGAGGCTGGGGGCGCTATACGGTCGCGGGTTTGCAGTTAGGCAAGGAAGAGCCATGGCCAACGTCGTCGTCGTGGGCGCCCAGTGGGGCGACGAGGGGAAGGGCAAGATCGTCGATTGGCTGAGCGAGCGCGCCGATGTGATCGCGCGCTTCCAGGGCGGTCATAACGCCGGCCATACGCTGGTGATCGACGGGACGGTTTACAAGCTGTCTCTGCTGCCGAGCGGGATCGTGCGCGGCGGCAAGCTGAGCGTGATCGGCAATGGCGTGGTGCTGGATCCGTGGGCGCTGCTGGCGGAGATCGAGCGGCTGACGGCGCAGGGGGTGACGGTCGATCCGTCGAACCTGATGATTGCGGAGAACACGCCGCTGATCCTGCCGGTGCATGGCGAGCTGGACCGGGCGCGCGAGGCGCAGGTGGGCGTGGCCAAGATCGGCACGACCGGGCGCGGGATCGGGCCGGCCTATGAAGACAAGGTGGGACGCCGCACCGTGCGGGTTGCGGATCTTGCCGACGAAGAGACGCTGGACCTGCGGCTTGACCGGCTGCTGGGCCACCATGACGCGCTGCGCCGGGGGCTTGGCCTGGCGCCGGTGGACAGGGCCGCCTTGAAGGCAGCGCTGGTCGATGTCGCGCCAAAGATCCTGCCCTTTGCGAAGCCGGTCTGGAAGGTGCTGAACGAGGCGCGGCGCGCGGGCCGGCGGATCCTGTTCGAAGGGGCGCAGGGCGCGCTGCTGGACGTGGACTTTGGCACCTATCCCTTCGTCACCTCGTCAAATACGCTTGCCGGGATGGCCGCGACGGGCACCGGCCTGGGACCGACAGCGGTGGGTTTCGTGCTGGGCATCGTGAAGGCCTACACCACGCGTGTCGGCGAGGGCCCGTTTCCGACCGAGCTGTTCGATGCCGATGGCCAGCGTCTGGGCGAACGCGGGCACGAGTTTGGCACGGTGACGGGGCGCAAGCGGCGGTGCGGCTGGTTCGATGCGGTGCTGGTGCGCCAGACCTGTGCGACAAGCGGTATCTCGGGGATTGCGCTGACCAAGCTGGACGTGCTGGACGGGTTCGAGACGCTGCGGATCTGCACCGGCTACAGGCTGGATGGCGAGACGCTGGATTATCTGCCGACGGCGGCCAACCTGCAGGCGCGGGTGACGCCGATCTACGAAGACCTGGAAGGCTGGAGCGAGAGCACGGCCGGTGCGCGATCCTGGGCGGATCTGCCGGGGGCGGCGGTGAAGTATGTTCGCCGGATCGAGGAATTGATCCAGTGCCCGGTGGCGCTACTTTCCACCTCACCAGAGCGGGACGACACGATCCTCGTGACCGATCCTTTCGCGGATTGAGGGGGCCCTGATGGCGCTGAGCTATCGCGCGCGCAAGCGCTTGTCGCTGCTGATCCTGGTTGTCGGGATGCCGGCCTACATCGTGGCCGCCGTGACCGTGGTGAACCTGTTTGATCGCCCGCCGCTGTGGCTGGAACTGTTTGTCTATGTGGGCCTTGGTTTCCTTTGGGCGATTCCGTTTCGTGCGGTGTTCCGGGGGGTCGGGCAGCCCGATCCGGCCGAAATGGCAAAGGGGCCAGACCGGCAGGCCTGACCCCTTTGGCAAGGATGGACGCATGCGTCAGCGCGTCATGCGGCGTGCTTCGGCGAGGTAGTAGGAACTGTCGGTGATCGCGAACTGGCCGCGCTTGACCTTTTCGATCTTGCCCTGACGCAGCAACTGCCCAAAGCTGCGCATGCTGTCTTCCTTGGCAAGATCCGCTTCGCTTGAAACAGAAGCGACATGGCGCATCAGGTGCGGGCGCGAGAAATGCGGGCGACCTTCGATGCAGGCGGTATAGGCCGCAGCCGCTTCGAGCAGGTCCGGCAGGTCGGTCGCGCCCAGGCGTTCTGCGAACTCGGCAAAGCTTTTGGACGAGGCGAATATGTTTTCCGCATCAGCCTCGGCTTCGGGTTCTGGTGCGCCGTCTTCGGCGTCGTGATCGACAGCCAGGTTGCCCGAAGAAATCCGGCGCGGCATCACGCGCGCCGGGCTGGCCCCGGTGTTCGCAGGGCGGTCGATGCGCTGTTCCGAGACCAGCACGAGCGGCGCCGGCCGGTCGGTCGACTGGTTCG
>JBGSQL010000121.1:0-3574 GCA_041738105.1 Rhodobacter sp. | reverse complement strand
CTTGCGCACACCGGATGGGGCGGCGTAGCGCTGGCGGCGGGCCGGATCGCCCTGCGCCCCGGCATGGCGCTGACGCTGAACGGCATTGCCCAGGGGTTTATCGCAGACCGCGTCGCGGCGCTGTTGACGGCCGAGGGATTGACCGACATTCTGATCGACACAGGCGAGTTCGTGGCCGTTGGGGGTCAACCTGAAGGAGGGGCATGGCCGGTGACATTGCGCCAAGGCGGCAAGGTTTCGTTGCAGTCGCGCGCACTGGCAACCTCGGCCCCGTTGGGCATGACCTTTGGCAACGATGCGCGCACCTCGCATATCCTTGATCCGCGCACCGGCCTGTCTGCGGCCGCGCGTTGGCGGGCGATCAGCATTTCCGCCCCGACCGCGGCGCTGGCGGATGCGCTGTCCACCGCAGCCTGCCTGATGACCACCACCTCCGAGATTTCCGGCCTTTGCGAAAGCTTCCCCGGCGCCCGGATCGAATCCGCACACCCCCTTTGAACAGGAGACCAGAATGACCCATCGCCTGCTTGGCCTTACGGCCGTTGCCCTCACACTTTCCCTTGGACAACCCGCACTTGCGGCCGATGCCGCAAAGGGCGAGTCGGATTTCAAGAAATGCAAAGCCTGCCACTCGATCATCGGGGCCGATGGAACCGCCATCGTGAAAGGCGGCAAGACCGGCCCGAACCTATTCGGCGTCGTCGGGCGGCCTGTCGGCTCCAGCCCCGATTTCGAGTACGGCGAAGGCATTCTGGCCGCAAATGCCACGGGCGCGGTGTGGGATGAGGCAAGCCTTGCCGCCTATGTCGTCGATCCGGGGGCTTGGCTGCAGCAGGTGACGGGGGATGCCGGGGCCAAGTCGAAAATGACGTTCAAGCTGGCGAAGGGCGCCGAGGACATGGCCGCCTATCTAGCGACCCTGAAGTAAATCCACGATCGGGCAGATCCGGCCATGCCTGATCTGCCCGCCAGGGATCCCGCGCCCCAGGGATCCCGCGCCACAGTGACGTTTGCCGGTCAGTCGGTGCAAACCGAACCGCAGGCAGCGCGCTGCGCAAGCGCGGCCCGCCGGGGATCCGGCCCGGTGGGGCACCTCTGGCGCGCGCTGCGCCTGCGTTGCAGTTCCCGCGGCTTGCCCATGACTCACGGCATCGCCGGAAAATCGGCGCGCTGGTGCGACGCCACAAGCGCTACCAGTTCAGGCGGACTCAGCACTTCGACCTGATCGCCCCATTGGTAAAGATGCCAGGCCATCTCCAGCCACCCCCCGGCCTGGAACCTGACCGTGACATGACCATCGTCCTCTTCCGAAAGCTCCTGCAGAGGGTGGAACAGGAACTCCTTGGCCGCAGCGGCGGCTGCGGGGCTGAAGCGCCAGACGACCTCGCCGTATTCCTTGTCCGCGTGATAGGAACCGAAGGCGCGGGCAGAATGCACGGCCAGATCGAAATCCGGATCGCGCGAAAAGGTCTGGGCATCGAGGCGGGCCGCACGGATCCGATCCAGACGGAAGTGCTGCATCCCACCCGCCTTGTCCCGCTCTCGGGCAACCAGATAGCGTCGGGTTCCAAGCAGCAGGCCATAGGGTTCCAGCAGACGCTCGCGCGGCTGGTTGTCCTTGGGTCCGGCATAGGTGACGACCAGTCCAAACGGCCCCTTCAGCGCCTGCGCGATCGTTTCGAGCACCAGCGGCTCGCTGCGAACCCGCGGACCGGGGCGCGAGGCGTAGCCATAGGCCTCCAGCACCGCTTCGGCATCCGCCTCTGCCCGGCGTGCATGCGGCCCGGGCATGATCGCAAGCAACCTGTCCCGCAAAGACGTCAGCGTCCTGACCTCGTTACCAACCCCCTCGCGCTCTGCCCGCCGAATGCTCATCTCCAGCGCGGCAAGCTCGCTGTCGCCGATGCCTCGCAAGCGCAAAAAGCTGGTGTCACGCAACTTCCAGCGCCGCCGCCGTTCGCTGTCCGTGTTGATCTCGACCCCCTGGAAGACATCCTCCAGAGCGCGTGTCATCCTCTGTGCCGTCCGATGATCGGCCTGGAATTCTGCGGCAATCTCGGCAAGCGAGACGCCAGAATGACGCGCGGCCGCCATTTCGGCCAGCCTCAGCAGATCTCTGGCCTTGGTAAGGGACATGGGCGGCTCCATGACAGGTTCTGTCAGACAGCCTAGCCCGACTTGTCTTTCCTGGCGATGAACTTTCGGCCGTGCTGCGCAGCCCGGAAAAAACTGTGGCCACAAAACTGTGGCCGTCCGGAACCGATCGCCTGGCAACTGTGCCGGAGGCGGCAGTCCCACCGGACCGCATATCGAAAGGTCGGGCCACCGCCGCCGCGCCTTGCGCCCCTCATTCTGCAACCGGATCGCGCACCGGCCTTCGGGTCACGGGCCGTCCACGAGTCCGTATTGGAGCACCGCAATATCCGCTCCATGTCAGGAATTGCCACCATCATGGATTATTAACTTTTATGCGGCCGTCGGGGCGATTCCTTCGGTTCATGAGTGACGAGAGTTAACGAGAGTTAAGGAGTTTGCGATGATACTTCCCGACGGCCGCACCACGCTTTCTGTTCCCCGGCGCACCTTTGCGCGCAAGATCGCCGTCTTTTCGGCGATTGCGATGCTCTTGGCTGACGCCGCCATCAGCTCTGGTCTGACCCTGGAAGGCCCCGTCACCCATGTCCGCGATGGCGACACCATCGAGGTTTCGGGCGTGCCCGTCCGATTGTCTGGCGTGACAGCCGATGAACTCGGCACCGCCCGAGGCGAAGCGGCTGCGTCTTTCATGCGGGACATCGTGCGGAATGATACCGTGATCTGCACACTGACCGGTGAGATCACCTATGACCGTCAGGTGGGGCGCTGCTCGGTCGATGGGCAAGACCTCGGCACAAAGCTGATCGCGGCCCGCCTGGCGGGTCGCTGCGCGCGCTATGACCCGGACGGCTTCTACCGTGCCCCCCAGCAAGAAGCCGGACCCTACGTCGGCCTGATGCCCAACTATTGCAAACCGAAGTGACGCCGGCACCCCCCGGAACACGTCCGATCCATCCAGAAGGAACCCACCCATGACGTCCAAAGATACTCCCACCCATTACGAGCGTGGCACACGCCTTGCCCAGTACGCCGCGATCGGATGTTCCGCCTTTGCGGCCATCGGCACCGGCCTCGGTTACTACGCGGCTGGCGGTCATCCGATCATCGCCGCCGCCGGGGGGCTGGTCCTGGCCGGGGCACTCGGCGGGAGGCCCGTTCCCGGAGGATTTATCCACACGCGCGAGGACTGTCATGGCTGGCGATGGAAAATATGTCATCGGCGTCCCCAAGGAAATCAAGACCGACGAGTACCGCGTGGCGATGATCCCGGTCGGCGTCGAGGAGCTGACGCGGCTGGGGCACAAGGTATTGATCCAGGCGGGCGCGGGGCAGGGCAGTGGGATCCAGGACGAATACTACCGTGCGCACGGCGCGGAGATCATCGACAACGCCGACGATGTCTGGCGGGCTGCCGACCTGATCGTCAAGGTCAAGGAGCCGCTGCCGCAGGAATGGCCGCTGCTCCGCAACGGGCAGT
>JBGSQL010000109.1:0-1866 GCA_041738105.1 Rhodobacter sp. | reverse complement strand
CCCGCGCAACGTCCTGTTCAACATTCCCCGGGTGTTCACACCTGAGGACAAGGCGATCCAGACGCCGAACTCGGATACGCCATACTCGTGGATCGGGATGGACCTGCGCGCCGAGCCACTGGTCTTCACGGTGCCCGCGATAGAGAGCAACCGTTACTGGAGCCTGCAGCTGATCGATCTCTACACCCACAACTTCGACTATCTCGGCAGTCGGACGACGGGCAATGGCGGGGGGAGCTTTGCAATTGCGGGGCCTAACTGGCAAGGTGACTTGCCAGAGGGCATCACGAAGGTGATCCGCTCGGAGACCGACATCCTGTCGGCCCAGTTCCGGACGCAGTTGTTCAGCCCCAATGATCTGGAAAACGTGAAGGCGATCCAGCAGCAGTACATCGTCCAGCCGCTGTCCGCCTTCCTTGGGCAACCCGCGGCTCCAGCCCCTCCGGCCATCGACTATGTGAAACCGCTCAGCCCAGATGGGCAGAGGACCTCGCTCGAGTTCTATTCCATCCTCAACTTCCTGCTGCAGTTTGCCCCCACGCACCCATCCGAGGTCGATCTGCGGGCGCGCTTTGCGCAGATCGGCGTTGGTCCGGGACTTGATTTCGACGCCGCCGCGTTGTCGCCCGACATGAGGGCGGCTTTCGAGGCAGGCATGGTGGATGCCTGGGCCGCGTTCGACCGCGTGAAAGCCGACGTCAGTGCGGGCAAGGTGGCATCGGGCGACATCCTTGGCACACGCGAGCACCTGCAGAACAACTACCTTTATCGCATGGCGGGGGCCGTGTTGGGCATCTACGGCAACTCCAAGGCCGAAGCGATGTATCCGGCCTATTTCGTCGATGCGGCTGGCGAGCCACTTGACGGCGCGAACGCCTACACGTTGCGTTTCGCTCCCGGTCAGGAGCCGCCGGTCAATTCGTTCTGGTCCATCACCATGTACGAGCAGCCAGCCAGCCTGCTGGTCGCAAACCCGCTCAATCGGTACCTCCTCAACTCGCCGATGATCGACGGCTTCGTGCGCGATGCCGACGGCGGGCTGACGCTCTACCTGCAGAACGTCTCGCCTGGCGGAGACAAGGAAGCGAACTGGCTCCCCGCACCAACCGGGCCCTTCTCGGTCATCATGCGGCTTTACTGGCCAAAGGATGCGGCGCTCGACGAGACGTGGACGGCGCCGCCACTCAACAAGACAAACTGATCTTTCAACCTCGGAGGAACCGACATGTTGACCAATCTGGTACGCGGCACCGCTCTGGCGATTTCGATGGTGATCGCCGCAGGGACAGCACTGGCACAAGGTCAGGTAACGTCTGAAAACTTCATCCGGGCCGAAACCGACCGGATGTTTGCCGACATCCAGGGCCTGTCGGGCAAGATCAACACCTTCTACCATTTCCGTGCGCCAACACCCCTGGACAAGCAAACGGTCGTGCGCATGAACCGCGATACGCTGTATTCCGGCGCGGTCATCGACACGCAGGGCGGGGCGACGATCACGATGCCCAAGATGCCCGATGGGCGGTATGCCTCGATCCTGATCGTGGACAACGACCACTATGTTCCGGTGGTGTTCTACGAGCCGGGCGTCCACCCGGTGCCTGCTGACACCCGCTACATGTTCGCGGCCATCCGCATTCAGGTGTTCAACCCGGACGATCCGGCAGAGGTTGCCCTTGTGAACGCCCTGCAGGACCAGTTCGTGATCACGGCCGGCAGCGCCGAGACGTTTGCCTCGCCCGACTGGGACAAGGCCAGTCTCGACGCACTGCGCGCCCAGTATGAGAAGGACTCTGCCGCCTATCCAAGCTGGGCCGGGATGGAGGGGCCGCGCGGAACGGTCAACGAAGAGACGCGCCACATCGC
>JBGSQL010000091.1:0-3146 GCA_041738105.1 Rhodobacter sp. | reverse complement strand
CAGGATCGCCCGGCATTCGACCTCGTTGCGATCCTGCAGCGACCAGTAGTCGGAATTGTATTTGTCCGGCTTGTAGTTCACGTTGCCGCGGAACTTGCGCAAGGCAAAGCTGTCCAACGACTTGACGGCATAGTGATTCATCTGCGCCCAGCCAAAGCCGACGGTGCGCTGGATCGAGCGCCAGCCCCGAAACTTGAAATAGTCCTCCATCGGCGCGCCCGACCCGTTCAGCCAGCGCACCGTAGCCGGAAAGCCGGTGTCGAGCCACTTGTTGCGGAGCTTCGGGCGGTGGATGCCCAGTTTCCAGAACGCTGGATCGAACCGGAACAGCGTCTTGACCCCCCAGCCCTTGTTCCAGTCTTCGGGGGCGGCGCGCAGATACTGCTCGGTCACGGGCGCGCGCGACCAGTCCCGCACGCCGCCAGATCCGAAGATGCGCCATGTCACCACGATCCCGTTCGCGTTCCTGTCCATGGCAGCCGAAATGAGTCCATCCAGCGTCCCGTCGCCGTGCCGGATGCACAGAAACTCGTCGGCATCGAACACCATCACCCAGTCGGACCCGGTCACGAGCGGTTCCACCTGGGCATGGTTCAGCGCCGAGGGTTGCGGGGCCAGCCCGGGTGGAATGGCATTCACCCGGTGATGCGCCAGCCCAAGCTCTTCCAGCCGCATCAGCATCCGGTCGGTGCCGTCGGTGCAATCGTTGGTGTAGACAACCAGCCGGGTGAAGCCCACGGCCAGATGATGCGCAATCCATTCGAGCAGGTAGGGGCCTTCGTCCTTCATCATCGACACCGCGGTGACAATCCCGTGCGGGCTGTCGCGCCGCGCCAGATCGGACAGAAGGGGGGAAGGATGCGCCATGGAAACCTGACTGCCACCGGAAGGGGCGCAGGCGAGACTAGGGTGCACTCACCAACAAAGTGCTAAGGTGCCCGGTTTCAGAAGAACGCCTGCAAGCCTGTCTGCGCGCGACCCAGGATCAGCGCATGAATGTCATGCGTCCCCTCGTAGGTGTTGACCGTTTCCAGGTTCACCATGTGCCGGATCACGTGGAAATCCTGGCTGATGCCGTTGCCGCCGTGCATGTCGCGCGACCACCGCGCAATCTCCAGCGCCTTGCCGCAGTTGTTGCGCTTCATCAGGCTGATCATCTCTGGCGCCGCGCGCCCTTCGTCCATAAGCCGCCCGATGCGAAGCGAGCCCTGCAGGCCAAGCGTGATCTCGGTCATCATGTCGGCCAGCTTCAGCTGGAACAACTGGGTCTGGGCCAGCGGACGCCCGAACTGATGGCGATCAAGGCCATATTGACGCGCGGCGTGCCAACAGAACTCGGCCGCGCCCAGGACACCCCAACTGATGCCATAGCGCGCCCGGTTGAGACAACCGAACGGGCCCTTCAGCCCTTCAACATTGGGCAAGAGCGCCTCTTCCCCAACCTCGACCGCTTGCATCACGATCTCGCCGGTGATCGAGGCGCGAAGGGAAAGCTTGCCGCCGATCTTCGGGGCCGTAAGGCCGGCCATGCCCTTTTCCAGCACGAACCCTCGGATCTTGTCGCCGTGCGCTTCGGATTTGGCCCAGACCACGAAGACATCCGCGATCGGCGCGTTCGAGATCCACATCTTGGATCCGCTGATCGTGTAGCCGGTTGCGGTTTTCTTCGCGACCGTCTTCATGCCGGCGGGATCCGACCCCGCGTCAGGTTCGGTCAGTCCGAAGCATCCGATCAGTTTGCCCGAGGCAAGCCCCGGCAGATACTTCTGCCGCTGCTCCTCAGAGCCATAGGCATAGATCGGGTACATCACGAGCGAGGATTGCACGCTCATCATGCTGCGATACCCGCTGTCGACCCGCTCGACCTCGCGCGCGATCAGGCCATAGGCGACGTAGGACGCGCCCAGTCCGCCATATTCCTCGGGCACCGTCGCGCCCAGCAGCCCCATCTCGCCCATTTCGGCGAAGATGCCGGGGTCGGTCTTTTCTTCGCGATAGGCCGCGATGACGCGCGGTTGCAGCTTTTCCTGCGCGAAGGCGCGGGCGGCGTCGCGCAGCATCCGCTCTTCCTCGGTCAGCTGATCCTCCAGACGGAAGGGATCCTCCCAGTCAAAGCGATCCAGATCGGGGGCATCCTTTTTCTTCAGGACGGGTTTCTGCATGGTCATGGCGGGCCTCGCGGGATGGCTGGACGTTTCCATCTTTATTCCAGAAACCGTTCCTGAAATACATCGAAACTAATGTGCTGATGTATGAGCAAACCGCAATGATGACCCCGCGCCGCTACCTGCCCAGCATCGCCTCGCTCATGGCGCTGGAGGCGCTTGACCGGCTGGGCAGCGCCTCGGCCGCAGCGCAAGAGCTGTCATTGACCCAGGGCGCGATCAGCCGGCAATTGCAGACGCTCGAAGCACAGATGGGCGTGCAGTTGCTCTTGCGCGACCGCAAGCAACTACGGTTGAACGCGGCCGGGCGCGACTACGTCGAGCAGGTGCGCAGCGCATTGGATCAGATTGGGCAGGCAAGCCTCAAGCTGCGGGCAAATCCCAGGGGCGGCACGCTCAACTTGGCGATCCTCCCGGCTTTCGGTGTGCATTGGCTGGCGCCCCGATTGGCAGAGTTTGCCCGAAGCCATCCCGAGGTGACCGTCAACCTTTCCACACGATTGCGCCCGTTCGACTTCGATACCGCCGCGTTCGACGCGGCAATCCACTTCGGAAACCGTGACTGGCCCGGGGCGGACCACTTGCTCCTGATGGAGGAAGAGGTCCGCCCGGTCTGCGCGCCCGGCTTTCTTGCCGCACCGCTGCCCGGTCCCGAGGCCTTGTTGCAGTATCCGCTCCTGCTGCTGGAATCCCGTCCCGGTGCCTGGCATCGCTGGCTGTCGGCCCAAGGGCTGACAGTGGCCATCCCTCGGGGGATGGTGTTCGACCAGTTTTCGACGATGTCGCAGGCGGCGATCCACGGCCTTGGTATCGCGCTGCTGCCGACATTTCTTGCTGATGCTGAACTGGCCGCCGGGCGGCTGGTCGTGGCCTATGGCGGCAGGCAGCGCAGCACCGGCAGCTATTGGTTGGTCTGGCCCAGGAACCGCCCGCCGCGACCGGCGCTCGATCGCTTCCGCGACTGGCTGGCGGGGCAGGTGG
>JBGSQL010000069.1:0-3059 GCA_041738105.1 Rhodobacter sp. | reverse complement strand
GGCACGCGCGTTGTGGTCGCCGTGCCGGGCGGCGATCTGGGCGTTCTGGTGCCCTCGGGCGATGTCCTGCCGGTGCCGGGTTCGACCGTCGGGCTGGGATTTGCGCCCGATGCGCTGCACCTGATGGAGGACGCGTGATGGCCGCCCCCATCACCTTGCCCGAGCGCGGCATGGGTGACCGGCTGACCGCGCTGTTCTGGCGGCGGCCGAACCTGTTGTTGTGGCTGCTGCTGGCGCCGCCGCTCTTGTGGCTGGGCGTGGTCTATCTGGGGTCGCTTGCCGCCCTCTTGCTGCAAAGCTTTTATTCCATTGACGAATTCTCGGGCATGGTGGTGCAGGAATTCACGCTCAAGACCTATCTCGAGCTGTTCCGTCCGGCCAATTTCGACATCATCCTGCGCACGACGGGAATGGCGGCGGCGGTGACGCTGGGGTGCGCGATCATCGCGTTTCCGATCGCCTATTTCGCTGCCCGCTATGCCCGCGGACGCTGGAAGGCCGCGTTCTATGTGGGCGTCATGGTGCCGCTGTGGTCGAGCTACCTGGTCAAGGTCTATGCCTGGAAACTGATCCTGGCCAAAGAGGGCATCATCACCTGGGCGACCGACGCCATCGGGGCCTCGGCGGTGCTGAACGCGGTGCTGGCGCTGCCGGTGATCGGCGGCAATTCACTGTCCACGTCCTACATCGGGACGTTCCTGGTGTTTGTCTATGTCTGGATCCCCTACATGATCCTGCCGATGCAGGCCGCGCTGGAGCGGGTGCCAGCGTCGATGCTCGAGGCGTCGGCCGATCTGGGCGCCAGCCGGGGCCAGACCTTTCGTACGGTGATCCTGCCTCTGGCCTTGCCGGGGATCATCGCGGGGTCGATCTTTACCTTCTCGCTGACGCTGGGCGACTACATCATCCCGCAGATCATCGGATCGTCGCGCCTGTTCATCGGGCAGGCGGTTTACACGCTGCAGGGCACGGCGGGCAACATCCCGCTGGCGGCGGCCTTTGCGGTGGTGCCGATTGTGGTGATGCTGGTCTATCTGGCGGTGGCCAAGCGGATGGGGGCGTTTGATGCACTCTGACACGCGCGCACCGCTGGGGCTGACGATCGGGGCGACGCTGGGGCTGCTGTTTTTGCACCTGCCGATCCTGCTGATCTTCCTTTATGCCTTCACCACCGAAGAGCGGACCTATCAGTTTCCGCCCCCCGGCCTGACGACCAAGTGGTTCGCTGTCGCCTGGAACCGGGCCGACATCTGGCCGCCCTTGTATCTGTCGCTGCGGGTCGCGGCGATTTCGACGGCGATGGCGCTGATCCTTGGCACGCTGGTGGCCGCCGCGATGAGCCGCGCGCGGTTCTTTGGGCGCGACCAGATTTCCCTTCTGATCCTGCTGCCGATCGCTCTGCCGGGCATCATCACCGGCATGTCGCTGCGATCGGCGTTCGATGTGGCGGGGATCCCGTTCTCGACTTGGACGATCGTTCTGGGGCACGCGACCTTCTGTATCGTCATCGTCTACAACAACGCGGTGGCCCGGTTCCGTCGTCTGTCGGGAAGTTTTGTCGAGGCGTCGCTGGACCTTGGGGCAAACGGGTTTCAGACGTTCCGCTATGTGATCCTGCCGAACCTGGGCTCGGCGCTGCTGGCGGGCGGGATGCTGGCCTTCGCGCTGTCGTTCGACGAGGTGATCGTCACCACCTTCACCGCCGGGCAGCAATCCACCCTGCCGATCTGGATGCTGAACGAACTGGTGCGCCCAAGGCAGCGCCCGGTGACAAACGTGGTCGCGATCGTGGTCTTTGCGACCACCTTCATCCCGATCCTGCTTGCCTATTACCTGACCCGCGGCGGCGCCGAAACCGCCGGTGGCGGAAAATGAACGGAGGTCCGCGAGGTGTTCGGGCCGGTCGTGTCGATCACGCCGTTCAGCGACGTGGATCAGGCGGTGACCTGGGCCAATGACAGCGACTATGGCCTTGCCTCGTCGGTCTGGACCCGCGACGTGGGCCGCGCGATGGCGACGGCGGCGCGGCTGCGGTATGGCTGCACCTGGATCAATACCCACTTCATGCTGGTCAACGAAATGCCGCACGGCGGTATCAAGCAATCCGGCTATGGCAAGGATCTGAGCGCCTATGCGCTGGAGGATTACACCTTTGTGCGCCATGTGATGGTCAAGCACGGCTGACCCGTTTGCCCGGCTGTGGCGTGCAACCCGTTGCCTTTGCGGCGGAGCGTTGCGCGCCAAAGGGGGGCTGCGCACGGTCAACGCACGCGCGCTTCACCTTCCCTGCCTAGCGTTCCCTCCAACACGTATCCCGGAGGGTCGCCCATGTCCGAAGTTTCAGCCGTCCTTGCCCTGCCCTACATCCAGCCCTCGCAAGCCCAAAAGCATGTCACCCATAACGAGGCGCTGCGCGTCCTCGACGTGATCGTCCAGTTGGCCGTGGCCGACCGGACGCGGACGGCGGCCCCCGCCAGCCCTGTGATCGGGGCGCGACACATCGTGGCGGCGGGGGCCGTGGGCGAATGGGCCGGACAAGACGGCCAGATTGCCCTGTTCGACATCGAGGGCTGGGTGTTCTACGCGCCCCAACCGGGCTGGCGCGCCGAGGTTCTGGCCGAGGCGACGGCCGTGATCTTTTCGGGGTCGGCCTGGGTGGCGGCGGGCGGCCAGCCACAAGGCATGACCGAACTGGGCATCAACACCACGGCGGACGCGATCAACCGCCTTGCGGTCGCTGCTGACGCGACACTCCTGACCCATGATGGTGCCGGGCATCAGCTGAAGATCAACAAGGCCACGGCTGCAGATACGGCAAGCTTGCTGTTCCAGACCGGCTTTTCCGGCCGGGCCGAGATGGGCCTGACCGGCAGCGACGAGTTCGCGATCAAGGTCAGCGGCGATGGCGCAACCTTTGCCGAGGGTCTGCGGGTGGCCGCAAGTGGCGCGGTGACCTTGCCCAACGGGGCCTTGCTGGCCAGTGGCACGCCGGCAGCGCCGGGGCTGCGATTCTCGGGCGATACCGACACCGGGGTGACGCGGCCCGGCGCCAACCAGAT
>JBGSQL010000407.1:0-28944 GCA_041738105.1 Rhodobacter sp. | reverse complement strand
CCTGCGCGGCGCGCGGCCCCGGACCCCAGCTCAGCACATCGGCCAACGCGGCGCCCTCGGGCTCACCGGGCCGGCAGGAACGCACCAGATCAAGGATCATCTCGACCACCTGATCGCCCACCGGCATCCGCCGCAGCACCGCCTGCGCCGCAATCAGTTCGTCCGCAGTAAACACTTGATGCACCTGGGCCTCTTCCGCGCCGGTTGTTGCGATCAGGATGTCACGCTCGGTCGCGCGATCGGGATAGTCGACATCCACCTGTACCAGAAAGCGGTCAAGCTGCGCCTCGGGCAGCGGATAGGTGCCTTCCTGCTCGATCGGGTTCTGTGTGGCCAGAACATGAAACGGCCGACCCAGGGGGCGGTGCTGGCCCGCAATCGTCACTTCGCGTTCTTGCATGGCCTGCAGCAGCGCAGATTGGGTACGGGGCGAGGCGCGGTTGATCTCGTCCGCCATCAGCAACTGACAGAAGATCGGCCCTTCGATGAAGCGAAAGGCACGGCCGCCGCCTTCGGTCGTATCCAGCACCTCGGATCCCAGGATATCGGCCGGCATAAGATCCGGCGTGAACTGGATTCGATTGCCTTTGAGACCCATGACCGTCGACAAAGTGTCGACAAGCCGGGTCTTCCCAAGGCCCGGCAACCCCACCAGCAGAGCGTGCCCGCCGCACAACATGGCTGCCAGGACCAGCTCCACAACCTTCTCTTGCCCGATGAACCGACGGTTGATGCTCGCCTTCGCCTCGGCCAGGCGTTGACCCAGCGCTTCGATCTCGCCCACCAGTGCCTGCGCCTCGGCCATGACAATCTTCCTCTTGCGGTTACATCGTACAGTTGAACAAACTATCCCGTCGGGCACAAATGGCAAAAAGCATGAGCGGACAAATGATCGTGAAACCGACAGCCGAAAGCGTTCTGGCCTCGGCCCGTGCTGTGGCCAAAAAAGGCCCGCCCCCGGTGCATCTGTGGAACCCACCATTCTGCGGCGATCTTGACATCCGGATCGCGCGCGACGGAACGTGGTTCTATCTGGGCACGCCGATCGGCCGGCCGGGGTTGGTCAAGCTGTTCTCGTCGATCCTGAAGCGTGAGGATGGCAAGTATTTCCTTGTCACCCCCGTCGAGAAGGTCGGGATCACGGTCGAGGACGCGCCCTTTGTCGCAGTCGACTTCGAGGCCGAGGGCGCGGGGGCTGCGCAAATCCTGACCTTCGTGACGCAGGTCGAGGATCGGGTGGTCGCCGGGCCGGACCATCCGATCCGCGTTGTGCGTGATCCGGAAACGGGGGAACCCTCGCCCTATGTGCTGATCCGCGCCGATCTCGAGGCGCTGATCGACCGCAAGTCGTTCTATCGGCTGATCGACCTCGCAGCCCATGCCGACTATGCAGGCGAAGGCTGGTTCGGCGTTTGGTCTTCGGGGGTGTTCTTTCCGGTCATCCCCTCGGCCGATTTGCCGTGAGCCGGGTCGCGGCAAACCTGACGATGCTGTTCACCGAGGCCCCGGCGCTGGCACGGCCTGACTTGGCGCGGGGTGCGGGGTTTGACGGTGCAGAAGTGCTGTTTCCCTATGACTTTTGCGCAAGTGAGTGGGTTCGCGCGCTTGATGGGCTGCCGGTGGCATTGATCAACACCCCGCCAGGCAATTGGGCTGCAGGCGAACGCGGTTGGGCCGCGGTCCCGGGGGCCGAGGCACGCTTTCGCGACAGTTTCAATCAGGCGCTAGACTATGCGCGTCAGATGCAGGCCGATGTGATCCACGTGCTGTCGGGCGTTGCGGCTGGGCCCGAGGCCGAAGCGGTGTTGCGTTACAACCTGCGCTGGGCCTCAGTGCGTGCGCCGGACCAGTGCCTGACGCTCGAGCCGCTGAATTCACAGGACATGCCGGGGTACTTCCTGCACGATTTCGATCAGGCGGCGCGCATCATCGCGACGCTGGGGATACCTCAAGTGGGTCTCCAGATCGACCTGTGGCATGTGCTGCGCATCGGGCTGCAACCCGATGCCATCTGGCGCACCCACCGCGCCTTGGCCCGCCATGTACAGATCGCAGGCAGCGCGGCAAGGTCAGAGCCAGACTCGGCAGCGATTGGCTGGCTGCACCAGATTGCACCTGACTACCGGGGCTGGATCGCGGCTGAATACCACCCCGCGGCTGAAACGATCGCCGGCCTCGACTGGCTGACGCGGGTGCGCGCCTGACCGCTTGACCACCCCTTGCTGCGCCGGACGCAATCGCTATGATCTGCGCCATCCGCATACCCCGAGGATTGCTCGCATGATGCCCGACGCGCCCGAAACCCAAGTGGTCACGACCTGGAAGGTGGCTTGCGACGGCGGCGAAGGCGCGCTGGGTCATCCGCGCGTCTGGCTGACCATCCCCGAGGACAAGGGCTGGGTCGAATGCGGCTATTGCGACAAGCGCTATGTGCATGAAAGCTTTGCCGACCGGCTGAAGTCGGCCTAGCGCTCTCTCAGGATCCCAATCACCGCTCCGGCAATGCCCCCGAAAAGTGCTGCGACCGGCGTGATGAAAAAGATGATCCCCATCGCCGCCGCGCCTTCGCGGTTAGACACCAGGCCCAGCGACAGCGCGATGATCCCCAACCCGAGTGCGGCAGCCCCCGCAAGGATGGCTCCGATCAGGAATCCGACGATCGACCTCATGCGTTGCCCTCCCAGCTGATACCGTAGCCGCGATCATGGACCCCGCCCATGACGGGTGGCAAGCCCGGCGCGATCATGGCATTACTTCGCAGCATAAGGCATGACGGGAGACAGCGGCGATGGGCCACGCATTCGGCAAGGGCAACCACCTGCACCTGATCGACGGGTCGGCCTACATCTTTCGCGCCTACCACGCGCTGCCACCGCTGACACGCAAGTCCGACGGTCTGCCGATCGGCGCAGTCGCGGGCTTTTGCAACATGCTGTTTCGCTATGTCGAGAACAACAAGAAGGGCGATACGCCCACCCATGTGGCGGTGATCTTTGACCATTCGTCCAAGACCTTCCGCAATGATCTCTACGCCGCCTACAAGGCCAATCGCCCCGAGCTGCCCGAAGATCTACGCCCGCAGTTCCCGCTGACGCGGCAGGCGACGCGGGCCTTCAACGTCTCTTGCATCGAGACAGAGGGCTATGAGGCTGACGACATTATCGCGACACTGGCCTGTCAGGCGCGCAAGGCGGGTGGCCGGGTGACGATCATTTCGTCCGACAAAGATCTGATGCAACTGGTGGGTGACGGGGTCGAGATGCTTGACCCGATGAAGAACAAGGTCATAGGCGTGCCCGAAGTGGAAGAAAAGTTCGGTGTGAAACCCGATCGCGTCGTGGATGTGCAGGCGCTGGCCGGAGATTCCACCGACAACGTCCCAGGCGCGCCGGGCATCGGGATCAAGACCGCGGCCCTGTTGATCAACGAGTTCGGTGATCTGGACACGCTGCTGGAGCGCGCCGGCGAAATCCGGCAAGACAAGCGCCGTCAGACGCTGATCGAGAACGCCGAGCAGATCCGACTTTCCAGAAAGCTTGTCCAGCTGGACTGCGAAACGCCGCTCGACTTCACGCTTGACGCGCTTGAGGTGCGCGAACCGGATCCAAAGGCTTTGATCAATTTCCTGAATGAGATGGAGTTTCGCACACTGACCAAGCGCGTGGCAGAAAGCCTGAAGGTCGATCTGCCCCCACCCCCCGCCCTGGATCTTCCCCCTCAAGCCGTAACAGCAGAAGATATGACCCCAGTTGCCCTGCCCTTCGACACCGCGCGCTACGAGGCAGTGCGTGACAGCGCCGCACTAACCCGCTGGATCGCGCGGATCATCGAACGCGGGCATGTCGCGGTCGATACCGAAACCACCAGCCTGGACGAGATGCGGGCCGAGCTTGTAGGCATCTCACTTTGCGTCGATCCGGGAACAGCCTGCTACATTCCTTTGGGCCACAAGCAGGGCGGCGGCGACCTGTTCGGCGCAAGCGAACAGGTTTCCGGGCAGATACCGATGGACGAGGCGCTGCGCCTGCTGAAATCGGTGCTCGAGGATGACGCAATCCTCAAGATCGGCCAGAACATGAAATACGATGCCAAGATCTTTGCGCGCCACGGCATCACCGTCGCCCCGTTCGACGACACCATGCTGATGAGCTATGCGATGCACGCGGGGCTTAACATGCATGGCATGGATGCACTGTCGGACAAGTATCTGGGCCATGTCCCGATCCCGATCAAATCCCTTCTGGGCAGCGGGAAATCCGCGATCACCTTTGACCGCGTGCCGATCGAACAGGCCGTCGGCTATGCGGCCGAGGATGCCGACGTGACGTTGCGCCTGTGGCAATTGTTCAAACCGCAGTTGCACCGCGTTCAGGTGACAACAGTCTACGAGACACTGGAACGCCCGCTGGTGCCCGTCCTGGCGGCGATGGAAATGGCCGGTGTGCAGGTGGACCGTGACACGCTGTCACGCATGTCCAATGCCTTTGCACAGAAGATGGCGGAGCTTGAGGCCGAAATCCATGCCTTGGCAGGCGAGAGGTTCAACGTCGGTTCGCCCAAACAACTTGGCGAGATCCTGTTCGACAAGATGAGCCTCGCCGGAGGGGAAAAGGGCAAGACCGGGGCCTATGCAACGGGCGCCGACATTCTGGAGGATCTCGCTGCCGAAGGTCACAATCTGCCCGCCCGCGTGCTGGATTGGCGGCAACTGTCCAAGCTGAAATCAACCTACACCGATGCGTTGCAGGATCACATCAACCCCGAGACGGGGCGGGTCCACACATCTTATTCGATCACCGGGGCGGTCACCGGCCGACTGGCCTCGACCGATCCGAACCTGCAGAACATCCCCATCCGCACCGAAGAGGGCCGGCGCATCCGCGAAGCCTTCGTCGCCCCGAAGGGCCGGGTTCTGGTAAGTCTGGACTACAGCCAGATCGAGTTGCGGATCTTGGCGCACGTTGCCGACATTCCCGCCTTGAAGCAAGCGTTCAAGGATGGGATCGACATCCATTCGTTGACCGCATCCGAGATGTTCAACGTGCCGCTGGACCAGATGACACCCGAAATCCGCAGGCAGGCCAAGGCGATCAACTTTGGCGTGATCTACGGAATTTCCGGCTTTGGTCTGGCGCGCAACCTGCGTATTCCACGCGCCGATGCCCAAGGATTCATCGACCGCTACTTCGAGCGATTTCCTGGGATCAAGGATTACATGGACGACACGGTGGCCTTTGCGAAACGGGCCGGGTTCGTGCAGACGCTGTTCGGGCGCAAGATCCACACGCCCGAGATCAACGCGAAGGGCCCCACCGCCGGCTTTGCCCGTCGCGCCGCGATCAACGCTCCGATCCAGGGTACCGCAGCCGACGTGATCCGCCGCGCCATGATCAGGATGCCCCGCGCGATCGCCGATCTGCCTGCGACGATGCTATTGCAGGTGCACGACGAATTGCTGTTCGAGGTGGACGAGGACGCAGACGAAACTCTGATCGCGCGGGCGAAAGACGTGATGGAGGGGGCCGCGCACCCGGCCGTGCATCTGACCGTGCCCCTGACGGTCGAGGCGGGCACAGGACAGTCCTGGGCGGCGGCGCACTGATGCTGGCCGACTGGCCCGCACTGCGCGGCTTCGCAGTTGACCTCGGCCTACCCGAGGTGGTCGAGACAACAGCCTGGGGAAACCCCTGCCTCAAGGCGCATGGCAAGATGTGGTGTTGGTGGTCCCCTTACGTCGATGCGGCCGTCTTCAAGGCCGACCGCGAGGAACGCGAAATGCTGATCGCTGCCGACCCCGAAACCTTCCTGCTGCTCCCCCACTACGCGCCCCACAATCTGGTGCTGGTCCGGGCGGGCCGGATCGACGAGGGCTGGGCCCGCGCTAGGCTGATCTGGCAATGGCGCGAGGCCGCACCCAAGCGCTGGCTGAAAGCGTGGGATGCGGTGCAGGCGGGCGCGGGCAACGCATGATCTGCGAACTCCCGTCCACTGAGGCAAGCACTCTCTGCGCGCGTCTTATCACACGCCTGCCGGAATGGTTCGGAATCCCCGAGGCGAACACCGCATATGTGGAGGGCGTGACGGAATGCCTGTGCCTGGGGGCTTTTGATCCCACCGGAGTTTCTACGGGCATGGTGGCACTGCGGGCTCATTTTGGCACCACGCTGGAGATCTGGTGGATGGCGGTCGATCCTGACCATCATCGCAAGGGGGTTGGCGCAACTCTGGTTGCGGCGGCGATCGGCCAGGCCAAGGCGGGCGGTTTCCGCGACTTGGTCCTGATGACGCTGTCGGAAGAATGCGATGATCCAGCCTATGCCGGAACCCGCGCCTTCTATGTCAGCCAGGGATTCCGCCCGCTCGTTCACGACCACATGGGCGACCCCGAGACGCCACTGATGTGGATGATCCGACCGGTCGATGGCGGCTGAGGGACGCCCTGATGGCCCGTGCCGACAAGGATGCGCCAATCGTCGCCGTGCTGACCCGCGCCGGAGTGCGCAGCCGCCCGTGCCCTACCCCCGGTCAATGCGAACCTGAAAGCAGTTGTTCCGCGACGAGCGGACGTGGACATAGGCCACCCGGTCGTCGGCCAGCCGCGCTTCCGCCTCTTCGGCGATACGCTCTGTCGGAACCACCGCGCCGGTGCCATAGACAATCCGGTGCCCGGCCGAGTAACCGCGCAGGATGTATTCGGGCGCGGCCAGAACCTCGGGCAACGCTCCCGAGGGTTCGGGTGCCACGCAACCCCCGGGATCGGCACACAGAAAGATCGGGCCAAGTTCGGCATAAGGCTGGGGTTCAGGGAACGGCCGATGGGCGAGGATCAGCATCCCCGAGCCCTGCGGAATGTTCTTCAGGCAATGCCGGCAGGGCGTGCCGGGTCCGTCCGAGATCGCGTGTTCAGGCGGCTGGCCGTTCGCATCCGGCCCTCCGGCCTGATAGACGCGGACGATCGCGGTGGGCATCGGGGTGAAAAGGATGGGCATAAGAGACCTCCGGTTTGGCGTCTCCCCTTGTGTGTCATGTCACGGCTGTGGGCCGCGACCCGATCCTTGCTGGTTCGCGTCTTAGGGCAGCAGCCGACCCATGTTGCGGCCCGCAAGAATGTGCAGGTGGTAGTGCGGCACTTCCTGATTGCTGTCGGGGCCGGCGTTGGAAATCGTGCGATAACCGGTACCCTCGCCCCCGGGCGAGACGCCAAGCATTGCGCAGACGCTGGCTGCGGTGCGGTGGAAATCCACCAGTTCCTCGGCGGTCGCCTCAGCCGCGAAATGGTCGAAGTTGACGTACTTTCCCTTCGGGATCACCAGCACATGCTGCGGCGCGTGCGGGCGGATATCATGGAAGGCCAGCGTGTGATCTGTCTCGATGACCGTCTTGTTCGGGATCTCGCCGCGCAGGATGCGGGCAAAGATGTTCTGGTCATCATAGCTGTAGGGCATTGTCTCAATCCACAAAAAGGTAGTCGGTGGCGGCGATTTCGCGCGCTTGCTCGGTAGGAATATCAAGGAACTCGGCCAGTGGCACGGTATTTTCCACAATACTCGCCGCTTCGCGGATACGATGCAGCCCCACAAAATCCGCATCGCGCAACCGGTCGCTTTCAAACTTAACATCATAGCGGATCGTGGGCAGCAGTCGGTCCAGCGTCTCCTTCGGCGTGCTCGCGCCGGCAAGCCCCACACGACGGGCATGGCCGATCAGGTAGTCATCACTGAACTCGCACTCGATCTCGAGCAGACGGGTCTTGGAGCGGTCGGAATAGAAATCCTGCATCAAATCGACATTCGCAGGATCTATGCACAGGATCAGCTGGTCGGTCTGCCAGTAGTCGAACAGCATCCGCACCAGGGCGCGGCGATGGCGCGTACGTTTCTCCAGCGTGCTCTGGATGCCGCCCAGATCGGGTAGAACCGTTGTTTCTTCATTGAAAAGGTAGTCCAGTGCAGGAATGTTCGTAACCTGGCGCACCCGTTCGACGAGACGCTTGGCGACGTGCCACTTCTTGCAAGTCACGATCATCAGCGTGCGTTCGCGCCCCAGCGTTGCCTCGGTTTCCCAGAAACGCGGGGCAAAGCGCCGCCCGATCCGGCCACGCCCGGTCAGAAACAGATAGAGGCTGCGGCCTTCGTTCGAGATCGGAAAGTCCACGCCGCGCGCCGCGTAAAGCGCACCGAGTCGCTTCTTGAGATCCTTGGCATCGGGCGAGATCTTGCGGGCAAACAGGTAATCCTGGCTGAGCAGCAGGTCATAATGATCATTGTAGAAGGTAACGGGCATCCCGTAGTCCGAAAACATCAGGAAGGTCAGCGTCCGGCTGTCGATCTGGGCCTCGGGCACCAGATGACGCACAAGGGTCTGAAAGAACGTCTCGTCCGGGATCCAGGTCCGGCGGAAAAAGCGGATCACGTCCGGACGCTGCTGCAAAAACGCCAGGATGCTTTCGATCGTGCGGCGGCGCAGGCACCACCACTGGCTACCGATCTGCACTTCGATGTCGGTGGGGATCCGACGCTCCAGCCCCAGCCTCTTTTGCAGCTCCATCAAGGCGTAGAACAGCCGCTTGCGTGCCCGTTCGTTGACGAAATGCCGGTAGATCAACCGTTCTTCCTTGATCCCGGTCTTGATCCAGTCCGAGGCGAAGAAATCCACGCTTTCGATGTAGTCACGGTCATCGCCATCCAGAAAAGCATGCGCGTACTCTGCCGATTTGATTGGCATGCAATCGCCGGACAGCAAGTAGAAATGGGTCGCCTGCGGAAATGCCTCGACCGCTGCAGTCACCGCGCGCAGCGTGGCCTCGACCAGGCTCCACTCGCCCCAGCCGCAGGCGACGCGGCGATCGGCAAGGACAACTGACGGGTTCGCGTCAAGTGCGGCGCGGATCCGGCCATACTCCTCGATCGGGGCGCGCGCATCGAAATGAATTGCCAAAAAGTCACCTGCCGCGGTCAGGCGCTCGGCCTGGGCAATGATGCCCTCTGGATCCTTGTGGCACAGAAGGAGGTAGGCAATCTTTGCCATGAACAAAACCCGCGGCCTGACTGGCCTGTATTGTTTCCTTAAGGTGCTTTATCAGACATTGAAAAGACAGAATTGTCTTGAGACGTGGTGTGCATTTTGTTGCCGTCGCGGGTTGGGCGGCTTTGACGGAAAAAGGGACGGGGATGGGATTTCCAGGCACCTGGATGACAGAAAGCGAAAGCATGGTCTATCGCGTGGTGCCCAAGTGCGCCTGTTCGACCATAGGTCAGATCATGTACTTCTCGGATCATGGGCAGTTTTTTGACGGCGACATCCACGATGCCACCGCGGGCCTGCACAAATGGGCGCTCGAGGCCAGCCAACCATTGATCGAGCGCAACGTTAAGAAACACCGATCCTACGCTTTTACCTGCGTGCGCAATCCCTACACCCGGATTCTGAGCAGCTTTTTCGACAAGATCTGCGGCATCCAGCGAAATGGCAAACGCTATCGCGGCAACATGGTGCCCCTGCTTGTGCAGAAATACGGGATCGATGTGGGCGGTGACGAGGGCACGGCTGAGTTCGACCAGATTGCCAGCTTTCGCCGCTTTCTGCTGTTCGCACGGGACACGATCCGCTGGCGCAAGCCGATGGAGCCTGACATTCACTGGTCAGCGATGGCGGGGCACGTCTCGACCTATATCGTCAATGGCGGTCGCTATGACCGGATCTTTTTCACTGAAAGCTTCGACGCCGGAATGGGTGACGTGCTGAAACAGGTCAAAACTCTGCACAAGGTGAACCTCAAGAAGATCCCCCGTTTCAACGAAAGTGAAGGCCACGGGCCGAAGCGCGCCCACCCGGTCGAGGCATATTTCGACGATCTGGCGATGCATCTGATGTGGGAAATCTACAAGCGCGACTTCCAGCTGTTCCGCTATGATTTCGAGAACCCCGCCAACAAGATGCCGCTGGGCGAGGTCGATCTCGATGAGGTTCACGCCAAGCTGGGGGTCTGAAACCGCCGCTTTGGGCCGGTCGCGATCCAGCGGCAAAGCGTCAGGCCACCTCAGGCCCGCCGCAAGTTGCCCACCAGCGCCGAAACCGCAAACACACCCGCGGCACAGGCGACGATCGACGGCCCCGCCGGCGTGTCTTGCGAAAGCGACACCTGCAAACCAACAAGGCTGGACAACGCGCCGATCATCACCGCCACCAGCGCCATCGACTCGGGTGAACGGGTCAGCCCACGCGCTGCCGCTGCGGGGATGATCAGCATCGCTGCGATCAGCAGCGCGCCCACCACCTTCAGCGCAACCGCAACCACCAGTGCCAGCGCCAGCGTCAGCACCAGCCGCTCGCGGTTGGGATGAAGGCCCGAGGCATGGGCCAGATCCTCATTCAGCGTGGTGGTCAGCAGCGCATCCCAGCGCCAGAAAAGCAGCCCCGCCACCAGCAACGCGCCAGCCCAAATATAGCCAAGATCCCCGCGCGAGACAGCCAGGATGTCACCGAACAGATAGGCCGAAAGGTCTGTCCGCACCCCCGGCACGAAACTGATCGCGACCAGTCCGAAGGCCAGCGCGGAATGGGCCAGCACGCCCAGCGTAGTGTCCATCGCCCAGCCACGCGCGGCCAGGGTGGCGACCGTCACAGCCATCGCCAAGGCGACCGTCAGCGTGCCGACACCAATCGGCAGGTCGGTGGCCAGCGCCAACGCCACACCCAGGATCGCGGCATGTGCGGTCGCATCGCCGAAATAGGCCATCCTGCGCCAGACGACAAATGCACCAAGCGGTCCGGTGGCCAGCGCAAGCCCGACCCCAGCCAAGCCGGCCCGCACAAGGAAATCATCAAACATGATCATGCACCTGCACGTTCTGGCGGTGATGGGGATCCGGCTCGTCGTCATGGGTATGTTCGTGATCGTGCACGTGCTGGTACAGCGCGAGCGCGCCCTGCGTGCCAAGACCGAACAGCGCCCGGTATCCCGGCGCGTTCGACACCACATCGGGCGTGCCTTGGCAGCAGATATGGTGATTCAGGCATATAACGCGGTCGGATGCCGACATTACCACATGCAGATCGTGGCTGACCATCAGAACCGCGCAGCCGGTGTCGCGCCGCACCTCTTCGATCAGGCGATAGAACGCCGCCTCACCGGGCTGGTCCAGGCCCTGCGTCGGTTCGTCCAGCACCAGGATCTCGGGATCGGTCAGCAGAGCGCGCGCCAGCAACACCCGCTGGAACTGCCCGCCGGATAGGTCGGTCATTTGCCGCTCGGCCACTTCGGGCACACCCACGCGGGCCAACGCGGCCTTGGTCGCGGCGCGGCTCTGGCGTCGCGGCAGCGACAGGAAGCGCCGCGCGGTCATCGGCATGGTCCGGTCGATCTGCAGACGCTGCGGCACATAGCCGATGCGCAGGCCCGGCTTGCGCGTCACGTCGCCCTGCGCCGGCGGAACGATGCCAAGAACCACCCGCAGCAGCGTGGACTTGCCCGACCCGTTCGGACCGACGATCGTAACGATCTCGCCCGGATCGACCTGCATTGACACATCATGGAGAACCTCGGTGGCTCCATAGCGCACGCAGACATGCGCGACAGCGATCAGGCTCATGCGGCGTCCCCTTTGCACCCGGGGCAAAGGCCGAGTGCCTCGATGTTGCTGCGCTCGATCACGAAGCCAAGGGTCGCCGCTGCCTCGTCAAGGGCCGCACGCACGGGCGCGGCCGGCGCCTCGGCCACAGCGTCGCAGGTGCGGCAGATCAAAAAGGCCGGGGCATGGGCCTCGCCGGGATGCATGCAGGCGGTAAACGCATTCAACCGTCGGATACGGTGTGCAAGCCCCTGTTCCACAAGAAAATCCAAGGCGCGATAGGCCACGGGGGGCTGATTGCCGAAGCCTTCTGCCGCCAGCCGTTGCAGGACATCATAGGCCCCCAGCGCCCGATGCGCTTCCAGCAAGATCTCAAGCGTGCGCTTGCGCACCGGCGTCAGCCGGACGCCTTTCTCTTGCGTCAACGCCTCGGCGCGCGCCAGCACATCGTCCGCGCAATGGGCGTGTTCATGCCGGGCAAAGGCGAGCGCATCGGAGGGCCTGTCCATGAAATCACCTCTTGACGTGTTATAATATTACATATCATATCCAGTCTGTCTCCAGACTGAAAGGGTTCTCGATGCGTTATACCATATCGTTACTACTGGCCAGCGTCACCCCGGCCTTGGCCGAAGTGCCGCGTATCGTGACCGATCTGCCGCCCGTGGCCTCTTTAACAGCGCAGGTGATGGGTGATCTGGACGCACCGCTGCTGCTCTTGGAACAAGGTGCGAATGCCCACAGCTTTCAGTTGAAGCCAAGCCAGGCCGCCGCGTTGGCCGAGGCGGATCTGGTGATCTGGATTGGGCCCGAGATGACACCCTGGCTCGACCGGGCGCTGGCCGGGGCCGAGGGAACTGCGCAGCTAGGTTTGCTGGACACACCGATGACCACCTTGCGCCGTTTTGGCGCGACAGGCGACAATGCACATGACGACGACCATAGTGACACGCATGCTGATGAGCAAAACGATGGACACGGGGACGAGCACGCCGACGAGGCGGACCACGCGGACGAGCACGACCACGATCACTCGGGCCTGGATCCTCACGCCTGGCTCGACCCGCAGAACGCCCGCCTGTGGCTTGGCGTGATCGCGGAACGGCTGGCAGATCTCGATCCTGACAATGCCGCAACCTATCGCGCGAACGCCACTGCCGCCACGGAACGCCTCGACGCGCTGGATGCGCAACTTGCCGCGCGCCTGGCCGCAGTTCGGGGCAAGCCCTTTGTCGTTTTCCACGATGCCTACGGCTACTTTGTCGCGCACTACGGCCTGACAGTTGCCGGCACAGTGGCGCTGGGCGATGCAGCCTCGCCCGGTGCGGCCCATCTCAAGACCCTGCGCGACAGCTTGGCCTCGGGTGTGCCGCTCTGCATCTTTCCCGAGTCGAACCATGACCCGAAACTGGTCCTGAGCATGGTCGAAGGCACCGAGGTGCGGATCGGCGCGGCGCTGGATCCTTCGGGCTCGATGTTGGCACCGGGGCCAGACCTTTATGACCTGCTGCTGACCGGCCTTACCGACGCGCTGGTCGACTGCCTGACTGAAGGCTGACATCGCTTGACCACCTTGTTGCTTTGCGCGCAGCCTTGGCGCGGGCAGCGGGAGGCAAGAGCATGCGGGTTTTCGGCACGAAGGCAGATGGGCGGCCGGTTCAGGCGCTGACCCTGCAATCGTCGGACCTGAAGGTTACGGTGCTGACGCTGGGCGCAATCCTTCAGGACCTGCGCCTTGCTGGCCTGCCCCGATCACTGACCCTCGGCGGCCCGGACCTGGCCGGCTATGAAGGGCCGATGGGCTATTTCGGCGCAATTGTCGGCCCGGTTGCCAACCGGATCGGTGGCGCGCGCGCGATGATCGGCGCTCAGATTTGTCACTTCCCCGCGAATGAGGGCGACACGCTGCTGCACGGCGGCGTGCGCGGCACGCAGGCGCGGATCTGGTCGATCGAGGACGCGGGCCCAGACAGCATCACCCTGCAGCTGGTTCTGCAAGACGGCGAAGACGGCTTTCCCGGCCGCCGCGAGATCGTGGCGACCTACCGCGTCACAGGCAGCACCCTGACCCTGACGCTGGCCGCCACCACCGATGCGCCGACGCTGATGAACCTTGCGAACCACAGCTATTGGAACCTCGATGGCGCCGGCAGCATCGCCGGCCACCGCCTGAGCGTTCTGGCCGACGGGTATCTGCCCGTCGATGCGCGCACCCTGCCCACAGGCGAGGTGCGCCCGGTCGAAGGACCATTCGATCTGCGGGCCGGCCGCGTGATCGACACGACCGAATTTTATGATCACAACTTCTGCCTTGCCGATGCCCCGCGCCCGCTAACCGAAGTGGCAAGCCTGACCGGCCAGTATGGCGTCACCCTGCGCCTGTCCACCACCGAACCGGGGCTGCAGGTTTATGACGGGCGCACACTGGCAACGGCGCCATTCCTCGGGCACAGCGGCACGCCCTACGGCGCCCATGCCGGCCTTGCGTTGGAACCCCAACGCTGGCCGGACGCGCCGAACCATCCCGGTTTCCCCCCCATCACGCTCGTGCCTGGGGAAATCTGGCGGCAGGAAACGCTCTGGTCCTTCGCCCAAGGCTGACACCCCCCCAACACCAGGGCGCTACCCTTCAACCCCGCCCGCAGCCCGATACCAGCGCACGATCGCCGCACGTTCCTGCGGCTCCATGTAGCTCAGGTTGCCTGGTGGCATCGCGTGGCTGATGCCCGCCTGCAGATAGATGCGCCGCGCATCCTGCGCGATCTGGGTCTGGGTTTCCAGCACCACCCCCTTGGGCGGCCAAAGCATCCCCTCCCACGCGGGTTCCGCCGCATGGCACATCGAGCAGCGGCCTTGCACAATGCCTGTAACCTCTTCGAACCCCGCCGCGCTGGCATGACGCAACGCAGCCCCGTGCAGCGCCGCCTCATCCGGTGCGGTGCGCATCGAAACGCTCGACAGCCATGCGCAGATCACGAACAGCACCGCCGTCACGGCCCAGGTCCACCACAGCGGCCCCCCGCCCGCATGCATCGTGTTGAAGAAATGCCGGATCGAGACGCCCATCAGGAACACAAGGCTGGCAATCAGCCAGTTCCACTCGGTTGCGAAGGTCAGCGGATAGTGGTTCGACAGCATCAGGAACAAGACCGGCAAGGTCAGGTAATTGTTGTGCGTGCTGCGCTGCTTGGCGATCTTGCCATACTTCGGGTCGGGCGTGCGGCCGGCCTTCAGATCGGCGACCACGATGCGCTGGTTCGGCATGATGATCAGAAAGACGTTGGCCGACATGATCGTGGCGGTGAAGGCACCCAGATGCAACAGCGCCGCCCGGCCAGAAAACACCTGCGTATAGCCCCAGGCCATGACGACCAGGATCCCGTAGAGCAACAGCATCAGCCGGGTATTGTCGTCGCCAAACCGGCTCTTGCAGATCGTGTCATAGGCCAGCCATCCGAAGGCCAGCGACGCAAGCGAGATCGCCACCGCGTGCCAGACCTGCAACGCCATCACCGCCGGATCGATCAGGAAAAGCTCTGCCCCCAGGTAATAGACGAGGATCAGCATCGCAAAGCCGGAAGCCCAGGTCGCATAGCTTTCCCACTTGAACCAGATCAGGTGTTCGGGCAGCCGCGCCGGCGCAACAAGATACTTCTGGACATGATAGAAGCCGCCGCCATGCACCTGCCATTCCTCGCCATGCACGCCGGGCGGAAGATCGGGCGACTTGCGCAGACCAAGATCGAGCGCAATGAAATAGAACGATGACCCGATCCAGGCGATCGCAGTGATCACATGGGTCCAGCGGACCGCCAGTTCGATCCACGCCTCCAGCACCGCCCAGTCGTACATGTCGCAGCCTCTCCGTTTCCGGCCAAGGCTATACCGGACGCTACTCTTTCGCTAATCCTTGAAATGCAGGATCACTTTCAAGACCTGCGAAAGAATGGTCGCCACGCCCATGTCTTATGTCGCCACGCTCCGGATGTTCATACGTGTCTATGAATTGGGCAGTATGAGTGCGGCCGCGCGCGATCAGCGCACCTCGGCCGCCGTCGCCTCGTCGCGAATCTCGGAACTGGAAAAGCACTTGGGCGTGCGGCTGTTCAACCGCACCACCCGGTCGCTGCAACCGACCGAGAACGGCCGGCTGTTCTACGACGGCGCGCTCAAGGTTCTAGACGCGATCGAGACAGCCGAGGCCGCGGTGATGGATGGGGCACAGAACCCGCGCGGCACGCTGTTCGTGGCGGCGCCGCTTGGCGTGGGCCGACGCTTTGTCGCGCCGCACATTCCCGCCTTCAAGGCCGACTACCCACAAATCGACCTGCGCCTGCGCCTGTCCGACCGTCTGATCGACGTGACGGCCGAAGGACTGGATCTGGCCTTTCACCTGGGCCATCTGGAGGATTCAACACTCAAGGCGCGCCTGATCGCGGACTGCCCGCGCCTGCTCTGCGCCGCCCCCGCCTATGTTGAACGGCGCGGGATGCCTGCGGATGGCGACGCGCTGGTGCGCGATCGGCACGATTGCCTCAACCTTCGCTTTCCCGGCGCGCGCGAGTTTCAGTGGACGCTGCAAACCCCCGACGGCCCCCGACGCTACGAGATCGCGGGGCCGTTCGAAAGCGATGACGGCGACGTGCTGACGCAATGGGCGCTGGCCGGACATGGCATCGTGCTGAAACCCGTTTTCGCCATTGCCGACGCCCTGCGCGACGGATCACTGGTGCCGGTTGCCACCGCCAGCCCGCCGCTGCCAGTGCAACTGACCGTCCTGACCCAGCACCGTCGGCTGCGCGATCCCAAGGTGCAACTCTTCACCGATTTCATGGTTGCGCGGATCAAGGCCGATATGGCCGCCCGGATGAGGGGCATGGACGCGGGATAAGCTATGCCGCGTCTGGTCAATCGCCCTTGTTTGATCCCCCCTGGGGGGATATTGTCATGCAATGGACGAAGCTTCTCCTCACGCAACTCATCCGGCCTTGGTTAAACGCTTGAAGCGGGCCGAGGGGCATCTGCGCCATGTCATCGGCATGATCGAGGCGGGCGCGCCCTGCCTCGACATAGCCCGCCAGATGGCGGCGGTGGAACATGCGGTCAGTGCCGCAAAGCGGGTGCTGATCCACGATCATGTCGATCATTGCCTCGATCGCGGGACGCCGGATGTGCTGGCCGAGATGAAGGCCCTGTCGAAGCTGCTTTAGGGATCAAACCATGCTTTCGGTGCTGCGCCATCGCCCCTATCGGCATCTGTTCGCGGCCCAGGTGATCGCGCTGACCGGCACCGGGCTGATGACCGTCGCCCTCGGGCTGCTGGCCTTTGACCTGGCCGGGGCAGAGGCAGGCGCGGTGTTGGGCACGGCGCTGGCGATCAAGATGGTTGCCTACGTCACGCTCGCCCCGGTGGCGCAGGCCTTTGCCGATCGCGTGCCGCGCCGCACACTGCTTGTCGCCCTCGACCTCATCCGGGCCGGCGCGGCCCTTGCCCTGCCGTTCATCACCGAGATCTGGCAGATCTACCTGCTTGTCTTCCTGCTGCAGGCAGCCTCGGCGGCCTTCACCCCCACCTTCCAGGCCACGATTCCCGATCTGTTGCCGGATGAGCGGGACTATACTCAGGCATTGTCGCTGTCGCGTCTGGCCTTTGATCTGGAAAGCCTGCTTTCGCCGCTGCTGGCTGCGGCCCTGCTGACGGTGGTCAGCTTCCAGGCCCTTTTCGCGGCTACGGTTGTGGGTTTTCTCGCGTCGGCGGCGCTCGTGCTTGGCGTGGCCTTCCCTGCGGGGGTGCGCGGCCCAGCGCGCAGTCCCTGGGATCGCACAACACGCGGGCTTCGGCTGTATCTTGCAACCCCGCGGTTGCGCGGGCTGCTGGCGATCAACCTGGCCGTGGCGTCGGCGGGCGCGATGGTCATCGTCAACACGGTGGTGCTGGTGCAGGCGCGCTTAGGGCTGGGGCAAACCGAGGTGGCGCTGGCACTGGCGGCCTTTGGCGGCGGCTCAATGCTGGCCGCGCTGTCGTTGCCCCGCCTGCTCGAGCGCGTCCAGGATCGTCCGGCGATGATCGGTGGGGCGGTCTTGCTGGTTGTTGGAACGGCCGGGGGTGCCCTGATCCCGAACTTTGCGTCGATGCTGCCGCTGTGGTTCGCGCTCGGCATCGGCTACAGTTTGGCGCAAACCCCGTCGGGGCGGCTGCTGCGCCGCTCGGCCCACCCCGAAGACAGACCGGCCCTGTTTGCTGCGCACTTCGCGCTCAGCCATGCCTGTTGGCTGATCTGCTATCCTCTGGCCGGGCAGCTTGGCGCAAGGGTCGGGTTGACCGCGACCTTTGGCGCGATGGCGACAGTCGGGCTGATCGGCGCGCTGCTTGCCGTTCGGCTCTGGCCCGCAAACGATCCGCGTGATCTCGCGCATGACCACCCCGACCTGCCGGCCGACCATCCGCATCTGGCCAACCACGGGCCCGACGGTTGCCATGTGCATGCCTTCATCGTCGACGATCTTCACCCCGCTTGGCCAAGGGCCGCCTGACCCCGCGCCCCTGTGCCAAGCTACGGGCGCGGTCTCAACTTCCCCGATATGTGGAATAGCCAAACGGGGAAAGCAGCAGCGGCACATGGTAATGCGCCCCTGCGTCCGCCACGCCAAAACGGATCGGGATCTCGTCAAGGAACAGCACACCTTCGGCGCCCCCGGCCCGCAGGTAATCGCCTGCCGCAAAGACCAGTTCATACTGGCCTACGCGCAGCGCCCCCTCCGCCAGCAAGGGTGCGTCGGTGCGTCCGTCGGCATTCGTCATCGCCTGCGCCAGCCGCTCGCGCCCGCCCTCCGTCACCTGGTAGAGCGTGATCGCGATCCCCGCCGCGGGCTTGCCCCGCGCGGTATCCAGAACATGCGTCGTCAATCGCCCGTCCGCCATCCGCACCCCTCCGACATCCCGGCCATCCTGCCCTCAAATCGCCAGCTTGGCGACGCCCGGCTTGCATAAAAGCAGTTTCGCGTGGATTTTGATAAACAAAGCCCCCTTCCGCGCCTAGAACAGGGGCAGCCTTCCCTGCCGGAGACGCGCGCCCGTGCCCCAACCGCCCCGCTATCCCCGCGACATGACCGGCTACGGTGCGACGCCACCCGATCCCCGCTGGCCGGGCGGCGCACGGATCGCCATCTCGCTTGTGCTGAACTACGAAGAGGGCGGCGAGAATTCGATCCTGCACGGCGATGCGGCGTCCGAAGCGTTCCTGTCGGACATCGCGGGCGCGCAGCCTTGGCCCGGCCAGCGCCACTGGAACATGGAATCGCTCTATGACTATGGTGCGCGCGCCGGCTTCTGGCGGCTGCATCGCCTGTTCACCGGGCGCGGCCTGCCGGTCACGGTCTATGGCGTGGCAACCGCGCTGGCCCGCAACCCGGAACAGGTGGCGGCAATGAACGCCGCCGGGTGGGAGATCGCAAGCCACGGTCTGAAGTGGATCGAGCACCGCGACATGCCCGAAGACCAGGAACGTGCCACCATTGCCGCGGCGATCGGGCTGCACACCGAAGTCACCGGCACGCGCCCGACCGGCTGGTACACCGGACGCTGTTCGGTCAACACCCTGCGCCTGACTGCCACGCAGGGCTTCGACTGGATCTCGGACAGCTATGATGACGACCTGCCCTACTGGATCGAGGCCGGCGAGCGCGATCAACTGGTGATACCCTACACGCTTGAGGCGAACGATATGCGCTTTGCCACGGCACCGGGATATATCGAGGGACAGCAGTTCTTTCAGTACCTCAAGGACAGCTTCGACACGCTCTACGCCGAAGGCGCGGCGGGTCAGGCCCGGATGCTGTCGATCGGCCTGCACTGTCGCCTGATAGGCCGCCCCGGCAAGATTGCGGGACTGATGCGTTTTCTGGACTATGCGCAAGGCCATGATCATGTCTGGTTCGCCCGGCGCCTCGACATTGCCCGCCACTGGGGGGCGACCCACCCGCACCAACGCCGCGAGCGTCCGTCGCAAATGGATCGCGAGCGCTTCGTCGCCCGCTTCGGTAGCGTCTTCGAACACTCGCCCTGGATAGCCGAACATGCGTTTGCATTGGAACTCGGCCCCGCGCATGATAGCGCCATCGGCCTGCACAACGCATTGACCCGGATCTTCCGCGCTGCTTCGGAAACCGAGCGTCTTGGCGTCCTGCTGGCGCATCCGGATCTTGCCGGCAAACTGGCCGAGGCCCGGCGCCTGACCCCAGAAAGCGCCCGCGAACAGGCAAGGGCCGGCCTCGACGCGCTTACCGACACAGACCGTGCAGCCTTTCAGCGCCTGAACGCCGCTTATGTCGCGAAACATGGCTTCCCCTTCATTATCGCAGTGCGTGACACCACGACGGCCGGCATCCTCGAGGCGTTCCACGCCCGCCTTGCCAATGACCGCGCTACGGAGTTCGCAATCGCCTGCGCCCAGGTCGAACGGATCGCAGAACTTCGCCTCAAGGATATGCTGCCATGACCCCGTATTATGTGCCCACTGGCGGCCTGCCCCCGCAGACCGCGCTGCACACCGGCCGCGCCGTCTTCACCGAGGCCTATGCCGTGATCCCGCGCGGCGTCTTTTCCGACATCGTGACCAGCAGCCTTCCCGGCTGGTCAAAGACCCGGCTCTGGATGATCGCCCGGCCAATGACCGGGTTCTCGGAAACCTTCAGCCAATATGTCATGGAGGTCGGCCCCGGCGGCGGATCCGACGCGCCCGAGAACGATCCGGGCGCGCAATCGGTAATCTTTGTCACCGAGGGCGTGCTTGCCCTGACACTCGGGGCCGAAACGCACGAACTTGATGCAGGAGGCTATGCCTACATCCCGGCGGGCCTGCCGTGGCGGCTGCACGCCGAAGGCGATCATCCGGCCCGCTTTCACTGGATTCGCAAGATCTGGGAACCCGCCCCCGGCCTCGACCACCCAGAACCGTTCGTCACCAACGAGCGCACCATTGCGCCCATCGCGATGCCGGAAACAGATGGCCGCTGGGCGACGACCCGTTTTGTCGACCCCGCAGATATGGCCCATGACATGCACGTGAACATCGTGACCTTCCTGCCTGGTGGTCTGATCCCCTTCGAGGAAACCCATGTCATGGAACACGGCCTTTATGTGCTGCAGGGCAAGGCCGTCTACCGGCTCAACCGCGACTGGGTCGAGGTCGAGCCGGGTGATTTCATGTGGCTGCGCGCCTATTGTCCGCAAGCCTGCTATGCAGCGGGGCCCGACCCATTCCGCTACCTGCTTTACAAAGACGTGAATCGCCATGCGAGGCTGCGTGGCCCGGGTGCCTTCGCACCCGCCCGAGGTTGAGGTCGGATTTGGGTATTTTTGCCGAAAAGAAACCAGCCAGTGCGCGCGCCGCGGGGCGGCCACGACCACGGATCTATGCCGTTTCTTATCGGCAGGAATACCCTCGGGCGGTGCAGGGGGCAGACGGCTCCCCGCTTCCGCTGCGATCAGCAAGCGACCGCGCTCCATGACCCGCACCGTTGCCCTCGAACCCCTGACGCCCGCAGCGTTTGCGCCTTACGGGGATGTGCTGGATGCGACCGGCGCCCCCGACCGTCTGATCAACGCAGGCCTCTGCGGCCGCTATCACGACCGCGCCCGGCTCGATTTCGGCACTGGCCGCGCTGGTATCTCGATCTTCGACGCCGTGCCCCGCGCGCTGCCCTACCGCTTCGATCTGGTCGAACGTCACCCCGAAGGCAGCCAGGCGTTCCTGCCACTGACCGCAGCGGCTTTTCTGGTGATTGTTGCACCGGACGAGGGGGGCAATCCGGGCCGGCCGCGTGCTTTTCTGACCGAGGGGGCGCAGGGGATCAACCTGCACAGGGGAACCTGGCATGGCGTCCTGACACCGCTGCAGGCCCCGGGCCTATTCGCGGTGGTCGATCGTATCGGCCAAGGGGCGAACCTGGAAGAGTTTCGCTATCCTGCCGCCTGGGTGGTCGCGCCGCCCGGCTGATGACCGACTCCAGCCCGTGCGCGATCAGGCCATCCGCCGCGCTACATCCAGCATCCGGTTAGAAAAGCCCCATTCGTTGTCATACCATCCAAAAACCCGCACCAGACCGCCGCGCGTGACCCGCGTCTCGGGCAGGGCCATGACGATGCTTTCCGGGCGGGCCCGCAGATCACTCGACACCAGCGGCTTTCGGGTCGTGCCGATCACGCCGCCCGCAGCGTCCAGCACCGCGTTCACGGCCTCGGCCGTCGCCGAGCGTTCGGTCACCACGCAAAGATCGATCGCCGAGACGCTCGCTGTCGGCACCCGCACGGCTGAACCCTCGATCCGCCCGGCGACCTCGGGCAGCACCATATCCAGCAGGCGCTGCGCCGAGGTGGTCGTCGGCACCATCGACAGGGCTGCGGCGCGCGAGCGGGCAAAATCCGCAGCCGGCGCGTCCACCGTGGGCTGACTGCCGGTATAGCAATGGATCGTGGTCATCGATCCCGTCACCACGCCGAAACCCGCGTGCAGCACCTTCACCAGCGGCGCCAGCGCATTCGTCGTGCATGACGCGTTCGACACGATCCGTTGATCACCCAGCGCTGCGTCGTTCGCGCCCAGAACCACCGTCACTTCGGCCGCGTGCGAGGGGCCAGAAATCAGCACCCTGCGTGCCCCCGCAACCAGTCCGCGCGCGGCAACCTCCGGCGCGTCCGCGCGCCCGGTGCATTCCATCACCAGATCGACCCCGGCCAGATCCAGCACAGAGAGGTCGGGCGTGCAGCTCAGCCCGATCCGTCGGCCATCAACCACCAGTGCACCATCCTCCAGCGCGACCGTGCCGCGCCAGGGGCCAAAGACGCTGTCATGTTCGAACAGATAGGCACACATCTCGGCTGAGGCGATATCGTTGATGCCCACGATCTCGATTTCGGGCCAGCCGCCCTGTGCCCAAGCCCGCAGGACCGAGCGTCCGATACGCCCGAACCCGTTGATAAAAAACCGCATGATCTCTCCCCGCCCGACGCCTGGCGCACAGGATCATGCCCGCCGCCCGTCTTCAAGGCTCAGAGCGCGACTTCAACTGCCAAGCCACGGTCGCGCGCGCGGGCCAGCGCCACCGCCGCCACCGCGATATCCTGCAACCCCACCCCGGTGCCGTCGAAAAGCGTGATCTCGTCGGCCGCGCTGCGTCCCGGATGGGTGCCGGTTAGTACCTCTCCCAGCGGCGTGATCGCCTCTGGCGCCACCATCCCTGCCGCTACGGCGTACTGCGCCTCGCCGATGGTGATCGATTGTGCCACCTCGTCGGTAAACACCGTGGCCCGGCTCAGTAGCGACGGCTCCACCTCTTGCTTGCCGATGGTATCGGTCCCCATGCAGGCCAGATGCGTGCCCGGCCGGACTTGGGCGTCATGCAGGCTGAAGCGATCCGACGACGTGATCGTCACGATAACATCCGCCTCTGCCCCCAGCCGCTCAAGGCTCACCGACTCGAATGGCAGGCCCAGCTCTGCGGCGATCGCCCCCAGCTTGGGCAGCATTTCGGGATGCAGGTTCCACGCCACGACCCGCTCGAAAGCGCGCACGCGCGCCGCCGCACGCAGCTGGAAACCCGCCTGATGGCCGGCGCCGATCATGCCCAATACCCGTGCCTCAGGTCGCGCCAGGCGGTCGATCGACACCGCCGAGGCCGCTGCCGTGCGCAGTGCGGTTAGAAGGTTTCCGCCAACCATCGCCGTTGGAATACCGGTGTCGGGATCGAACAGCAGCACGGTGGACTGGTGGTTGGTAATCCCGCGGGCCGCATTGCCGGGAAAATATCCCCCCGCCTTGACGCCAAGTTGCCCGGCTGCCAGATCCAGACCGGACTTGAAGCCATACTGGCGCCCCCCGCCCAAGGCCTCGCGCACCACGGGGAAGTTGCGCGCCTCGCCCCGCGCCATCGCAGCGAAACACCCCTCGATCGCCGCAAAGGCATCCTCAGGCGAGACGAGATCGGCAATCAGCCGCTCGGGGACGATCAGCATAGGTCACTCCCTTCGGGCCGGGCAGCGCCCTGCCACTGCTTCTGTTCGGAAATATCCCGGGGGGTGAGCCCCGCCGGGGCGAGGGGGACAGCGCCCCCCTTTTGCGTCAGTAGGCCTTGCCGCGCGCGGACACCGGCCAGACGACCTCGACCTTGCCACCCCGCACGCCCACATACCAGTCATGGACATTGCAGGTCGGGTCGCAATGGCCCGGCACCAGCCGTAGCTTGTCATTCACCTTTAGAACGCCCTGCGGATCTTCGATCACGCCATGCTCATCCGAGCATTTGACGTATTTCACGTCCGTGCGGCCAAAGACCACCGGCAGACCGCTGTCCACCGATTGGGCCTTCAGCCCCGCATCGCAAATCGCCTTGTCAGGCTTGGCGTGGCTCATCACGCTGGTCAGCAGGAACAGCGCATTCTCCCACTCGCCCTGGTCGATCCGTTTTCCGTCCTTGTCGAGGATACGGCCGTAATCCGCATCCATGAAGGCGTAGGACCCACACTGCAGCTCATTGTAGACGCCCGAATTGCCCTCGAAATAGTAGCTTCCGGTGCCGCCGCCGCCGACGATGTCGCAGGTGATGCCTTCGGCTTTCAGCGCATCGACCGCATCTTTCACCTGGGCCACCGCCAGGTCGATCTTGGCCTTGCGATCTTCGTACTTGTCCATGTGCTGCATCGCGCCCTGATAGGCTTGGATGCCACTGAACTTCAGCCCCGGCGCCGCCGCGATGGCCTTGGCGATTGCGACCACCTCTGGCGTTGTCTTCACCCCGCAGCGTCCGGCGCCGCAGTCGATCTCGACCAGACATTCGATCGTCGTGCCGTGCTTCACCGCCGCCGCCGACAGATCGGCCACATTGGCGATATCATCGACGCAGACAATCGTCCGTGCCCCCAGCTTCGGCAGGCGCGCCAGCCGGTCGATCTTGGCCGGATCGCGCACCTGGTTGCTGACCAGCACATCCTTGATGCCGCCGCGCGCAAAGACCTCGGCCTCGCTCACCTTCTGGCAGCAGACGCCTACCGAACCGCCAAGGCGTTCCTGCAGCAGCGCCACATCGACGGACTTGTGCATCTTGCCATGCACGCGGTGGCGCACGCCCATCGCTTTGGCGAAATCGCCCATCTTCTTGATGTTGCGCTCCAGCGCGTCCAAGTCCAGCACAAGGCACGGCGTCTGGATATCAGCCTCGTCCATGCCCGGCAGCGCGGGAATGTCATAGCCCACTTCAAGGCCGTCGAGTTTCACGGGTGCGTTCATGATTTCCTCCTTCAGCCCTTTTGCCAGGGCAGCTTGTCCAGATCGACGTTGCCGCCGGTAATGATGACGCCGACGCGCCGGCCCCGGAAAATCTCGGGGTTCTTCAGGATCGTGGCCAGCGGCACGGCACAGCTTGGTTCTATGACGATCTTCATGCGCGCCCAGGTCAGGCGCATCGCTTCAATGATCTCCTGCTCGCTCGCGGTCAGGATATCGGTCACATGGTTCTTCACAAAGTGCCAGGTCAGTTCCTTCAGCGGGACCTTCAGCCCGTCGGCCACCGTCACCGGCGCATCGTCGGCGATGATATGCCCCGCCTTGAAGCTGCGATAGGCGTCATCGGCCTGCTCCGGCTCGGCAGCGTAGATCTGCACCCCCGGCGCAGTGTTCGATAGCGTCAGACAGGTGCCCGAGATCATCCCGCCCCCGCCGATCGGCGCGATCACCTGCTCCAGCCCAGCGACCTGCTCCATCAATTCTCGCGAACAGGTGGCCTGCCCTGCGATCACGCGCGGATCATTATAGGGGTGAACGAAGTCTGCCCCTGTTTCGGCCTGCACCCGCGCGAATACCTCCTCGCGCGAGCTTGTCGATGGCTCGCATTCCGTGATCGTGCCGCCATAACCCCGCACGGCGTCCTTCTTCGCCTGAGGCGCGGTGCGCGGCATCACGACCGCACAGGGAATACCCCGCCGCCCGGCGGCATAGGACAGCGACAGCGCGTGGTTGCCACTGGAATGGGTGGCCACGCCCTTCGCCGCCGCCGCATCGCTCAACCCGAACACGGCATTCGACGCCCCGCGCACCTTGAACGCCCCCGCTTTCTGAAAGTTCTCGCACTTGAAGTACAGCTCCGCCCCCGTCAGTCGATTGAGGAAGCTTGAGGTCAGCACTGGCGTGCGGTGGATATGCGGCTCGATTCGCCGGTGGGCCGCCAGAACATCTTCGTAGGTCGGAATATACATCTCGGTTCCGTTTTTCATGCTGCCGCCTTGCGGGCTTGCGACCCGTGCCGCCAGAACTCTTGCGCCGCCGCTACGCCTGACCCAAGACGGATCGGCCAGCCCAGATCCGCCATGCACATCTCGGCCGTCGCCAGCCCCGACAGCATCAGCGGTTCGGTCAGCATCCCCAGATGCCCGATGCGGAATACCTTGCCCGCAACCTCGCCCAGTCCGACGCCGAATGCCATACCATAGCTTTCGGCGGCAACCCGAACCAGATCGGTGCCATTGCAGCCCTCGGGCACGACCACGGCCGTCACCGTATCGGAATACCACTCCGGTTTCACCGCGCAGGGCCTCATGCCCCAGGCTGCCACGGCGCGACGCACCCCTTCGGCGATCCGCTTGTGGCGGGCATAGACGGCGTCCAGCCCCTCGTCCTCCAGAATCTCGATCGCCTTGGCCAGACCCGCGATCAGACCCACGGCGGGGGTATAGGGATAGCCGTCGTTGGCATAGCTGCGCAGCATGTCACCGAAATCGAAGAATGTGCGCGGCAGCTTGGCGTCGGCCATCGCCGCCAGCGCCTTGGGGCCAACGCCCAAGATCGCCAGGCCGGCCGGCAGCATAAAGCCCTTCTGGCTGCCCGCGATGGCAACATCCACACCCCAAGCCGCCATATCGAACGGCATCGACCCGATCGAGGACACGCCATCGACGAACAACATCGCCGGATGGCCGGCCGCGTCCATCGCCTGACGCAGCCCGGCGATATCGGATGTCACCCCCGTCGCCGTCTCGTTGTGTGTCGCCAGAACCGCGCGGATCTGGTGTCCGCTATCCTTGCGCAGCGCCGCCTCGATTGCACCCAGCGGCATACCCTCGCCCCAGGGGGTCTCGATGACCTGGACGTTCAGCCCGTGGCGTTGGCACATGTCGATCCAGCGGTGGCTGAACATGCCGAACCGCGCCGTCAGAACCGTGTCGCCCGGCGAAAGCGTGTTGCTGATCGCGGCCTCCCAGCCGCCTGTTCCAGTCGACGGCAGCAAGATGACCTCGCCTTCCGCCATCTTCAGAACACGGCGCACACCTTCGACCGCCGGTCGGAACATCCGACCGAAGGCCGGCGAGCGGTGATCGAGCGTCGGCACATCACAAGCCTTGCGGATCGCTTCGGGAATGTTTGTCGGGCCAGGAATGAACACGGGATTCTGGGAAGACATGGATCGCACCTTTCATCGAGTTAGATGAACTTACGCCGCCATGCCGCGCGGTGCAATTTTTTCGAAATGTTTTTTCATTTCCTATAGGGCCTGCTTTTTTCATGCTAAATCAACACTTGCGAGTTTTTCAGCGATAGGGAATGCTGCGTGCAGGCAGGATTTTTTCTGACGGAAGGCGCACCAGCATGGCCGATCCCCGCCCGCGCGGCCGCCCGAAATCCTTTGCCGACAAGACCGACCAGAATCGGGTTCAGGCGCTCGATCGCGCGATGGTTCTGCTGCGCCGCCTGTCCGACAGCGCCGGGATGACACTTTCCGAACTGGCTGCGGCAGAAGCGGAATCGCCTGCGACGGTCTATCGCGTGCTGATGACGTTGCAGGCCCATGGCATCGTGGAAATTGAGGAGCCGGGCCAGATCTGGCATGTCGGCGGGGGGGCGTTTCGCATCGGATCAGCTTTCCTGCGCCGCACCAAGGTGGTAGAGCGCGCCCGGCAGGTGATGGACCGCCTGATGCGCGACACCGGCGAAACGGCCAACCTCGGGATCGAGAACCGCGACGAGGTGCTGTTTCTCAGCCAGGTCGAAACGCACGAGGCGATTCGCGCCTTCTTCGCGCCGGGCACCAAGTCACCGATGCATGTCTCGGGCATCGGCAAGGCGCTGCTCGCCTGGTATCCCGAGGCCCGCGTGCTCGAAATTGCCGCGCGTCAGGGCCTGCCCGGCTTTACCACGCTGACCATCAGATCGGAAACCACGTTGCTGCGCGATCTGGCGCGCACGCGCGACCGAGGGTTTGCGATTGACGATCAGGAACGCGCCGAAGGGATGCGCTGCGTTGCCGCACCGATCTTCAATGCGCATGGCGAACCTGTCGCGGGTCTTTCCGTCTCAGGCCCCGCCTTCCGCCTTCCGCTCTCGGCCACCGACCGGATTGGCGCATTGGTGCGCGCCGCGGCCGATCAGGTGACAGACGCGACAGGCGGGGTCAGGCCCTGAGCATCAAGTGCTCCGCCTGGGCGTTCAGATGGGCCGACAGCGCCTCGTCCAGCCCTAACTCCTGCGCTAGCGTTTCCAGATAAGCCTTGCCCGTCGCACTGGCCCGGTCCAGCACCAGAAGCGAGGCTGTGTAGATCTGCGTCGCCTCCTCTTCAGTGTGGGCAAGCGCGGCAATGCGCGTCACGTCCAGCGGCGCCGAAAGTTCCTCGTCGATCAGCGCGCGGCCGTCGCCCTCAAAGCCCAGCGTGTCCATCTGGGCGGTGATCCGGTCGCGCTCGGCGTCAGTCACCTTGCCATCTGCCTTGGCCGCCGCGATCATGGCACGCAACAAACGCGCGGCCAGATCGTCGGACGGTGGCAACGCCCCGACCAGCGCGCCCTCGGGCAGGCCCAGCGCATCATTGATCGCAACCAGCGGCGGCTTGCCCGCCTTCCAGTCGGCATAGGCGCGCGCGGCAACCCCGCCGATCACGGCAGCCCCACCCACCTTGGCCACGCTGCCAAGCCCGCCCCGCCCGGCCCCGAGCAAGACAGCCAGCAGCCCACCTGCCATCGCTCCCTTCGTTCCCATGGACTGGCTGTCCCATGTCTCTTTCGCCTTGTTCAAGAGATCGCTGCGATCGCCCGACATCAGTTGGTCAAGCAGCTTCGATGCATCCTTCATGGCGCGTCTCCCATCCTGAAGCGACTCTGTTCGCTGGGCGCAGTATGGTCCCGTCCTGCAACGGTTCAACGACGAACCGCGTCAGGGCGCAAGCAGCCCGGCCACCTGCCCCGGCAGCTGGTCGAAACGGTCGAACCGCGCGGCATGGCCGATCGCCTCGACCGGGCCCTTGCGATAGCCTGCGGCGAACAGCAGCAGCGGCAGGCCCGCCGCCTGCGCCGTCTCGGCGTCCCCCTCACGGTCGCCCGCGAACACCGCGCGG
>JBGSQL010000399.1:0-1953 GCA_041738105.1 Rhodobacter sp. | reverse complement strand
TCGTCTTGCGCGCTGCGCTCGACAGGGGCGGCCTGCTCGGGGGCCGCGACCTCGGGTGTGACTTCGATCGGGGGCACGTCGCGGATCGGTTCGCGCGAAGCCTCGCGGCCATGATCGCGGATCGGACGAGCGCGATCGCCGCGTTTTTCCGTGCTGCGCTCGCGCGCGGGGGGACGGCGCACGTCGGGTTCGACCGACTCCGAGATCTCGATCGTCGGCACATCGCCGCGCGGGATCGGCATCTTGATCAGGTGTTCGATGGCAGAAAGATACTTGTCGTCGGCCGTCGTGGCGATGGTGAAGGCCTTGCCAAGCCGCCCGGCGCGCCCTGTGCGGCCAATGCGGTGGATGTAATCCTCGGGGTGCGACGGCACGTCAAAGTTGAACACATGGCTGACGGCGGGAATGTCCAGCCCGCGGGCCGCCACATCCGACGCGACGAGGAAGCGAACCGATCCATCGCGAAAGCCATCGAGCGTTCTTGTGCGCACCGATTGATCCAGATCGCCATGGATCGGGGATGCGTTAAGGCCGTGCTGTTTCAGGGACTTGGCGACAACATCCACATCCATCTTGCGGTTGCAGAAGATGATGGCGTTGGTGCAAGCCTCGGCTTCCGACTCGATCAGCGCGCGCAGGGTAGCCCGCTTTTCGGCAAAGCTGCGATCCTTGCGCGAGGGTGCGAACTGGAAAAGCTTCTGCTCGATCGTCAGCGAGGCGGTGGCCTGGCGCGCGACTTCGATCTTTGCCGGGTTGGTCAGGAAGGTATTGGTGATGCGCTCGATCTCGGGCGCCATCGTGGCGCTGAAGAACAGCGTCTGACGGGTGAACGGGGTCAGCTGGAAGATACGCTCGATGTCCGGGATGAAGCCCATGTCGAGCATCCTGTCGGCCTCGTCCACGACCATGATCTGCACACCGGTCAAGAGCAGCTTGCCACGCTCGAAATGATCGAGCAGGCGGCCGGGTGTGGCGATCAGCACGTCCACGCCGCGGTCGATCAGCTTGTCCTGTTCGCCAAAGCTGACGCCGCCAATCAACAGCGCCTTGGTCAGCTTGGTGTGCTTGGCATAGGTATCGAAGTTTTCCGCCACCTGGGCGGCCAGTTCGCGCGTGGGCGCGAGCACCAGTGACCGCGGCATCCGCGCGCGCGCCCGGCCACGCCCCAGCAGCGTGATCATCGGCAGCGTGAAGCTGGCGGTCTTGCCGGTGCCGGTCTGGGCGATGCCCAACACGTCGCGGCCTTTCAGCGCCTCGGGGATGGCCTGGGCCTGGATCGGGGTGGGGGTTTCGTAACCCGCTTCCTGAATTGCGGACAGTACGCGCGGGTCGAGCGCGAGATCGGAGAATTTTGTCATAGGCGTCCTGTTGATGCGGTATCGGACCGCATGGTCTGTGGGACGCATTGTTCCGGGCGCCCCGGCGTGGCGGCCAAGTGGCCTGAGAGTGAGTTACCGGAAAAGCCCGGCACGGTCAAGAACTGGCACGGATCTGGGCGCGGCGTGGGACAGGACAGGGTCGCTGACTTGTTCGACTCGCGTCAATCCTGCACAGTGCAGGAATTGAATGACGATTGTTTCCATATTCTTTCATTGGATTTTCCACAATGCCTGCGGGATTTGCACGGCTTGCTCTTATTTTCCTGATGGCAGCCCCCTGTCTGGCCACCCCTTTCCTGGCGGTGGCGCAGCCGGATGGCTGTGGGCGGGGCACCTATTGCCGGGTGCCGCTCTCCTTGGGATTCTACAGTGTTGCCGAGGAAAAGCGCTATGCGGTGCTGCTTCGAGCGCCCGAGAGTCTTCTTTGTCCGGAGGTGCGCTATCGCGTGTTGAACGCCACATCGCGACTCGAGCCGGGCGTGCTGTCGCGGGACCGCGGCCCGGTCGCGGGTCACGCGGTCTGGGACACGCCGCCGCTGGGTCAGGGGCAGGTCGCGCTGTTGCGGATCGGCGG
>JBGSQL010000394.1:0-5343 GCA_041738105.1 Rhodobacter sp. | reverse complement strand
CGGACCCGAGGAGGGCAGTTCGATCCCGCAGGTCAGGGGCACGGGCGCGCCGTCGGGCGAAACCACCCGCCAGCGAAAGCTTTCGCGGCCCAGGTGCCGGTTCGCCGCGCGCAACGGGTCAAGAACCGAGGCGACCTCGAGGATCGAGGCCTGCGGCAGCACCAGGGCGGCCAGTGTCAGCGGCCGAAGCGCGGGGGCGAAGATCGTTGCGGTTTGTGCCATCGTTCTTTCGTAAATTGCACGACACGGCAAGGCAAGGCAGCATAGTGTGACCGCAAAAGGGAGGTTTTCCGATGCCGTTAGCCATGAACCGCGAGGTCTTCATCACCTGTGCCATCACCGGATCGGGCGGAACGCAGGATCGCAGCCCGCATGTGCCGCGCAGCCCGAAGGCGATTGCCGAAAGTGCGATCGCGGCGGCCAAGGCGGGGGCCGCGGTGGTGCATTGCCACGTGCGCGACCCCGAAACCGGCAAGCCTTCGCGCGATCTGGCGCTTTATCGCGAAGTGACCGAGCGGGTGCGGGACGCGGCCACGGATGTGGTCTTGAACCTGACCGCCGGCATGGGCGGCGATCTGCTGTTCGACGGCACCGAGGCGATGAACCGCATGTCGCAGCGCAGCGACATGGCCGGGGCCGCCGAGCGGGTGCGCCATGTGGTCGAGTGCCTGCCCGAGATCTGCACGCTCGACTGCGGCACGATGAACTTCAACGAGGCCGATTACGTGATGGTCAACACACCGGGCATGCTGCGCGACATGGGCGCTCGGATGCGCGATGCCGGGGTCCGGATCGAGATCGAGGCCTTCGACACCGGGCATCTGTGGTTTGCGAAGGAACTGGTGAAAGAGGGGGTGATCCCCGCGCCGGTGCTGGTGCAACTGTGCATGGGCGTGCCCTGGGGTGCACCGGATGACCTGAACACCTTCCTTGCAATGGTGAACAACGTGCCCGCCGACTGGCATTGGAGCGCGTTTTCCATCGGGCGCAACCAGATGCCCTATGTTGCGGCGGCCGTTCTGGCCGGGGGCAACGTGCGGGTGGGGCTGGAAGACAACTTGTGGCTCGACAAGGGCGTGCTTGCGACCAATGCTCAACTGGTCGAACGCGCCGTGACGATCATCGAGAACCTCGGGGCCCGCGTGGTGGGACCAGAGGCGGTCAGGGCGCGGCTTGGCCTGGTCAAACGAGGAGTTCCCGCGTCATGAGATCAATTGCCTTCACCTTTGCCGCCGCGCTTGCGCTTTCCGCCTGCGCGCCCTTCGTGCCCTCGTCGCGCTACATCGGCACGCCGATGTTCGTCGTTGCGAACCTCGATGCCACCCGGCTGGCGGGTCGGTGGTACGAGGTGGCAAGCTTTCCCGCCAGTTTTCAGGCGGGCTGCTATGCGACCACCGCCGAGTATTCGGTGCAGCCTGACGGCCTGATCGGCGTGCGCAACAGTTGCCGTGTGGTCGATCAGCCGGGCGTGATCCGACAGATCGAGGGCACCGGCCGGGTGACTGGCCCTGGCCAGCTGACGATCCGGCTGCAGGGCGTGCCGGTGCAGGCGCAGTACTGGGTGCTCGACCTGTCGCGTGACGGGCGGACGCTGATCGTGGGCACGCCGAACCGGACAGCGGGCTGGGTGCTGCGCCGCGAGGCGAAAGTGAGGCCGGAGATGCTGGACCATGCCCGCGAGGTGTTCCGGCGCAATGGCTATGACGTGGCGGCGCTGCAGCGCACCAGATTGAGGTAAGACATGACGCGCAAGGCGGCAATCATCGGCGGCGGGGTAATCGGCGGGGGCTGGGCGGCCCGGTTCCTGCTGAACGGGTGGGATGTGGCAGTGTTCGACCCCGACCCGCAGGCGGACCGCAAGATCGCCGAGGTGATGGCCAATGCCCGCGCGGCGCTGCCCGCGCTGAGCGATGTGCCGATGCCGCCCGAGGGACGGCTGACCTTTGCGGCCTCGATCACCGAGGCGCTGGAAGGGGCCGAGTATGTGCAGGAATCGGTCAGCGAGACCCTGGAGCTGAAGCACAGGGTCTTTGCCCAGATCCAGCAATCGGCGCCGGGGGTGATGATCGGATCCTCGACCTCGGGCTTTCGTCCGTCGGAGTTGCAGCAGAACGCGGCGAACCCGGCCACGATCTTTGTGGCCCACCCGTTCAACCCGGTCTATCTGTTGCCGCTGGCCGAGGTGGTGCCGTCGCCCGCCTCGGACCCGGCGGTGATCGAGGCCGCCAAGGAGGTGCTGCGCGGCATCGGCATGTTCCCGCTGCACGTCCGCAAGGAGATCGACGCGCATATCGCCGACCGCTTCCTGGAAGCGGTGTGGCGCGAGGCGTTGTGGCTGGTGAAGGATGGCGTCGCCACCACGGAAGAAATCGACGAGGCGATCCGGATGGGCTTTGGCCTGCGCTGGGGGCAGATGGGCCTGTTCGAAACCTATCGCATCGCGGGCGGCGAGGCCGGGATGAAGCATTTCATGGCGCAGTTCGGGCCCTATCTGACCGCGCAATGGACCAAGCTGATGGATGTGCCCGAGTTCAACGAAGCGTTGGTGGACCTGATCGCGGGCCAGTCCGACGCGCAATCGGGGATGCACACGATCCGCGAGCTGGAACGGATCCGCGACGGCAACCTCGTTGGTTTCCTGCGGGTGCTGAAGGACCGCGACTGGGGCGCGGGGCGCGTGCTCAAGGCGCACGACCGGCGGCTGGCCGAACGCTTGCCCGCCCCTGTCGATGCGCTGGTTCTGGCCAACATGCAGGTGCTGCCGGGCTGGATCGACTACAACGGCCACATGACCGAAAGCCGCTATCTGTTCGCCTCGTCCGAAACGGTGGATGCCTTTCTGCGACTGATCGGATCGGACCTCGACTATGTGAAGGGCGGGCACAGCTACTACACCGCCGAGACGCATATCCTGCACAAGGGTGAGGCAAGGCTGGGCGACCGGCTGACCGGGGCGGTGCAGGTGCTGGAGGCTGACGAGAAGCGTCTGCACCTTTTTGTCACGCTCGCCCGGGGCGATGCGGTGGTGGCGACGGTCGAGCAGATGCTGCTGCATGTGGACATGGCGGCGGGCCGGACCTGCCCGGCGGCACCGGCGATCCTCGATCGACTGAGGCCGATCGCGGCCGCCCATGCAGCGCTGCCGCGGCCCGAGGGCGTGGGCCGGCACGTCGGACAGCGGAGGGCATGATGGATTTCGGATTGACCGAAGAACAGGCGATGATCGTCGACACGACGCGCGCGTTCGTCGAGGCCGAGCTTTACCCGCACGAGGCGGAAATCGAACGGACCGGGCACCTCGACATGGGCCTCGTACGTGAGATCCAGAAAAAGGCGATGGCGGCGGGCCTCTATGCGGCCAACATGCCGGAAGAGGTGGGCGGGGCGGGCCTCGATACCCAGTCCTGGCTGCTTTACGAAAAGGAACTGGGCAAAGCCAATTACGCCTTGCACTGGACCGCCGTCGCGCGGCCATCGAACATCCTGCTCGCCGGCACGGCCGAGCAGCGCGAACGCTATCTGATGCCGTGTATCCGGGGTGAAACCTGGGATTGCCTCGCGATGACCGAGCCGGGGGCAGGGTCGGACCTGCGCGGCATGAAGGCCAGCGCGCGCCAGGATGGCGGCGACTGGGTGTTGAACGGCACCAAGCATTTCATCAGCCATGCCGACGTGGCGGGGTTTGCTATCGTCTTCATGGCCTCGGGGGAAGAAGATACGCCGCGCGGTCGCAAGAAGCTGATCACCGCGTTCTTCGTGGACAAGGGCACGCCGGGTTTTTCGGTGCGCGACGGCTACCGCAACGTCAGCCACCGCGGCTACAGCAACGCGATCCTTGAGTTCGACAATTGCCGGATCCCGCAGGACCAGGTGCTGGGCGAGCCGCACAAGGGGTTCGAGGTGGCCAACGCCTGGCTGGGCGCGACCCGGCTTCAGGTGGGCGCCACCTGCCTTGGCCGCGCCGAGCGGGCGCTGGGCCATGCGGTCTCCTATGCCGCCGAACGCCGCCAGTTCGGCCAGCAGATCGGCAAGTTCCAAGGCGTCTCGTTCAAGCTTGCGGACATGGCGATGGAGCTGAAGGCCGCCGAGCTGCTGATCCGCGAGGCCGCCTGGAAATTCGATCAGGGCACGGTGAGCGAAGCCGACATGGCGATGGCCAAGCTGAAAGCGAGCGAGGTCCTGGCCTTCATCGCCGACGAGGCGATCCAGATCCACGGCGGAATGGGCCTGATGGACGACCTGCCACTGGAACGGATCTGGCGCGATGCGCGGGTCGAGCGGATCTGGGAAGGCACGAGCGAGATCCAGCGCCACATCATCAGCCGCGAGTTGCTGCGGCCGCTGGGCGGATGACCCACCTTCCCGCCCCCGACGAGCGTGGGGCGTGATCCAGGCCGAAGAGCAGGGGGTTTCACACCCCCCGCACCCCCCGTGGGATATTTGTGAACTGAAGAAGCAATGAAATGTTAACCCTGAATCGCGACACTCATTCCACGGTACAGGCGGGGACGCCGATGACCGTAACGGGAGAAGGCCCCTCGGTTGCTTCGCAAGACCGGGGGGCTGACGCCCTTTTCCCCTTCTTCTGTTCTCAAATATCCTCGGGGGGGTCCGGGGGGGCAGACAGCCCCCCCGGCCTTGCCGCCTGGACCGAGGCATCCGCATGACGCGCGACCTCTCTCGTTTGTTGCGGCCCCGCTCGCTTGCCGTGCTCGGGTCGGGCTGGGCGCAGAACGTTGTCGAACAATGCGCGAAGATGGGTTTCGACGGGCCGGTATGGCCCGTGCATCCGACGCGTGACAGGATTGGTGGGGTGCCTGCGTTCCGGTCGCTGGCCGATCTCCCCGCGCCGCCGGATGCGACGTTTGTCGGCGTGAACCGCCATGCGACGGTCGAGGTTGTGCGGGAGCTGGCCGCGATGGGGGCCGGGGGGGCCACCTGTTTCGCCTCGGGCTGGACCGAGGCTGGCGAGCCGGGCTTGCAGGCCGCGCTGGTGGCGGCGGCGGGGGCGATGCCGATCCTCGGGCCGAACTGCTATGGCGTCATCAACTATCTGGACGGGGCGCTTCTGTGGCCGGACCAGCATGGCGGGCGGCGGGTGGATCGGGGGGTGGCGCTGTTGTCGCAATCCTCGAATATCGTGATCAACCTGACGATGCAGAAGCGTGGGCTGCCGGTGGCCTATGTCGCCTGTCTGGGCAATGCGGCGCAGGTGGGGCTGGCCGAGTTGGCGGCGGCGTTGCTGGCCGATGCGCGGGTTACGGCGCTGGGGCTGTACATCGAGGGGATCGCCGATGCCCCGGCCTTTGCCGCTTTGGCCGAGGCCGCGCGGGGCGCGGGCAA
>JBGSQL010000371.1:0-2066 GCA_041738105.1 Rhodobacter sp. | reverse complement strand
GCCACCCAGTCGGGCAGCGGCGGGCTGGCCTCGGACAGGCCCAGCGCCGTCACCGCCTGCTGCGGCGGCACGATCCCGGCGGATGAGGTGATGGCAGACCGCAGCAGCATGTGGCTGGTGCAGTCCTCGCCCTTCCACAGGCTCTGCTCGATGTACAGGAACCGCCCGTCCCAGCCCACGCACCGGCTGCGCATCTCCAGCCGGTCCAATAGCCGCACGCGGCGGCGATAGCGTGTCGTCGCCCCGGCCACGGTCAAGCCCCAGCCCTTGTCGCGCACCACGCGCGCCAGCCCGTTGCGCACCGCCATCGGGATCCGCCCCAGATCATAGAGGGTCAGCGTACGGCCGTTGTTCAACTCGCGCCACGGGTCCAGGTCCTGCGGCCAGCACCGATGATAGGACACATGCGTGTCGGTCAGGCCCAGCGCGGGGGCCTTGCGGGCCAGCCGCAATTCGTTTGCAAGACGCAAGTAGGGATACATCGGTGCCGTCCTTTGCCCTGCGGCGTGCCGCAGTGCGGCGCCTGCGTCAAGCAAAACGCTGCGGAAGTGGTTGCCCTTCACCGTGCCGGGCGATACCCCTTGGCGCACCCCCGGCCCAAGGACACCCCATGACCTCGCTCCTGCAAATCCTGCTCCTGATCCTCGATGTCGTGCAATTCGTGATCATCGCCCATATCATCATGAGCTGGCTGATCAATTTCCAGGTTCTGAACCTGCGTCAGCCGCTTGTCGCGCAGATCTGGGACGGGCTCAATCGCCTGCTGGAACCGATCTATGCCCGCGTCCGGTCGATCCTGCCGCGCATGTCGGGCCTTGATCTTGCGCCACTCGTGGTGCTGCTCGGCGTCTATGCCCTGCGTATTGTGCTGATGAACAACGCCGGTCTGTTCCTGTGACCGCCCGACGGTCCTTGCTGCGCCGGGCCGGCGCTTGAACATATCCCGCAGACTGATGTCCGACCCGACCGATCTTCTGCACTCCGTCTTCGGCTTTTCCGGCTTCCGCCCCGGTCAGGCCGAAATTGTTCAGGCTGTGCTGGCCGGTCGCAACACGCTGGCCATCATGCCCACGGGCGGCGGCAAGTCGCTGTGCTTCCAGTTGCCCGCGCTTTGCCGCGACGGCGTGACCGTCGTCATCTCACCCCTCATTGCGCTGATGCGCGATCAGGTCCGCGCCCTGCACGCAGCAGGGGTCGAGGCCGGCGCACTGACTTCGGGCAATACCGACGAAGAAACCGAAGCCGTGTTCCGCGCGCTGGATGAGGGTCGCCTCAAGCTGCTCTACATGGCCCCCGAACGGCTGGCCGCATCCGCCACGCTGCCCCTTTTGCGCAGGATCAACACCCGCCTGATCGCGGTGGACGAGGCGCATTGCGTCAGCCAGTGGGGCCACGACTTCCGCCCCGATTACCTGCGCATCGGCGAGTTGCGGCGCACACTCGGCGTGCCGCTTGCCGCTTTCACCGCCACCGCGGATGAAGAAACGCGCGCCGAGATCGTCACGCGCCTGTTCGATGGCCAGCCGCCCGAGATCTTCTTGCGCGGTTTCGATCGCCCGAACCTGCGCCTCGCCTTCGCGGTCAAGGACACACCGCGCCAGCAGATCCTGGCCTTCGCCGCGGCCCGCAAGGGCCAGTCCGGCATCGTCTACACCGCCACCCGTGCCAAGACCGAGACGCTGGCCCAAGCGCTGCGCGAGGCCGGCCACAGCGCCTGCCACTACCACGGCGGGATGGAGGCCGACATCCGCCGCCATGTCGAGGTGCGCTTCCAGCAGGAAGACGGCCTGATCGTCGTCGCCACCATCGCCTTCGGCATGGGCATCGACAAACCCGATATCCGATGGGTGGCCCACGCCGACCTGCCGAAATCCATCGAAGGCTATTACCAGGAAATCGGCCGGGCCGGCCGCGATGGCGCGCCAGCCGACACGCTTACCCTCTACGGCCCCGACGACATCCGCCTGCGCCGGTCCCAGATCGACGAAGGGGTGGCCCCGGCAGACCGCAAGGCCGCCGACCATGCCCGGCTGAACGCCCTTCTGGGGCTCGCCGAGGCGGTCGCC
>JBGSQL010000356.1:0-6189 GCA_041738105.1 Rhodobacter sp. | reverse complement strand
CGGACCGGGCTGGTCGGCGGCGCGATGACGCGGGGCGGGATCGTGCTGACGGTTGAGCGGATGAACCATATCCGCGAGATCCGCCCCGAGGCCCGGCTGGCCGTGGTCGAGGCCGGCGTGATCCTGACGCAACTGCATGAGGCGGCGGATGCGGCGGGCGTCCATTTCCCGCTGTGGTTCGGCGCACGTGGATCGGCGATGCTCGGGGGCGTGCTGTCGACGAACGCGGGCGGGTCGAACGTGCTGCGCTATGGCTCGACCCGCGCGCTGTGCCTCGGGATCGAGGTGGTGCTGGCGGATGGCCGGGTGCTGAACCTGATGAGCCAATTGCACAAGGACAACTCGGGCTATGACCTGAAAGACCTGTTCATCGGCGCCGAAGGAACGTTGGGGATCATCACCGGCGCCGTGATGAAGCTGGTTGCGCAGCCGCGTGCCCATGCCACGGCGACCTTGGCCGCGCGAAGCCTGCCCGATGCGTTGACGCTGCTGAACCGGTTGCAGGACGCGACCGGGGGGCAGGTCGAGGCGTTCGAGTACATGCCGCGAACCTACATGGAGCGCCTTGGTGTCGTGCGCCCCGATCTTGGCCAGCCCTTTGCCACGATTCACGACACCACGATCCTTGTCGAACTGGCTGCGACCGCGCCGCGCGATGCAACCCCCGACCCCGATGGCAGCCTGCCGCTTGTCACGCTGCTGGAAAAGACGCTGGCGGGCATGATGGACGAGGGAATGGTGCTGGACGCCATCATTGCCCTGAACGTGGCACAGCGGCGCGTGATGTGGGAGCGGCGCGAGGCAGCGGCCGAATTGATGCAAGGCCGCACTCCGGCGATCGATACGGATGTGGCGGTGCCCGTCACCGCCGTCGATGCGTTCCTGCGCGACGCGCTGGCAGATATCGAAAAGCTCGATCCGGGTGCCACGACCCTGACCGTCGCGCATCTGGGGGATGGCAACCTGCACTTCACGGTCTATCCGACACGCACGGATGCCGCGTTGTCTGAAGCGATCCTGAGCGCGGTCGAGGATGTGGTGCAGAAGCTTGGCGGCAGCTTTTCGGCCGAACACGGGGTTGGGTTGTACAAGCGATCGTCGATGGCGCGACGCAAGGATCCGGTGGCGCTGGACCTGATGCGCGCGTTGAAAACCGCCTTTGATCCTGCAGGCGTGCTGAACCCCGGCAAGATCCTGCCCGCGGGCTGAGACAGCCAGGCACCTTGCGGCACTTCGCGACGGACGATCAGTCTGCAGACGCGACAAAGGCCAGCGTCCGCGGCACCGCAGCCAGATCGCGCGAGCGCGGCTTTCGCGCGCTGACCCAGGTTGCCAGTGACCCAAGCGGCGCGAGCCGCCGGTCGAGGCGTTTGACCCCCGGCCAGGCGTCTGGGTTGGCCGAGGCGCGATAACTGGTGACAACGGCCCTGGCATCGGCGGCCTCCCCGCCTGCGGCGAAGATCGAGTGCAGCAAGATCAGGACATCGATCGCCTGGTGGCGCGGATGCTGCTTGCGCGGCGAGAACCGCTCCATGTCGATGAAGCGAACCTCGGTTCCATCCCAACACAGGTCGCAGACGGCAGGACGGCCATGGCTGAAACCGGCCAGATGGAAGATTGCCAGCGCCCGTCCCGTGGCCTCGAAGGCCGCCTGCCGTTCATCAGCCGACACGACCGGATCAGCCATAAGCGCGCGCAGGGAACAGCCAAGATCGGGCGTCACGAAGAAATCCGATCCTTCGGCGATGATGGGCGCCACCGGCAACCCCGCCTGACCCAAAAGGTGCAATCCCGAACGCTCTCTTTCGAACGAGCGCAAAGGCTTGCCCTTTCGCAGCACCCATTTCAGCGAAAGCCGTTCAACCCGTTTGAGCCAGAGCCGCCCCAAAGGCGTGTCGAGCCGCTGCACGCGCGCAGGCGCATCGCACAGCGCCCGGCCGATTGCCTGGGCGATCTGATCCGGCAGATCCGGACGACGTATCTGAGCCATTCGAAACGCTCCGAACGCGATCCACGTTCGGCCGAGTGTAAATTATCTGTGTCGGTTTGGTAAAGTTCTTGTAACGATGGGGCTCATTGATCCCGCCAGGCGAAGAAGCCCGATGGTGCCTGGCCCAGCAACTGGCGCGCCAGAGCTTCGCCCAGCGCCGCCGCCTCGGCCACCGGCCCGGACATTTCGCCGTCGATGGCTTCGCTGCCATCGGGGCGCAGGATCTCGCCGCGCAGCCGGATCCTGTCGCCGTCGAGTACCGCCAGCCCCGCGATCGGGGTTTCGCAGGAGCCATCGAGTGTGCGCAGGTAGGCCCGCTCGGCGGCCAGGCGCAGGCCGGTTGGCGCGTGATGGATGCCCGCCAGCAGGTCCTCGACGCGGGGATCGGCCAGACGACGCTCAATCCCGATGGCACCCTGTGCAACGGCCGGCAGCATCTCGTCGACCTCGATGGCAGAACGGGCGACATGCGCCAGACCAAGGCGGTTTAACCCGGCCATCGCAAGAAATGTGGCGGCCGCGACCCCGTCCTCGAGCTTTTTCATGCGGGTCTGGACGTTGCCGCGAAACTCGACCAGCCGCAGATCTGGGCGGCGCAGCGCGAGTTGTGCGCGCCGCCGCAGGCTGGATGAACCCACCACCGCGCCCTGCGGCAGATCGGCAAGCCGGGCGACGCCGGGCGAGACGAAGGCATCGCGCACATCCTCGCGCGGAAGGTAGCAATCAAGGATCAGCCCCGCAGGCTGCACGGTCGGCATGTCCTTCATGGAATGCACGGCGATGTCGATGCCGCCGTCCAGCAGCGCCTCTTCGATCTCACGGGTGAAAAGGCCCTTGCCGCCGATATCCTTGAGCGCCTTGTCGAGGATCTGATCGCCGGTGACCTTGATGATCACGATCGCAAAGGCGTCCTCGGGCAGATCAAAGGCTGCCATCAGGCTGCGCCGCACCTCATGTGCCTGCCACAGGGCAAGCGGGGATCCGCGAGTTCCGATACGCAAGGGCTGGGCGGGAGAGGGCAAGGATTGGGTCATGGCCCAAGGCTTACCCATGTCAACCGCGCCTGACAACTCGGTATTGACAAGGCCGGCTTGCGGGTGGACGCATCGCAAAACTCAAAGGTGGAAGATGACAGAAAAGACCATGCTGCGGGCGCTCAAGGGCGAGATCCTTCCCACACCGCCGATCTGGATGATGCGTCAAGCGGGCCGCTACCTGCCGGAATACCGGGAAACCAGGGCCAAGGCGGGGGATTTTCTGAAGCTGTGCTATACGCCGGACCTTGCGGCGGAAGTTACATTGCAACCGGTGCGCCGCTTTGGCTTCGATGCCGCGATCCTGTTCGCCGACATCCTGCTGCTGCCGCAGGCGCTGGGGGCCGATCTGTGGTTCACCCAAGGCGAAGGGCCGCGACTTTCGACCATCGCCACGCGCCACGACGTTGACGTGTTGAAACCCGTCGAGGCGATCCACGAGACGCTTGCGCCGGTTTATGAGACGGTGCGCATCGTCGCGCGCGCCCTGCCGGCCGAAACCACGCTGATCGGGTTTGCAGGCGCGCCCTGGACGGTGGCGACCTACATGATTGCCGGGCGTGGCACCCCTGACCAGGCCCCGGCCCATGCGCTGAAATCGGATGACCGCGCGACGTTCCAGGCGCTGATCGACCTGATCACCGAAGGCACGATCGAATACCTCTCGATGCAGGTTCAGGCGGGGGCCGAGGTGGTCAAGCTGTTCGACAGCTGGGCAGGATCGCTGAAGGGACAGGATTTCCGGGATTTCGCGGTGGCGCCCACCGCGCGCATCATCGCTGCACTCAAGGCCCGCCACCCCGGGTTGCCAGTGATCGCCTTTCCGCGCGAGGCGGGCGAGGGCTATATTGGCTTCGCACCGGCGACCGGGGCAGATTGCGTCGCGCTGGACAATTCGGTGTCGCCCGAGTGGGGTGCCGAGAATGTGCAGAAGGATGGCTGTGTGCAGGGCAATCTCGATCCGTCGCACATGGTGACGGGGGGGCCTGCCCTTGATGCCGCGGTGCGCCATGTGCTGCGCGCGTTCTCGAAGGGGCCGCACATCTTCAACCTTGGCCATGGCATCACGCCCGACGCCGACCCCGATAACGTCTCGCGGATGGTAGAACTGGTCCGGGGCGGCTGACGCCGCCCCTTCCGCAAGCGGGTCGCTTAGAAGGCCAGGGTCCAGCGGGCCGTGGCGGCCTGGTTCAGCACGTTGTCGCCATAGCCCAAGCCATAGTCGAGACGCAGCGTGTTGCGGTCATCCAGCGCGAAAGTGGCCCCGATGGTGGCTGCAAGTTCATTGCGCGGGGCCGAGGGGCTGACGCTGGACAGGGTCGTTGACGTGATGTCGCCCTCATACGTGCCGGACAGGTCGGTTGTCGTATCGCCGAACTCGTGGCTCCAGCCAAGCGACGCCTCCAGCACGACGGGCACCGATGTGCCTTCGGGGCGCCAGCGGCCCTCGATCCCGATCAGGCTGCGCAGGCTTGAGCGCGACTGGTCGTCGGCACTGAAATTCTCGATGCCGCCCCCGGTTTCCGTATAGGGATCGGTTTCCAGCCGCGCCGCGGCCAGCCCCAGAAGCGGCGTCAGCGCGAAACCCGGCCGCACCTCGTGCCAGCGGCGTGCCTCGAGCGCCAGATAGGATGAGCTGCCGTCATAGTCGGCCGCCGCTATGGCGCCAGTTGCCGTCTGGCGGGCGGACGCGACAACGTAGGTGCCAACGCCAAGCCAGCCCCGCACCTCGAACGCGCCTGACTGCCAGTTGCCCCAGAGGTTGCCGGACAGACGCGTGTAGTCGGCAGAGCCCGTGCCATCCGACAGATCGGCGTCGCCATCCTGGTGACCCAGTGCGAAACCCAGCCAGAGCCCGTCCGCCACTTGCGCACCTGCGCCGACCATCCCGTCCCAGGCGTCGGTGTCCGTGCCGGCGATGGCACCGTCTGCGTCCAGGTCGAACTGTCCGACCGTACCCTGTACGAAGAAGCAGCGCTGCTGGCCGGCGGCCAGGCTGGCAAGATCGCAGGCGGGCCGATCGCTGGGCAGGGGCAGCGCATAGGGCGCGGGCGCCGCGCTGGTGATGATCGGAACATCCGGACCGCGCAGCACCAGCCAGACATCCTCGAGCCCCGGCGCGCCGCCATTGTCGAGATATTCAAGCTGCGATCCGCTTTCCGACAGCGCGACATACTGCCCGGTCACGCCGCCGTCGGCGCGCAGGATCAGATAGCGCAATTCGCGATTGGTGTTGCCGGGGGCGTTGAATGCCTCGGTGAACGACAGATCCGTGCCAAGCCGGTTGAGGCTGACCGTGCTGCCCGCCGCCAGCGTGGCCGCGCCGGTGACATGGATCAGGTCGGCATCCTGATCCGTCACGGCCAGACCGGGATCGAGCAGGGTGTTGCGGCCGCGCATGCTTTGACCCGTTCCACTGGCCACGAAGGCAAAGCTGCCGGACGGCGGCGCGCGGTATTCCAGCGCATAGATCCCGGCTTGATCAAGCGAGGCAAGCGTCAGCGTGCCGATCGAATTGCCCGGCGCGATCGTGCCGGCCGCCAGCACCTGCACATCGCCCACCGTCCCACGGCCGGCCAGGGTGGCGTCCGCCTGGACTACAAGCGGGCCGGAAACAGTGCCGTCGACCGACAGCGTACCCTGCTCGACAAAGGTTCCACCCGAGAATGTGCTGACCCCGGTCATCGACAGGGTGCCAAGGCCGGTCTTGGTCAGGCTGCCGGTGCCGGACATGATCCCGCCGAACGCACCTGCGAGGGCCTGATCGAACACGACGGCCGCGTTGTTCGCGATATCGCCCTGCAGGCTGGTGGCATCGCCGCGCAGCGTGCCGGCCGAAACCGTAGTGCCGCCCGAGTAGGTGTTCGTGCCGATCAGGGTCAGCGTCTCGGATCCGGTCTTGGTCAGGCTGCCGGTGCCGGTGATCGGCCCGATGAAGGTGCCCTCGACTGTCTGGTCGATGGTGACATCGGCTGTGCCAAGCTCGATCGCGCCGGTGCCCGACAGCGGGGAAATGGTGCGACTGAAGCCGTTCATGTCCAGCGTGCCGCCAGTGAACATCAGCGCCGAGGCGCCGGGCAGGGCGTTGGCCACGCCGAGGCGCAGGGTGCCCGCGGCAAGAGTGGTGCTGCCGCCCCAGGTACCAGCGCCGTTCAGCACCAGGGT
>JBGSQL010000289.1:0-1809 GCA_041738105.1 Rhodobacter sp. | reverse complement strand
TCCGCCATGCGCCTCGCCCTCGGGGCCGGCGAACCCCACCCGCAAACTCTCCACCGCAGCCGAGGCCAGCGCCGCCTTGCGGTCCGCCACCCGGCCCAGCCAGACGATCCGGGCGGCAAAGGGCGCTTCGATCAGAACCGGCATGTCAAAGCTGCACCGTAAAGAACACCCGGCGGAACGGGAACAGCGCCGAACCATCCGGCAACAGCGGATAGGCAGCCCCCAGCGCCTCGTCATAGGCCGCGGTAAAGGCGCTGATCTGCTCGGGCAACAGCCGCGCCAGATAGGGCCGCATCACCGTGCCTTCGGTGAATCGCCGCACCGGATGCCCCTCGGGCGCGGGGTCGAGATGCTGGACATATTCCGTCTCCCAGGCGGTCACCTCGCCCACCGGATGCAGCAGCCGCCAATAGTATTCCGCCGCGTGAACCCGCGGCGTGCCGCCCGCATCGGTTTCCAGGGCAAACATCGCCGCCGCGATATCCCGCAGGAACCGATGCGACGGCGCCCCTTCCTGGCGCGGCATCTGCACCGCCAGAACCCCGCCCGGCGCAATCAGCCCGGCCAGTCGCGGCAGCAGCACCTCATGCGCACCCAGCCAGTGCAGCGCGGCATTGGAAAAGATCAGCGCAACCGGCAACTCGGGACGCCAGTCCACCAGATCGGCCTCGATCAGATCGGTGTAGCACCCCGTCTCGGCCGCCTTGGCCAGCATCGCGGGCGACTGGTCCAGTCCGATCCGCACACGGTCCGGCCACCGCGCCGCCAGCGTTTCGCCGATCGCCCCGTTGCCGCAGCCCAGATCAACGATCGCTCCCTCTGGCAGATCCCCCACCTGGCCCAGCAGATCCAGCGCGGGGCGCAAACGAAGACCCCGAAACCTGGAATAGGTTTCGGGGTCCCAATCATCGGATCCGGCGTTCACGCCCCGCCTCAGGCCGAAGGTTCAGGCTCAAGGCCGCCACCAGCCCGCGGGGCCTTGGGCTTGGTTTTCGGAATGGCCACCAGGCTTGGCGCATTGCCGCCGCTCGGCGGCACATCGGCATCACCGCCGCCGCCCAGCACCTCACCCGCGATCACCTTGCGGATCTCGTCGCCGGTCAGCGTCTCATACTCCAGCAGACCCTTCGCCAGCCGCTCGAAATCCTCGGCCTTCTCGGTCAGAACGCGATAGGCCGTGTCATAGCCCTCGTCGATCAACCGCTTCACCTCGGCCTCGATCAGCGTCTTGGTGTCGGCCGACACCGAGAAACCGGCCGTGTTGCCCTGATAGCCCTCGTGCGCTTCGGCATAGTCGATGTTGCCCACGGCGTCCGACATGCCCCAGCGCATCACCATGGCGCGCGCCAGTGCGCTGGCCTGCTGAATATCGCCCGCCGGACCGGAAGACACGCCTTCCGCGCCATACTTGATGATCTCGGCGGCCTTGCCCGCCATGGTCATCGCGATCTTCTGCTTGCCCTCGTCCTTGTGCATGTTCAGCCGGTCCATCTCGGGCAGGCTGACAACCATTCCAAGCGCCCCGCCGCGCGGGATGATCGTGGCTTTGTAGACCGGGTCGCACTTGGGCATGTTCATGCCCACGATCGCGTGGCCGGCCTCGTGATAGGCGGTCTTTTCCTTCTGATCGGGTGTCAGCACCATCGACCGGCGCTCGGCCCCCATCATTACCTTGTCCTTGGCGTTCTCGAAGTCGTCCATGGTGACGAACCGCCGCCCCATGCGCGCCGCCGTCAGTGCCGCCTCGTTCACCAGGTTCATCAGATCGGCACCCGAGAATCCGGGCGTCCCGCGCGCGATCACCCGCAG
>JBGSQL010000241.1:0-1704 GCA_041738105.1 Rhodobacter sp. | reverse complement strand
AGCGCAGGCGATCGCCTTCCAAGTGCAGGGAATCGCCCTGATCGATGGTCACCCGGCCGAAACCGCCCAGGCCGACCAGAACCGCGCCTCGAAAGACGTCGGCGCCGCCCGCGCCCGTGGCGATCAGGCTGAATTCGAGCGTCTGCGCACCCTGGTGGCCGACACCAAGGCCGAAATCGCCCGCCTGACAGATCAGGCCGCCGCCCACGAGGCCCAGCTGCGTGACGCGCTTCTCGCCATCCCCAACCTGCCGCTGGCCGATGTGCCCGACGGCCCCGACGAAACCGGCAATGTCGAGATCCGCCGCTGGGGCACGCCGCGCAGCTTCGACTTCGCCCCGAAAGAGCATTTCGACATCGCCGGAGTCAAACCCGGCATGGATTTCGAAACGGCGGCCAAGCTTTCCGGCAGCCGCTTCGTGGTGCTGCGCGGCGCAGTGATCCGCGTTCACCGCGCGCTGGCCCAGGTCATGCTCGACACCCACATCACCGAACACGGCCTGACCGAAACCTGGACCCCGGTTCTGGTCAAGGACGAGGCGATGTATGGCACCAACCAGCTGCCGAAGTTTGCCGAAGACAGCTACCAGACCACGAATGGCTGGTGGCTGATCCCCACCTCCGAGGTCACGCTGACCAACACCGTCGCAGGCGAGATCCTTGACGAAGGCAGCCTTCCCCTGCGCATGACCGCCCACACCCAGTGCTTCCGCTCCGAGGCGGGCAGCGCCGGCAAGGACACCTCGGGCATGTTGCGCCAGCACCAGTTCGAAAAGGTCGAGATGGTCAGCATCACAACACCGGACACCTCGCTGGCCGAACATGACCGGATGACGCGCTGCGCCGAGGCGATCCTTGAAAAACTGGCCCTGCCCTATCGCACCGTCGTCCTTTGCACTGGCGACATGGGCTTTGGCGCGCAAAAGACCCATGATCTCGAGGTCTGGCTGCCCGGCCAGAACACCTACCGCGAGATCAGCTCGGTCTCGGTCTGCGGTGATTTCCAGGCCCGCCGGATGAACGCCCGCTACCGCCCCGCAGGCGGCAAGCCCGAGTTCGTCCATACCCTGAACGGCTCGGGCCTCGCCGTGGGTCGCACGCTGATTGCCGTGCTGGAAAATGGCCAGCAGGCGGATGGCTCGGTCGATCTGCCCGCCGCGCTGCATCCCTATCTGGGCGGCAAGACACGGATCGCGGCGGACGGCACGCTGGTCTAAGGCGAAACGGCCTGAGCGTATGTTGCAGGGGAAGGATCCCCGCCCCTTGTCACCTGCCGCTTCGCCGCCCGCCGGTTCCAAACGGGGAACCGGCCCGCTCTTTGCGGCCTTCCGGTGGCAGACCGCTCGGGCCGTTCGCCGGCCGCGCGCCCGAGTCCGATTGAAAGCTGATCACGATTGAAAGAGAGCCGCCATGCAGATCAAACCCCTTCTCGTGCTGCTCGCAGCCCTCGCCTTCGGCGCCTCCCCCGTCTTCACGCCCCGCTTTCGCGGTTACGACCTGACCCAGTTTCCGATCCGGATCGAAAGCCCGGCCGTCCTGCCGGCGGGCTATGCCTTTGCAATCTGGGGCCTGATCTATCTCTGGCTGATCCTGCACGCCGTCTTTGGCCTTTGGCGGCGCCCGTCTGATCCAGCATGGGACGCCACGCGCGCGCCGCTCGCCCTGTCGCTTGCCGTGGGGGCGGTCTGGCTCGCCGTGGCCGTGC
>JBGSQL010000223.1:0-1726 GCA_041738105.1 Rhodobacter sp. | reverse complement strand
CCGAAGGCGCGCTCAAGGCCGTCGTCTCGCCTCTGCCAACCGTGCCCCTCGCCGCTCTGGGTGCCGCACTGCGCGAGGCCAAGCGCCGGATCGCCCTGCTGGCCGCACTCGCCGATCTGGGTGGGGTGTGGGCGCTGGAACAGGTGACGGGCGCCCTTACCAACTTCGCCGACACCGCCGTGCAGGTGTGCGTGTCGGCGCTTGTCGCCGACGAAATCCGCCGCGGCCGCCTCCCCGGCGCGACACCCGAAGATGCCACCACCGCTGGCGGGATGGTGGTGTTCGCGATGGGCAAGATGGGGGCGGGCGAGTTGAACTACTCCTCCGACATCGACCTGATCTGCCTGTTTGACGAAACCCGCTATCCCGGCCAGACGCAAGAGGCGCGCGCCGCCTTCATCCGGGTCACCCGGCGGATGGCCGCGCTTCTGTCCGATCTGACCAGCGACGGCTATGTGTTCCGCACCGATCTGCGGCTGCGTCCGGATGCCGCCGTCATGCCGGTCTGCCTGTCGATGGCCGCCGCCGAAACCTACTACGAATCGCACGGCCGCACCTGGGAACGCGCTGCCTACATCAAGGCGCGCCCCTGCGCCGGCGACATCGCGGCGGGCGAGCGCTTTTTGCGCACGCTCGTGCCCTTCGTCTGGCGCAAGCACCTCGACTTCGCCGCGATCCAGGATGCCCATGACATGCGCCTGCGCATCCGCGACCATCGCCACCTGCACGGGCCGCTCCAGGTCGAAGGTCACAACCTGAAACTGGGCCAGGGCGGCATCCGCGAGATCGAGTTCTTTACCCAGACCCGGCAGTTGATCGCGGGCGGGCGCGATCCGACATTGCGCTGCCGCAGCACGACCGGGGCGCTTGCGGCGCTGGCGGATCGCGGCTGGATCCCGTCCGAGGTTGCCACCGAACTGACCGATCACTACCGCGCGCACCGCGAGATCGAGCACCGGTTGCAAATGGTGAACGACGCCCAAACCCACAGCCTGCCCGCCACGGACGACGGCATCGCACGCATCGCGCATTTCACCGGGCAGGCCGATGTCGCGACGTTCCGCCAGACCCTGCTGGATCGGCTGGCTCGGGTCGAACACCTGACCGGCGGTTTCTTCGCGCCGGGCGAGGTGTCCGTTGGCCCCGATCTGTCGCCCCAGGCGCGCCGGATCGTCGAGGGCTGGTCGAGCTATCCTGCGCTGCGGTCGGATCGCGCGACGGCCATCTTCCGCCGCCTGCGCCCCACGCTGCTGAAAAGCCTCGCCCGCGCCGCGAGCCCCGACGAGGCGCTTGTCGCGCTCGACGGCTTTCTCGCCGGGTTGCCCGCGGGGGTGCAGCTTTTCTCGCTGTTCGAGGCGAACCCGCCCTTGGTCGATCTGATCGTTGACATCGCGTCGATTTCTCCGGCCCTCGCGCGCTATCTGTCGCGCAACGCCGCCGTTCTCGATGCCGTCATCGGCGGCAGTTTCTTTTCCCCCTGGCCCGGCGAGGCGCCCCTGACGGCGGACCTCGCGGGCCACCTGGCGGCCGTGGCGGATTACGAGGCAAGCCTCGACACGGCGCGGCGCTGGATGAAGGAATGGCATTTCCGCATTGGCGTCCACCACCTGCGCGGCCTGATCGACGCGGATGAGGCAGGGCGCAGCTATGCCGATCTTGCCGCTGCCGTCGTGCGGGCGCTCTGGCCTGTCGTCACGGCACAATTCGCCCGCAAGCATGGCGTGCC
>JBGSQL010000212.1:0-5136 GCA_041738105.1 Rhodobacter sp. | reverse complement strand
GGCGAAGGTGAGGATACGCTGGATGGCCGGGGCGACGCGGCGGACGATGCCCTGAACGGCGGGCCCGGAAACGACTGGCTGGCACCGGGCGCGGGCGACCTGGCGAGCGGCGGCGACGGGGCCGACAGGTTTGCGCTGTCGGATTGGACCGAGGGTGAGGCGCTGACGCGGATCGAGGATTTCGATGCGGCGATGGACGAGATCGTGGTTGTCTATGACCCCGAGCAGCACCCCGACCCGACGCTGAGCGTTGCCCCCAGCGAGGATGGCGAGGGTTCCGTGGTGATGCTGGATGGCGTGGCGGTGGCCGAAGTGCCGGGGGTGCAGGATCTGGATCCCGCGACGATCCGCCTGTCGCCGGATCTGACCCGCGCGGCCTGACAGATCAGGCCCAGCGCTCGGGCTGACAAGCGTAGGCAATGTAAAGCGGGTGCCTTGGCTGGCCGCCCTGCGTCAGCCCGAGGTGCCAGAGCGGACGGTCGAGCGCGCGCAGCAGGCGTTCCACCTGGCGCCCACGATCAAGGTGGGCGCCATGGCTGCCCCAGGCGCAGACGATCCGGTCGGCCCATAGCGCACTGCCATGGATCGCCGCATCGTTTTCCGGGCCAATGGGATCGGCCTCGGCGCGCATGACGGTGGGATCGGTGGCGCGGAAGGCAAAGATGTTGACCACGCGAAACGCCCCGAACCCCAGCGCGCGGGCGCGACGTTCGCAGCGTTCCACCGTTGGATCATTCTGGATCTCGGTGGCGGTGGAGGGGTTGAGCATTACGAAGACGGCCTTTGGATCGGCGGGGGCCCAGGTGCGGGTCAGCACATAACGATAGCGCTCGCACGGGGAATAAAGGGCGGTGGACGAGGCGTCGCCCTTCTGGTGGTGACGGGTGATCATGGGCAGGCCCTGATGGGATTAAAAACCGACAGCAGGCTAGCGCGCGGCCGATCGAAGCGGAAGGGTGGCTGCCTACGCGACCGGGCCGCAGACAGGCGAGCGCGGGACAGAGTGGCACGCCGAAGCGGCTGTTCAGGCGGCAAAGACGCGGGTCGGATGCAATTCGCCTGCCCGGTAGGTGCCAACCGCAATGGCGCGGCCCTGGTAGCTGGCCCAGGCCTCGTCGCCGTACTCGACGTCCGAGGCGATCACCATGCCGGGATTGCCGTTGCGCAGGCGCGCGGCCCCTTCGGGCGTGGCAGGGAGTTCCGGCAGATCTGCAAGCCCAATTTCGAGCGGCAGGAGTTTCGCATCCAGCTCTGGCGTGCGGGCGAGGCGATCTATCTCGTCGATCGAAACGCCGTCCTGGGCGTCGAAAGGGCCGGACCAGGTACGGCGCAGCCAGGCAACATGGCCCAGGCAGCCAAGGGCCGCACCCAGATCGCGGGCGATGGCGCGAACGTAGCCACCCTTGCCGCAGACCATTTCAAGCTCGGCGTGGTCGGGATCGGGGCGGGAGAGAAGGGTCAGGCTTTCAACCCACAGCGGGCGCGGTGCGATCGTTACCGTCTCGCCCTCGCGGACAAGATCATAGGCACGTGCGCCGTCGATCTTGACGGCCGAGACCTGCGGTGGGGTTTGCATGATCTCGCCCCGGAACTGTGCCAGCGCCGCTTCGATCTGGGCATCGGTCGGGCGTGCATCAGATGTCGCCAGCGTGGCGCCTTCGGCATCGTCGGTTGACGTGGCCGCGCCGAAGCGGATCGTGAAGTGGTAGCACTTCAGCGCGTCGGTGATGTAGGGGACGGTCTTGGTCGCCTCGCCCAGCGCGACGGCCAGAACCCCGGTCGCGGCGGGGTCGAGCGTGCCGGCATGGCCGGCCTTCTGCGCCTGGAACGCCCATTTCACCTTGTTGACGACGGCGGTCGAGGTCACGCCCGCGGGCTTGTCCACAACAAGCCAGCCGGAAATCGCCCTGCCCTTTCGCGTGCGTGCCATGATCTTCCCCAGCTTCGCAGAAGGCCGGGTGCTAGCGCGGGACGGACCGGAAGGGAAGACGCGATGTTGCGCTTTGGCAGAGTGGCAAAGGCGGGCGCGGGCCGGCAGGCCGAGCCCGTCACAGCGCGGGCGCCGATCTGCAAGACGGTCTCGCCCCAGGCCGATCAGCCGGCCGGCACCACCACGCCCACGATCGGACCCATCGGAAAGCCGATGTCATTGCGGCCGATTTCGGGGGCGTAGAGCCGCGAGACATTGCCATCGAAATAGAGCGCCTGCGGTGACCTGAGCGCATCGCGGAAAAAGCGCGCGAGTTCAGCGAAGTTCACTCTTTCGCGCGAGATCACGAACCAGGCGGTCGCGCCATCGGCGCTGACGCCGACACCGTTGCGGATGTAGCGCGAGGGTGAGTCGGGGATGAAGCGCGGATGCAGCGCCCCGTCGATGACCAGCATCGGCCCGGATTGCGTGGCATAGCGGCAGGCCGGGGGCGCCTTGGCGAAGCGGCGCGATTCGATCACCGCGAAGCGGTCGGTGATGCAGAAGACCCCGTTCGGCAGCAACCCGAAGTTGCCCGGTCCGGCGGACGTGACGATGCGCGCGCGTTCCTGCCCGCCCTCGATCATCAGACCAACCGGATCGCGGTCGGGGTGATACATGCCCGCGTTCATCGCAAAACCAAGCCGCTGCCCCTGATCCGCCAAAGACGCGTTCACCCGCTCGAAACTGCCAAAAGTCGTGCCATCTGGCGCGGTCTGGAAGATGCGAAGATCCTCGGCCGTCGTCACCTGACACACGGTGTAACCGCGCCCTTCGAACTTGCGGTCGGCACATGCCGCCGACGCGGCAGAGGGCAGCAGCGTCAGCGCGAACAGAACCAAAGCCAGCCGCATCGCTCAGACCTTCGGGGCATCGGGATTGCCCGCCTCGGGATCGGGCGCCTCGGGATCGACTGACTCGGGATCAACCAACTCGGGATCGGGCGCGCGGAGGTCGCGCTGCACGGACTCGTCGGCGAACAGGCGGCGGGCCTGTTCGATCCGATCGAAGGTCTCGTCGATCTGGTAGCGCAGTTCCGGCACGGATTTCAGCAGCACGTTGCGGGCCACGGCGCGGCGCAATTCGTAATTGTTGCGCTTGAGCGCCGCGATCGCCTCGTCCTTGGCCTGACCGCCAAGCGGCAGGGCGTAGACCGTGGCGACCCGCAGGTCGGGCGAGACGCGAACCTCGCCCACGGTGATCGACATGCGGTTCAGGTCGGGGTCATGCACCTCTTGCCGCGACAGCACCTCGGACAAGGTGCGGCGGATCAGTTCGCCGACGCGCAACTGGCGCTGGCTGGGGCCTGTGCCCCGGGAAGAACGGTTCTGTGCCATGGCGCGGATGTAAGCACTTTCCTTGCGCCCCGCAACGGCGGGCTTTGCGCGGCCGGGTGGAAGCGGCTAAGCAGTGCCGAACACGTGGAGGAACAGGGCCATGACGGATCTGCCAGGCATCGTCATCACCGGGGCGTCGGGGCGCATGGGCCGGATGCTGATCGAGACGGTCGGGGCCTCGGACAAGGCGCGGCTGGTGGGCTGCGTCGAGCGGACTGGGCACGCTTGGGTCGGGCACGACGTGGGTTTGGCACTGGGCGGGGCGCCGGTGGGTGTGATCGTGACCGACGATCCGCTGGAGGCGTTCGCGACAGCCCAGGCAGTGATCGACTTTACCGCACCGGCGGCCACGGTCGAGTTCGCAGCCCTCGCGGCACAGGCGCGCGCCGTGCATGTGATCGGCACGACGGGGCTGGACCAGGGCGATCTGCCGAAGATCGCGGCGGCGGAGCGCCATGCGGTGATCGTGCGCGCCGGAAACATGAGCTTGGGCGTCAACCTGCTGGTTCAACTGACGAAAGTCGTGGCCAAGGCACTGGATGGCGACTGGGACATCGAGGTGGTCGAAGCCCACCATCGCATGAAGGTGGATGCGCCTTCAGGCACGGCGCTGATGTTGGGCGAGGCTGCCGCCGAGGGACGGGGCGTGCGCCTGGCCGATGTGCGCGAGGCCGCGCGCGACGGGATCACGGGCGCCCGTGATCGTGGCGCAATCGGGTTTTCGTCGATCCGCGGGGGCGACATCGTGGGCGAGCATGACGTGATCTTTGCCACCGAGGGCGAGCGGATCGTGTTGCGGCATATCGCGACGGATCGGGCGATCTTTGCGCGGGGCGCCCTGCGGGCTGCGCTGTGGGGACAGATGCAGAAGCCCGGCGAATATGATATGAACGATGTGCTTGGACTGTGACCCCGGACTGGCCGCGCAGTGATCCGATCCGGTCGGATGTGCGTAGATCCGGGGTGAATCGCTGTTGGGGTGCCCGCCGTGTCATGGATTTTGCCAATCTTCGGTGTGCTGATGCTGGCGGCTGTGCCGGCCAAGGCGAACGAATTTGAGCCCATTCGCGACAAGACCGAGTTTCTGTCGCTGGTCGAAGGGCGCGAATTGCGGCTCAACCTGTTCCGCATCAGGATCAAGGTTCAAGGCGACGGCCAGATCGAGGGAAGCGCGCTTGGCTGGGATCTGACCGGGCGCTGGGATTGGCAGGATGGTTACTTCTGCCGCGATATGGACTGGAGCGGGATGCCGATTCCGTTCAACTGCCAGTTGGTCGAGGCAAAGGGCGGCGAAGAGATCCGCTTTACCGTTGACAGGGGCAACGGGGAGTCTGCGGCGTTCAAGCTGCGCTGATCAGAAGTCGATCGCCAGGCCCTTGCGTTCCCAATCTCCGTATCGGATGGGTTCCGGCCCGTCGCGCCCACCCAATTCTTTCGGCAGGGCTTGGCTGGCCTGTTTGCGGCGTTCCTCGGCCTCGGCAAGGGCGCGAAGGGCTTCGGGCGGAAGGTCGGGCGTCTTTGGCATCTTGCGGCTTTCTTGTGCAGGCGATGCCCTTGATATACGCCGGACACCTTCGGGAGCAAGGCGCGGGGATACGGGCCATGGCGGCAGACGGACTGGCGGCGCGGGCTGCGGCAGTGGCAATCCTCGATGCCGTGCTGGGCGAAAGGCGGATGCTGGCCGATGTGCTGGCAGAGCCGAACGGGCCGTTGTCGGGGCTGGCCCCGGGGGATCGGGGCCGGGCGCAGCGACTGGCCCTCAGCGTGCTGCGGCACCTGGAACAGGCGGACCGGGTGATCGAGCCGCACATGCGGCGCACACCGCAGCGC
>JBGSQL010000203.1:0-2892 GCA_041738105.1 Rhodobacter sp. | reverse complement strand
CGAACTGGCGGCGATGGCCGGGGCGATCGCGCGGGCGCGGATGGAACGGATCCCGGTGATCCTGGACGGGTTTATCTGCTGCGCCGCTGCGGCGGTGCTGGAGTGCGAGGTTGCGGGCGCGCTGGATCATGCGGTGGCGGGGCATCTGAGCGCGGAAGGGGCGCATCGCGCGCTGTTGGAGCGGTTGGGCAAGGTGCCGCTGCTGGACCTGGGGTTGCGGCTGGGCGAAGGATCCGGCGCGGCGCTGGCGATCGGGATCGTCAAGGGCGCGCTGGCCTGCCATTCGGGGATGGCGACCTTTGCCGAAGCCGGGGTGTCGGAGGGGTAGGCGAGTTACTCGGCGGCCTTCGTGCCGTCGTCGTCAAGCCCCTCGATCAGCGCGGTTTCCAGATCGCGATCAAGCTGCTTGGCCCGTTCGACATAGGCGTCGTTCAGGTGGATCGGCTGGCCGGGCACCCAGAGCTCGGCCAGTTCGCGCAAGGCGGCGCGATCGACCTTGTAGTAGGTCTGGGACAGCTTTGCGGCCTCGTATTCAGTGAAGCCGACGTTTTCCAGAACGTAGCGGCCCGCCCGCACCGAACTGTCGAAGGTTTCGCGCACGATGTCGTCGGCCCCGGCCTGATACAGCTCGTACACATGGACCCGGTCCCGGGCGCGGGCGACAATGTGCAGATCGGGGCGGGCCTTGCGGGCAAAGGCCACGATCTTGGTCGCGGCATCGCGGGTATCGACGGCCACGACCAGCACTTCGGCCTTGGCAAGGCCGGCCGCTTCGAGCAGTTCGGGCCGGGTCGGATCGCCGAAGTAGCCCTTGACCCCGAAGCGGCGCATCGTTTCGAGCACGGTCATGTCGGAATCCAGAACAACGGTGTCGATCCCGCTCATCCGGACCAGCCGGTTCACGACCTGCCCGAACCGCCCGATGCCGGCGATGATGACGCGGCCGCGTTCCTTGATCTTGTCGGGCGGGTGCTCGCCCGGTTTCGGGGCGAGACGCTGCGCGATGCGGGCCTGGAGGAAGAAGAGCAGCGGCGTGAGCAGCATCGAGAACCCGATGACCAGCAGCACGATCTGGGCGACGGCCCCGGTTAGCAGCATCTGCTGGAGCGAGAATCCGACGAGCAGGAAGGCAAACTCGCCACCCTGGGCGAGGCTGAGGCCGAACAGCCAGCGATCGCCGCCCCCAAGCCCGAAGATCCGGCCGAGCAGCAGCAGCACCGCCCCCTTGATTGCCACGAGGCCAAGTGTCAGGCCCAGGATCACAACGGGCTGCGCCACGAAGACCGAAAAGTCGATCCGGGCGCCGACGGTCATGAAGAACACCCCGAGCAGCAGGCCCTTGATCGGATTGATGTCGGCCTCGAGCTGGTGGCGGAACTCGGAGTTGGCCAGAACGACACCGCCGAGGAAGGTGCCGAGCGCGGGCGATAGCCCCACAAGCGTCATCAGAAGCGCCACCACGAGCACGAACAGCAGCGAGGTGAAGGTGGACATCTCGGGCAGGCGCGAGGCATGGACGAAACGGAAAAGCGGGCGGGTGAGGTATTGGCCGCCCAGGACGATTGCGGCGACGACGGCGAGCGTCAGCAGCGTGGCGGCCCAGCCCGGCAGGCTGTCGATCAGTTGCAGCAAGACCAGGTCGGAGTGATCGTCAGCCTCGGCTGCTGCACGGCTGGCCGCCCCGCCCTGGGCGGCGGCAAGCAGCGGCACCATCGCCAGCATCGGCACCACGGCGATGTCCTGGGTCAAGAGGACGGCGAAGACGGATCGCCCCCCGGGCGTGCGCATCAGGTTCTTCTCGTTCAGTGTCTGCAGCACGATCGCAGTCGAGGACAGGGCCAGCATCATTCCGATTGTCAGGGCAACGGGCCAGGCGAGCCCGAGCAGCATGGCGGCGCCGGCGATGGCAAGAGTTGTCAACGAGATCTGCAAGCCACCAAGGCCGATCAGTCGCTGGCGCATTTCCCACAGTGTGCGCGGCTCAAGCTCCAGCCCGATGAGGAACAGCATCATCACGACGCCGAACTCGGCGAAATGCTGGACATCCGAGGTTTCCGCGCCGGCAAGCCCCAGCACCGGGCCGATGACGATGCCGGCGGTGAGGTAGCCCAGCACCGAGCCGAGCCCCAGGCGCATCGCGACCGGCACGATCAGGACGGCCGCCCCCAGGTAGATGCTGGCCTGAAGAAGGAAACTCTCCATCGCGCGCTCCGTCAAATGGCAAGGCGGGGCCGGCCTTGGTCGGCTTCCTGCGGGGCGCGGCGAGGGCCGGGCGCGACTGCGGGTTGACCCTGTCGGTCCCCTCTGCCGTCAGGACGAAGGGTAGCCGGAGCCTGCCCCCGCTGTCCATGCCACGATGGACGGGGCGCTGACGATTGCGCCGGGTCTGATCAACCTTTGGGCATTTTCAGCGTGTGGGTCTGACCGTTCTTGACGTAGCGCAGTTCATTTTGGGTGATTGCCGCGACACGACCACCGTCGACACGATCGCCAACGCTGACACGCACGAAACGACCGCTTGGCTGGCGCACCATGGCATAGCGCTTGGACGGGCTGCCGTAGACGCCGATCAGGTTGGTTTTGGACAGGCTGATCGCGTTCACATAGGTTGCCTGCTTGGCGACGGTGTTGCGGGTGCCGGACTTGGGCGCGGGGGCGCTTGTTTCGGGCTCGTCGGCTTCGACTATCTCGGGGTCGTCGGAGTCAGGCGCCTTGGTGAAGGGGGTCTGCAGCGGTTCTTTGGAGGGCGCCTTTGGCTTGGCCTGCGGCGCGGCAGGCTGGACCGCGATCGCTGCAGGTTCCGCGACGGGGGGTTCGGGCAACAGCGGGCGCGCCTCGGGAACAAGCGACGCATCGGCGGCGGCGAGTTTGACGGCAGCCTCGATCGCCACG
>JBGSQL010000190.1:0-3214 GCA_041738105.1 Rhodobacter sp. | reverse complement strand
GCGTGCCAAGCGCCAACTGCCAGACACCCGAGAACCAGACCGCTCCGCCCACCAGCAACGCCACCGCCGCCGCCAGTGCCAGCAGGTAAGGCCAGCGTGGCACGCCACCCCGGCGCGCTTCACCGCGATAGAGTGCCGCCGCGCGCACCTGCTCGGTGCGTGCCAAAGGCCAGAGCGTGAAGATCAGCGCCGTCAGCACGCCGTAAAAGGCTGCCTCCAGCAGCGGCACCGGATAGGGCGCGAAGGCTGCCGGAAAGGGCAAGCGTGCCACGATCATATCCGCGAACAGCAGCGGCACCGCCGCCCCGAGCATAAGCCCGAGCATCACGCCGATGGCCGTCAACGCCGCAATCTGGATCAGATAGACAAGGAAGATCGTGCGCCCTTCCGCGCCAACTGTCTTGAGCGTTGCGATTGTCGGCACCTTCCCCGCCAGGTAGGCGCGGACCGCAGCCGATACGCCGACGCCCCCCACCGCCAGGCCCGCCAGCCCAACCAGCACCAGGAACGATCCGATCCGATCCACGAACCGCTCGATCCCCGGCGCGGCACGGCGACTGTCCGACCAGCGCATCCCGGCGTCGCGAAATGCGGCTTCGGCCCCTGCCTTGAGCGCGTCAAGATCGGCACCTTCGGGCAGGTCCAGCCGGTATTCTGTCTCGTACAGCGTACCCGGTTCCAGCAGACCCGACCGGGCCAGACCCACCGTCGCCACAAGAGTGCGCGGACCCAGCGAAAGGCCGCCCGCCGCGGAATCCGGCTCGCGCAGTAGCACGGCGCCCAGCCGGAATGGTTGCACCCCCAATCGAAAGGTATCGCCCATCTGCAGGCCCAGCCGATCAACCAGAACCCGATCCATCACCGCACCCGGCAGATCGCCGGCCCCGGCCAACGCCTCGGCCAGCGGGATCGGCGGATCAAGCGGCACTTCGCCGACCAGCGGATAGAGCGCATCGACGCCTTTCACCTGGGTCAGCGCGCGATCGGCCGCATCACCCTCGCCCACAACCGCCATCGATCGGAAATCGACAACCTCTGACACCCGGTTGGCGATGCCCGTCATGTAGGCGCGCTCGGCTTCGCTGGCAAAGCGATAGGTAAACTCCATAGCGGCATCACCGCCCAGCAACACCGCGCCCTGATCCTGCAATCCGCGTTCGATCGCTGCCCGCACCAGGCCCACCGCGGCAATGGCGGCCACGCCGAGCGTCAGGCAGGCCAGAAAGATACGAAAACCACGCAAACCGCCGCGCAATTCCCGGCGCGCAATGCGCCCCGCAACGGCCAGGCTCATGCCGCCCTCCGATCCGAGGCAACGACACGGCCATCGGCCAGCCGCACCACCCGGTCGCAACGCGCGGCAAGTTCCGGCGCATGCGTCACCAGCACCAGCGTCGCGCCATGGCGGTCACGCAAACCGAACAGCAGATCCATGATCGCGGCCCCATTCGCCCCATCGAGGTTGCCGGTCGGCTCATCTGCCAGCAGAATAGCCGGCCTGGGTGCAGCGGCCCGCGCCAGCGCCACGCGCTGCTGTTCGCCCCCGGACAACTGGCTTGGATAGTGATCTGCCCGCGCCGCCAGACCGACGGCGGTCAATTCTGCCGCTGCGCGGTCAAAAGCATCCCTTGCGCCCGCGAGTTCCAGAGGCACCGCCACGTTCTCCAACGCGGTCATTGTCGGAATCAGGTGGAAGGACTGGAACACCACCCCCATATTGCCCCTGCGGAACCGCGCGAGCTGGTCTTCGTCCATCATGGTCAGGTCCTGGCCCAGCGCCAGAACTTGTCCTGCGGTGGCCCGTTCCAGCCCGCCCATCAACATCAGGAGCGAGGATTTGCCCGATCCCGACGGCCCCACCAGACCCAGCGTCTCGCCGCGCGCGATATCTAGCGTGATCCCGCGCAAGATCTCGACAGGCCCCGCATTGCCCGCAAGCGTCAGGCGCACGTCGCGCAATGAAAGGATCGGATCGGTCATGTGGAACGCCTTTTCTTCAGTCGTGTCCTTGGGATATGGCGCGCGACGCGGCATCCGCAACCTTCTGCTTGCCGCGCTGATCGTTCCCCCCGCCGTCACAGGCCCTGCACTTGCAGACGCGCTTACCGTGGTCGCGCTTGGCGACAGCCTGACCGCCGGCTACGGCCTTGCGGGCGACGAGGGGCTGGTGCCACAGCTTGAAGCCTGGCTGAGGGCGCGCGGACAGGATGTCACTATCGAGAACGCAGGGGTTTCGGGCGACACAACGGCGGGTGGCCTTGCCCGGCTAGAGTGGTCGCTGACGCCCGAAACAGATGCCTTGATCGTGGCGCTTGGCGGCAACGACATGTTGCGCGGCCTTGCGCCCGATGCGGCAAAGGCAAACCTCGAAGCAATCTTGCAACGTGCCACCGCGCGTGGGCTGCCCGTTCTGCTCGTCGGCCTCGCCGCGCCACGCAACTACGGCCCCGAGTACAAGGCAGAGTTTGACGCGCTTTATCCCGACCTGGCTGAAAAATACGATGCGCTTCTTGATCCCAACCTTCTTGCACCGCTGATCGCAGACGGCTCGGATCCGGCAAGCGCCGCGCCCTACTTCCAGAGCGACGGCATTCATCCGAACCGTCAGGGTGTCGCGCGGATCGTCGAAGCGCTTGGCCCCCTGGTGCTTGATCTGCTGGCGCGCACAAAAGGGGCCAATTGAGGCTCTGCCCACCGCCGGTCACGCCCACGCAGGATATCCGCCTCATCCGGTTCAGCCCGTGGCACCAAGCTCGTCGGGCAGCCCCGATGGCGTCTCATCGGGCCAAGGCGCCTCTTCCGGGTAAGGATCGTCGGGCAGCTCGCGCCCGGGCGCATCTGGATCGTCCTCGGGCCATCTTTCGTCGGGAAATTCCGGCTCGGCTGGTTCGCCCGGCACCTCGGGATCCGGTCTTGGCGGATCGTTCGGACCGGGGTTCCCTCCGGCGAACCAGATATCGCGCGGCGTGTGTGCGGCACAGGATGCATGGCCCATTGGATCACCTCAAGTCGGGACAAAGAAGACCTGTCCGGCCTCGGCGACAGGCTATAACCCCAGCGCCCCCGTGAAAAGGGGTCGAACAGCCCGCGGGGACCCCGCGCCTCAAACGTCTGGTGCCACTCCCGCCGCCGCGCGCCCCGCCCAGCGCCCCGTGGCCAGGCACGCGGTCAGCAGATAGCCGCCCGTGGACGCCTCCCAGTCCAGCATCTCGCC